>CAYZQE010000021.1:12118-27374 GCA_964480635.1 uncultured Gammaproteobacteria bacterium | reverse complement strand
CGCCAGTCGTTAAATACGTCAACAAAATTTTACTAGATGCCATCAATAAAGGAGCTTCAGATTTACATTTTGAACCTTACGAAAAACGTTATCGTATCCGTTACCGAGTGGACGGTATCTTAGCAGAAGTTGCTTCTCCACCGCTCAATTTGGCTGGCAAATTAACGGCACGCATAAAAGTCATGTCTCGTATGGATATTTCTGAACGCCGTGTCCCGCAAGATGGCCGAATTAAATTAAAAATATCTAAAAAACGCTCTATCGACTTTCGTGTTAGTACTTGCCCTACTTTGTTTGGCGAAAAAGTGGTCATGCGTATTTTAGATTCATCAAGCGCTAAACTGGGTATAGATATGCTGGGTTATGAGCCTGAACAAAAAGAAAAATATCTAAAAGCTCTTGCCAATCCTTATGGCATGATATTAGTAACCGGCCCCACGGGTAGTGGTAAAACAGTGTCTCTTTATACAGGCCTAAATATTTTAAATGTTGAAGGCACTAATATTTCGACCGCAGAAGACCCAGTAGAAATAAATTTAGAAGGCATCAATCAAGTAAATGTAAACGATAAAGTCGGAATGACCTTTGAAAGAGCTCTTAAGGCTTTTTTACGTCAAGATCCTGACATTATCATGGTTGGTGAAATACGTGACCTCAGCACCGCTGAAATAGCGATTAAAGCCGCCCAAACGGGTCATATGGTTATGTCTACATTACATACCAATGATGCCCCACAAACACTCACTCGCTTAATGAATATGGGTGTTGCCCCTTTCAACATAGCGACATCCGTTTCTTTAATTATTGCCCAACGTTTAGGCAGACGCTTATGCACCAGTTGTAAGGCTAAAGAAGAATTACCCGAAAATACATTACTAGAAGAAGGCTTTACTAAAGAAGACCTTGCTGATAACTTTCAAATATACAAACCTGTTGGTTGCTCTCAATGTAATGATGGCTACAAGGGTCGAGTTGGCATCTATCAGGTTATGGAAATTTCTGAGGCTATTGGTCGAATGATTATGGATGGAAAAAACTCTATTGAAATAGCAGATCAGGCAGCTGAGGAGGGCATTGATGACTTACGACGTTCAGCTCTTAAAAAGGTCATGCAAGGTTTAACCAGTTTAGAAGAAGCAAACCGAATCACGAAAGACTAAGGATATTGATTATGGCTAAAAAACTAGCAGAAAAAGTTGAGTTTCTATACGAAGGCACTAATAGAGAAGGAAAAAGAACAAAAGGTGAGTTTTTTGCGATTTCTGAGGTTATTGCTAAAGCAACCTTACGCAAACAAGGCATTAATGTTTTAAGAATTAAAAAGAAGCCAAAGCCTCTTTTTAGTAAACGAAAAATGCCCATACTACCGGCTGATATCGCTATTTTCAGCCGCCAAATAGCAACCATGATGAAGTCTGGCGTTCCTTTAGTTCAATCGTTTGATATTATCGGCTTAGGCCATGCAAACCCTAGTATGCAAGAACTTATCATGGCTATTAAGGTTGACGTCGAAGGTGGCTCTAACTTTGCAGAAGCATTATCTAAGCACCCCTTATATTTCGATGATCTTTTTGTTAGCTTGGTTGAAGCGGGTGAACAAGCCGGTGCCTTAGAAGGCATGTTAGATAAATTAGCCACTTATAAAGAAAAAACAGAAGCAATAAAAGCCAAAGTAAAAAAGGCTATGTCTTACCCCATTGCCGTCTTATCTGTTGCTTTTATAGTCACCGCGATTTTACTTATTTTTGTCGTGCCTCAGTTTGGAGAGATTTTCGCGAGCTTTGGCGCTGAATTACCAGGTATGACCTTATTTGTTATCGCTATTTCAGAATTTATGCAAGCTTATTGGTGGGTCTTTGTTTTTGCTATCTTTGGCATTCTTCAGCTGTATAAGCGACTTCACGTCTCCTCAGCTGAATTTCGTAAACGTGTAGACATTATTACTTTAAAGCTACCTATTATGGGAAATATCGCCACTAAATCTGCAATTGCTCGCTTTACAAGAACACTTGAGACCATGTCAATTGCTGGTGTCCCCCTAGTCGAAGCGATGGAATCAGTGGCTGGAGCTACGGGTAATATTGTTTTTCGTGATGCAACGCTTAAAATTAAAGATGAAATTTCAACAGGTACGCAACTGCAAGTTGCCATGAAAGATTGTGAATTATTCCCTAATATGGTCATTCAAATGGTAGCCATTGGTGAAGAAGCTGGCTCTTTAGATTTTATGTTAGGTAAAGTCGCTGACTTTTTTGAAACGGAAGTCGACAATGCTGTTGATAGTTTAACTTCCTTAATGGAGCCTTTGATTATGTCTGTTCTTGGTGTTTTGGTCGGTGGTTTAATTGTATCTATGTATTTACCTATTTTCCAAATGGGTCAGGTTGTCGGTTAATTATTGCTTATGGGGTATCTAGATAACTTAATTCTCGTATTTGAATTATCACCTTTATTTTTTTATAGCGCTGTCTTCATCGTAAGCCTTGCTGTTGGTAGCTTTTTAAACGTTGTTATCTACCGTATGCCGGTAATGATGAAAAATGAATGGCGCTGCGAATGCGAAGAATTTTTAGAACTAGAACCATCTAAACCCACAGCAAAGTTATCACTTAGCCTACCTAGATCAAGTTGTGGTCATTGTGGTCATCAAATAACCGCCTTAGAAAACATACCTGTTTTAAGCTATTTATTTTTAAAGGGAAAATGCTCTTCTTGTAACGCCCATATTTCAATTCAATATCCAATTGTAGAGTTATTGACAGCAATCATTTCTGTCATTGTAGCAATCAATTTTGGCGTTACGATACAAACACTTGCCGCCTTATTTTTAACTTGGGTTTTAATTGCGGCTAGTGGTATTGATATTCATCATAAATTATTGCCCGATCAATTAATGCTGCCTTTACTTTGGCTTGGCTTATTGCTTAATGTTTTTGGCGTATTTACTGATTTAGAATCGAGTATCATAGGTGCGATGGCAGGATACATGTCTTTATGGTTGGTATTTTGGGCGTTTAAACTGATTACCAAAAAAGATGGTATGGGTTATGGCGACTTTAAGCTTTTGGCCTTACTAGGTGCATGGATGGGTTGGCAGTATTTATTTATTATCATACTTACCTCTTCTTTTGTTGGCGCTATCATTGGCATTAGCTATCTACTTTTCAAAAGTAAAGATAGAAACACTCAAATTCCCTTTGGGCCTTATCTTGCCACAGCAGGTTGGGCCACCTTATTATGGGGCGAACAAATGCAAAGATTATATTTTAACTTTTTTAACATTTCATAGCGTCTTTTTAATATTTTGAATGTCGTTGGCTTAACAGGTGGGGTTGCAACCGGTAAAACAACCGTTACTCATTATTTTAAAAATTTAAACATACCTATTATTGATGCTGATGCCATTAATTATCAATTATTACAGCCCAAACAATCCGGCTATACAGCCATACTAAATCTATTCCCTGATGTTCCATTATTAAAAGATTCAACCTTAGATAAAGCTTACCTTAGACATAAAATTTTTAGTGATAGCGACAACAAACATCAATTGGAGTGTCTTCTTCACCCCATCATTAAACAAAAAATAATGTCACAAATTCAATCATTAAAATTAAATTCGCAATCTTCATATTGCATTGTGTCTGTGCCATTGTTAATTGAAGCTAAGTTTAATGATTTAATGGAAGAGATTTGGATTACGGATTGTTCTGAAGAAACCCAAATAAAACGTTTAATGCTGAGAGATCAAATATCTAATGCTGATGCTAAACTTATTATGGCAAATCAGCTCACTAGACAGGCTCGTTTAAAGTACGCAGATAAAATCATTAATACCGAAAACCATGAAGCAATGAATATATGTTTAGATAACTTACATAAGCGACAGATAAATATGAATTCAAAGTAACTTTATGTTTAAATTAGCAAACCCTAATACACCAAAAATATAATGGCCTCTTCTCAAGTCTTTGAACAACCTTTAAATGAACGCGTTCGTACATTTTTAAGGCTTGAAACACTATCGTCTCGCCTAAATTTCTTTAGCAAACAAACGAACGAATGGAGCTCATATAGTGCTTTACTCGTTATTTTAGAAATAACCGCATTAATTGAACGTAGTGACATCAAAATAGAAGTCATGAAAGAATTAGAGCGTCAGCAATCTATTTTAAAAGTTTTAAGCACTCACCAAGGCGTTAATAAAGCAGCCTTAGAAACTATTTTAAGCAAACTGTATCAAGCCACTCAAAGTGTCCATGAAATAAAAGGCAAGATGGGCGAACACATAAGAGCGATTGATTTTTTATTGTCTTTAAAGCAACGTACTAGCATCCCGGGTGGTAGTTGTGATTTTGATTTACCCGAATTACATCATTGGTTAGGTCATAAAGCAAAAGACAGGCAAATTGATATTGCACGATGGGCTGAACCATATTTAAAGCTTAATACAATTATAGATTTATTATTAAAAATAATACGTGATAGTGGGCATTCAGCCATTGTCATGGCACAAGGTGGTTTTTATCAAGAAAACCTTGATTCTCAACAATCTAATCAATTACTTCGTATCGTTATACCTAAAACAGAACTTTACTACCCTGAAATAAGTGCCGGAAAACAACGTTTTTCTGTTCGCTTGTTAGTTAAAAGCGACCCCGACAAATTAGCCTCTCAGCTAAAAGAAGACACTAACTTTAAGTTAATTCGCTGCGTGCTATAAAGGTTGAAATTCCCGCTACACCGATAGCACCATGTAATCTTGCCAAAGCAATATCTTCTCGGCAAACACCACCAAGAGCATAAACGGGCAGTGCTGTTTCGTGCGCTAGCATTTTAAATTGATGCCAACCTAACGTCGTGCCATTAGGATGAGAGTTAGTTGCTTTAACGGCTGATAATAATACAAAATCGAGATCTAGCTTTTCAGCCTGAATTAAATCTTCAATTGTATGACATGATGCAGACAATAGTCCTAACGATGAAGGTCGCTTCTTGTATTCAAATAATTGCGTGGATGTTAAATGCCAATTAATGGCAAGTTCTTCATTAATACTGCTTCTATTTAACAACACAAGGCACTGAAGTTTGTCGACTTCAACTTTTAAGTGGTTATAAACACCATAATAATCCTCATCATTAAGGTGTTTACTACGAAATAAAATCTGTTTTAGATTATTCCGCTCAATAGATATTTTAATCGTTTGTACAAATTCATCAATTTTTGAGTATTCACAATCTGGTGTCACCATTAAAAAAGAAGGTAAATTTAAAGACTTTATTATATTGTTATTGGCTTCTGGAAATTGATACTGGCTTAACTCAGAGAGTTCTACCCATTTTACCTCTTGGCCTTCTTGCGAAAGCCCTTCTCCTTCAAAATGAGTGACAAACCAAAAGTTTAAACAGACAGGTTTATCATCATAATGATGAGTAATTAGCTTTAAAGGGTAAGCTGCCTGTATATTAATACCCACTTCTTCTATCATTTCCCTTTGTAAAGCATGAAATAAATCTTCGCCCGACTCAACTTTACCACCAGGAAATTCCCATAAACCCGCTAAATGTTGATGCTCAGTTCGCTTAGAAATCAATATCTTTCTAGTTTCTGGGTGTTGTAGGATGCCAACAACTACTGATGTTGTCACTTTATGTTTAGCTTCGGTACTCAGCATTAATTTTGACATAATCGTATGATAAATCAGTTGTCCAAACCGTTGTCGAAGCATCGCCAACGTTAAGTGCTACTTTAATAGTGATTTCAGCTTGTTTCATAATGTCAAAAGCATGCTCTTCACTATAAGTGGGATTAGGCTGTCCACCTTTAACTAAACATTCATCTCCAAGGTATAAATCAACTTTATCAATATCTAAACAAGAAATATTAGCACGACCAACGGCGGCTAAGATTCGCCCCCAATTTGGGTCTGATGCAAATAAAGCCGTTTTAACCAATGGTGAATGAGCTATGGTAAAGGCTAATTCTTTTGCTTCAGCAATGTTTAAAGCCGTTTCTACATCAATTGTGACAAATTTGGTTGCCCCTTCACCGTCACGCACAATATTCTGAGCAAGCGTTCTAAATACGTCATTTAATGCATCTTTGAAAGCTTCATTATGCTCATCTATTTGACAGTTTGATTGCTGCGTACTAACTAAAACACAAGCGTCATTCGTTGATGTATCACCATCAACCGTAATCGCATTAAACGATTGCTCTGTGGCTTGTCTTAATAAAACGTCCAATGATTTCTTAGCAATACTCGCATCCGTAAATACATAACCTAACATGGTGGCCATGTTAGGTTTAATCATGCCAGAGCCTTTAGCAAAGCCTGTTATATTAATCACTTCACCATTAATTTCAATTTGCTGTGATACTGCCTTTAAAGCAATATCCGTTGTACAAATTCCTTCAGCAGCTTTTAATGCCGTATCTACTGATAATTGATTTATTAATTCAGGAAGAGCTTTGTTAATTTTTTCAACAGGTAGCGTTTCTGCAATAACACCCGTCGAAAATGGTAAAATTTGATTGCTATCACACCCCGATAAAGCTGCAATTGTTTCACAACTTGCCAGAGCATTTTTTAAGCCTTGCTCCCCAGTTCCTGCATTTGCATTACCTGAATTTATTAAAAGGTATTTTATAAAAGAGGATTCTTTTAAATGCTGCTTGGCAATCAATACAGGGGCAGCACAAAATCTATTGGTGGTAAAAACAGCAGCCACATGAGCTTTTGAACAAAGCTCAATAACAACAAGATCTAATCGACCATTCTTTTTAATGCCGCTGGCTACTGTAGAATAACGTATGCCCTTTATTGGCAGTAATGATTCAGGTTGAACGAGATTAACGGGCATAGTTAACTAAAGCTTGCCGTGACATTGCTTAAATTTCTTTTCTGAGCCACACCAACAAGGCTCATTTCGCCCCACTTTTCGTTCTTTGCGAACAAAAGGCTTATGAGCATTATTTTCATCGTCATCATTTGCTAAAATATTCTTAGCTTCATCATGTTGTAATTCTAGGTTTTCATCGGCTGTATGGTTTAAGTCTAGAGCATCAACGTCCTTCTCAGTTTCTACCTGTACCTTTGAAATAATTCCTATTGCTTCGTGATTTATACCTTCTAACATTTCTGCAAACAATTCAAATGATTCTTTTTTATACTCTTGAATGGGATTTTTTTGCGCGTAGCCTCTTAAACCAATACCTTGACGTAAAAAGTCCATGCCAGAAAGGTGCTCTTTCCAATACCGATCAATAACCATTAACATAATTTCTTTTTCAAATCGTTGAGCAACGGGTAATCCTGCTAACTCTATTTTTTGATTATAATCATCAGAAAAATACTGTTTAATGCGTTCCAAAATTTTGTCTTGAGTCAGCGTATCTTCTGCTTCAATCCAATCAGACACTGCTAGTTTACCACCAAAGTCTGATTCTAAAGCATGCTCTAAATTGGTCACATCCCACTGCTCATCTAATGTTTCTGGGGGTAAATATCGATAAAATACATCGGTAATAACGTCATTACGAATATCAACAATGGCCGTAGAAATATCATCTGCATGTAATAAGTCATCGCGTTGTTTGTAAATGACTTTTCGTTGATCGTTCGCAACATCATCATATTCTAATAGGTGTTTACGCATATCAAAGTTATGCGTTTCAACCTTACGCTGTGCGTTTTCTATTGCTTTACTGACCCAAGGATGTTCAATAGCTTCGCCCTCTTCCATGCCTAACTTTTGCATAATATTAGACACTTTATCTGAAGCGAAGATCCTCATTAAATTATCTTCCATCGAAAGATAAAAACGAGTTGAACCATTATCACCTTGGCGACCAGAACGACCTCTTAATTGATTATCAATTCGACGAGACTCATGACGTTCAGTACCGATAATATGTAAACCACCTGCGTCTAAAACAGCTTGATGCGCTATTTTCCATTCAGCCTTTAAGGCATCGCGTTTTTCATTGTCATTTTCTTTTAATTCTTTTAGATTCATTTCAATGTTGCCACCAAGGACAATATCGGTGCCGCGACCAGCCATATTTGTCGCAATTGTCACGCTCCCTAGTTTACCCGCATCAGCAATAATGCCCGCTTCACGTTGATGCTGTTTTGCATTCAGTATTTCGTGTTTAATTTTATTATTTTTTAATAATGACGACAAATACTCAGACGTTTCTACTGTCGTTGTACCAACCAAAACTGGCTGTTTACGCTCTGAACAATCTTTAATATCTTCAACAATAGCGTCATATTTTTCTTTAGCTGTTAGATAAATTAAATCGCCATTATCTATGCGTGTCATTGGTTTTTCGGTGGGAACGACAATCACTTCAAGGCCATAAATTTGCTGAAATTCAAATGCTTCAGTATCTGCGGTACCCGTCATACCGGCTAGCTTAGAATACAGTCTAAAGTAATTTTGAAATGAAATAGAAGCAATTGTCTGATTTTCATTTTGAATACTAACGCCCTCTTTAGCCTCTATTGCCTGATGCAAACCTTCAGACCAACGTCTGCCTGACATTGTGCGACCTGTAAACTCGTCAATAATGACAACTTGATCGTCCTGTATTAAGTAATCAACATCCTTTTTATAAATAGCGTGGGCTCTTAATGCTGCATTTAAATGATGAACCAGCATAATATTCGAGGTGTCATATAAGCTTTCACCTTCAGCTAATAATCCAGCGCTCAACAATAAGTCTTCTACTGTTTCATGCCCTTGTTCAGTAAAATGTGTTTGTTTTGATTTTTCATCGACCGTAAAATCACCCGGCCCAGGGCCATCTTCATTTTCAACTTCGACCTTTACTAAGTCTGGAATAATGACATTGATTTTGGTGTATAACTCAGAACTATCATTTGCCTGACCAGAAATAATCAATGGCGTTCTAGCTTCATCAATTAAAATTGAATCAACTTCATCGACGATGGCATAGTTTAATTTTCTTTGCACTCTTTCTTCTAGCGTAAAAGATAGATTATCGTGCATATAATCAAAGCCAAATTGATTATTGGTACCATAAGTTATATCTGCTTTATACGCATCACGCTTCGCATCATAATCCATCGAACTCAGTACAACCCCTGTGCTCAAGCCTAAAAAGCTATATAACTTTCCCATCCACTGTGCATCACGTTCTGCAAGGTAGTCATTAACGGTTACTAAATGGACACCTTTACCTGATAAAGCATTAAGATAAACTGCCAATGTCGCCACTAAGGTTTTACCCTCACCGGTTTTCATTTCGGTGATTTTATTATCGTTTAAGATTATACCGCCGATAAGCTGAGCGTCGTAGTGGCGCATTTGCAAAACTCTTAATGATGCCTCACGACAGACTGCAAAAGCTTCATTTAACAGGTCGTCTAAGCTTTCGCCATCGTTAATGCGTTGTTTGAATTCTTGTGTTTTATTTTGCAAGTCTTCATCAGATAATTTTTGTAAATCAACTTCTAAGACATTAATAAGCTCTACTCTTTTACGCAGTTGCTTAATAAAACGGTCATTACGACTACCAAAGATTTTACGGACGATTTTAGAGAACATAGTAAATAAGTTTTGAATTTAAGTTAATTGGATTTGTTTATAAGTAAGGATATAAACCATATAGTGATGCGTTTCAGAAATTAAACGGCATCATCACAAAAGGCTACTATTTTGCAGCTCTAATAAATTTAATCGGGTTAATTTGACGCCCTTTTTTTAATACTTCAAAGTGAACATGAGGCCCTGTAGATCGCCCTGTAGAACCCAATTCGGCTATTTGGGTGTTTTTTTCAACTTGCTCGCCAAGCGATACTAAAATTTTACCGTTATGAGCATAACGGGTAACATAATTATTACCATGCTCTATATCAACAACATTGCCATAGCCATATTTTTTACCCACAAAAATAACCACACCTTTCGCTACTGATATGACGGGGTCGCCCAACTTTCCGGCAAAGTCGACACCTTTATGCATTTCATTTTTACCAGAAATTGGATGTGTGCGCATTCCATAATAAGATGACAACCATCCTTTCGTTATCGGCCTTCCAGTCGGATAAATATCAGATGCGGCAATATCATACAATAACAAATCTTCTAAAATAAGAAGCTGTTTTTCTCTATTCGCCAATTGTTCAGATAATACACTGAGGCTCTCTTTTGAAAGTATACCTTCGTTTGTAGCTGATGCTGCTGATGCAGGGCCGCCTAAAGCGGGAATACCTTCGAAATCAAACTCACCTTTTAAGTTTGATACATCCATAATTCTACGACCTAAAGCGTCTAATCGCATCATTTGTGCTTGAATTAAACCAATTCGTGAACTTAACACTTCAACGTTCGCATCTGCTTCTTGTTGCAAATGATTTAATGTGGCTTTTTGATGACTGATTTCTTTTTTCCAATTATTAATCTCTGCTTTATAGTTTGGAGTATCGTTCCATGAATAACCAACATACACGGATGAACCAATAATAAGACTAATAACAACCGCTACCAACACATAGTGCAACGGGTTACAGAAACCTAAAGAACAAATTTTCCCTTTAGTCGACGAAAGAAAAATAACATCCATTATTATAGTCTCTAAGCTTCTACTGGTTGAGCGTAAGTAATGGGGGCATCTGAACTATCTTCAAATATAACTTCTTCCCAACAATCCTGCTGTTCCATCAATGCTAAAAGCAATTTATTATTTAAGGCATGGCCCGATTTATAACCGGAAAAACTACCTATCAGACTATGACCCAAAAGATAAAGATCACCTATTGAATCAAGAATTTTATGTTTAACAAATTCATCTTCATAGCGCAAACCATCTTCATTAAGCACTCGATAATCATCTAAAACAATTGCGTTTTCTTGGCTTCCGCCTAAGGCTAAGTTATTTGCTCGTAAATGCTCGATATCTTTTTGAAAGCCAAACGTTCTTGCTCTACTAACTTCTTTAACAAATGACGTCTTAGAAAAGTCTATGCTGGCTGATTGTTTCTCACCTTTAAAAATCGGATGATCAAATTCAATTTCAAAATTTACTTTAAACCCATTAAATGGTTCAAACATCACTCGCTTATCACCGTCAACCACTTCGATTTTTTTAATAATTCGGATGAATTTTTTTGCTTTATTTTGCTCAACGATTCCAGCTGATTGAATTAAAAAAACAAAAGGGCCTGCGCTGCCATCCATAATAGGGACTTCAGATGAACTTAAATCTACAAACGCATTATCAATGCCTAATCCTGCCAGTGCGGACAATAGGTGCTCTACCGTCGAAACGCGAACGCCATTTTCAATCAATGTTGTCGACAACATGGTGTCGCCTACTTTTTCAGGCCTAGCTAATATTTCAACTGGTTCATCTAAATCGATACGGCGAAAACGAATTCCCGAATCAACGGGGGCCGGCCTAAGCGTTAAATAAACTTTATTTCCAGTATGCAAGCCAACGCCCATTGCGCGAATAACATTTTTTAACGTTTGTTGTTTAATCATCTCTCACCTTCAATACGCGCAGAATTACGCAGATTTAATCAGCCTTATAAAATGCCTCGTATAGTAGCAAATCATATCAAGGAATTCTATTAGAGAGTTATAGATCACTGTAGTTTCATTAGAAAGGGAAATATTTTACAAAATACTGTTTATTTCACCCAGAATAACTTAGTTTTTATTAAAAACCTTTGCACGAGACAGAAGGGAATGAAAATTGGCTAGAAGTTTCCCGTTTGACTGCCCTAAGACTTCCATACCATTGCGGCATTAATGATTTTATTCACGTTGGGCGAAAATGTAGGTAATAGCTAGCTAAGTTATTAACAGTTTTTCAACGAAAATCAGGCAGTTTTTAGTGGTTTCATGAGCGTATACTTCATACAAAAGCCTTTATACATTTTAATGACCTTTTAAAATGATGTATTTTTTTTGTAATTCTAAAATATAATGATGCAGTAGATCTTCGGCTTCTGGATGAATTTTTGTAAACATACATCGGCACATATCTTTTTGTTTAGAAACAACATCGAGCGACACAGAAAATATTTTATCTTCGCTCGGTAAGCGAATGGTACCCATTAAACTTTGTCCCACCGCAAAGCCATGCGATCTAATACAAACGCCGGTACCACTAATATTTAACGCATGAAAACTACTGCCACTTAAGGCTAAGATCACTGGACGACTACGGTCGGGGGCAATCCTAAAAGCATTACGATGGTCATCGTAATTTTTAGGCAGCTCTATATCAATTGTCTTTTTCTTTTTCCAAAACAAACTCAACTCTCCGGTTTTTTGCTCTATTTTCCACAGTATTATTCGGTGCAACGGGTATAAAATCTGCATAGCCTGTTGCCGTCATTCGTTCGGGGTCTATCCCCTGACGAATAAAATATCGCAATACAGATGTTGCTCTGATAGCGGATAACTCCCAGTTAGAGGGAAAGGCAACCGTTTCTATATCTTGGTCGTCAGTATGACCCCTTATAGCAATAGTATAACCTTCGTGTTTATTAAAAAAGTGAGTTAATTTTGAAAAAATAATGTAAGCATCTTCAGTTAATGTCGCTTTTCCTGAAGAAAACACAAATCGCCCATCTATCGAGATTAAAATAACATCACCTTCAACAGTCAAATCGACACTTTCAGACAAGTCTGAGTTTTCAATCATGCTTTCTAGTTCTTCCACAACAGCAGGTCTAGGCGGCGTTATTACCTTTGTCGAGGGGTTCATTCCCAGCAAATCTTCAACCAATTTCACGGGTAATGGATTGCGCCCTTGTCGCGTTGCATAATCAATAATACTCAACTGATTGCCTTCACCATCTATAATGTTAATGGTCGCAATTTTTGCTTTGTAAGCCTCTTGCTCCAACTCTGAAATGGTGTATAACAAAATAAAAAACACTAAAATCAATGTCATCGTATCGGCAAAAGTAACCACCCATGCCTTACCCCCTTCATCAGAATCAATTTCTTCTAGGGCTGATTTAACCATATTCGACATTATTTTATATTCTTTGTAGAAATCATTGGCTTACGTTTTTTAGCTGGCACAAATGATGAGAGCTTTTCATAAACGGATAAAGGATTATTATCTTGTAAAATACTAACCGCTCCCTGAAAGATAATTTCAAAATGCATCACTTCTATCATTGTTCTTGAACGTAATTTCCCCGCTATTGGTAAAAATATAGCCGTTGCCAACAAAGAGCCATAAAACGTTGTCAGTAATGCCACTGCCATTGCCGGCCCTAAATTTGCTGGGTCTGCCAATAAAGATAACATTTGAATTAAACCAATCAATGTCCCTAACATACCAAAGGATGGTGCATACATTGCCATCCGTTTAAACACATCTTGAACGATAAAATGGCGCATCTGCATTGACTCAATTTCTGTTCGCATAGCCGATCTTAGCGTTTCTTCATCGGCAGCATCCGCAATTAAAGTACAAACCCGCTTTAAAAAAGGTGAGTTTGTTTTTACGTCAGACAGTGCCAACAAACCTTTTCGGCGGCTGATAGTACCTAACTTAATCATGGTGTTGATTAAGTCTTGAGGGTTTTGATTAGGTGATGTAAAAACAAAGTAAGCACTGGTAAACGCTGTCCACACATCTCTGAATTGAAATGTTAACAACGTAGCTGCCATCGTGCCGCCTAATACAATCATCGCACCCGGAATGTTTATAAAATTATGGACGTCTCCACCCAGCATAATGGCGGAAATAATCAAACCCATACCTGAAATAATACCTATTAACGAGGCTAAATCCATGAACCCTTACCTTTTGTTTTTGTTATTTATGACTTCATCGGCAGCCGTCATAATTACTTTAACAACTAATTGTGACGACCACTCAACTTCAGTTTAATTAAACTAAAACATTAAGTGTAGACCATAAAATGTAGCCTTTCACAGCTTATTCCTTTAACCCCCGTTACAACAATGCGACAATAGCCTATATTATTATCAAACCTTAAAAAATATGCCCCAAGATTCCTTATTTAAAGACTTAAACATTGAAGAAAACTCAGTTCTTGAAGTCACCGCTCAAGAAACAACGCTAGAACAAGAACTCAAAGAACATAGACAACATTACAAAGAGCTACCAGAACACTGTGAGCCCATTGAAAAAGCTAAACTAGAACTCGATATGGCCGAATGCTATTTAGGCTTAGACCAAAAAGCAGAAGCACATTCATGGAGCCATCAAGCACTCAGTGTTTTTAAAGAGCATAAAGAATGGAACTCTGTTATTGATGCTTGCGACATTATTTATAACTGTGAGGAAAAAGATGCCATTATTGCCCTTGGCAATGGCATTTGGTTAGCAATGACGTTTCCTGTCGACCCTAATATCACCGTCAATTTACTTCACCACATCATTGATGAAACCCCTGATGACTCTGATGGTGCGGCAGTTGCAGCTATGTTAGCTCATTATATTGCTGAAACAAGAGCCGAGAATCAAGAAAAAGAAAACCTAACTTTTTTAACAACTCAAATCATTGCAAAAGTTGCTGAACGCCATAGGGGCATTAAAGACCAAAGTACGTTGAACACGTGGATAGCAATGTATGAATTAGATGATATTGCTAAATTATTAGAAAAATTAGCCATTATCCTAGATGCCATAACAGCCAAACAATGGTGGTATGACAAAGAGGCCATACGCGCCGAGCTACCTGATAACTAAGGTAAACTCAATCTTAAACACGCACGATACCCTAATCTAAAAAATATTACACCGAGGCACACATGAGCTTTAGAACCATGCAATTTGCAGGCATCAACATAAAAAATATTAGCATTAATAATGACCAAGCTAACATTCAGCTAGATAAAGCGGTCATTATTAAAAACATGGATGGTGCAGAAGAAGACACTCAATGGGAGGGTTTTGGCACTCTCATTATAAAAGATTTAGTGCTTTGTGATGATGATGACCTCCCTAACTTTCCTTGCCTATTAAAAACAGCTGATATAAAAGATAACCAAATGACCTATAGAGATGAGGTTTTAATCCCAATCGATTGCAATGGCAATGTGGGTATTACGTTAGTGTTTGAAGGCGAAACAGCATCGCGTAAATTTATAGGTGAAAAAATGGAGTTTGATGTCACTGAACATGAAAAATATATTCAGCATGTTAAACATTAAACCTTTATTGTTTTTTAAAATATAAAACGCTCAACACTGAGCGCTTTTAGCTAAATTTTTAACATGTGTTTACGGT
>CAYZQE010000021.1:0-12018 GCA_964480635.1 uncultured Gammaproteobacteria bacterium | reverse complement strand
ATAAAACGCTCAACACTGAGCGCTTTTAGCTAAATTTTTAACATGTGTTTACGGTAGTAAAGCATCTCTTCAATAGATTCTTTAATGTCGTCCATCGCTAGATGTGCCCCTTTCTTTTTAAAGCCGTCTAAAATTTCAGGCTTCCAGCGTGCGGCGAGTTCTTTTAACGTACTCACATCTAAATTACGGTAGTGAAAATAGCCTTCAAGTTCTGGCATTAAACGCGCCATAAAGCGGCGATCTTGGCATATGCTATTACCACACATGGGCGATTTACCTGCGGCAACCCATTGCTTTAAAAAGGCAATGGTTTTTACTTCGGCATCAGCTACTGAGCTTTCACTGTCTTTCACACGCTGAGTTAAGCCAGAATCACCATGATGGCTAGTATTCCATTCATCCATACCTTCCAAAACAGCATCAGATTGATGAATAGCGATAATAGGCCCCTCAGCTAAAACATTAAGTTCTTTATCAGTCACGATAACAGCTATTTCAATGATGTCGTCTTGTTGCGGTTCAAGCCCTGTCATTTCTAAATCGATCCAAATTAAATTACTATTATCAACTGGCATTGAAAACCTCTATTAAGTTATGTGATTGAATATATTTTCTAAGTAGGGATTAGGGTATTATAGGATAAATATATTTACATATGGATACTATGATTTCATTTACGGCACTTTTTTTAATTTTTCTGGCGGCTAGCATCATCACTCGGCTTTGGTTAAATCAACGTCAAATATCGCATATCAACAAACACAAAAATGCAGTGCCCGAAGCGTTTGCCGAAAAAATCAGCTTAGAAGACCACCAAAAAGCCGCTAACTATAGCACCACTAAATTACGCTTTTCACGCTTAACTTTAGCATGGGAGACACTCTGGTTACTGACCTGGACCTTAGGCGGTGGGCTGAGCTTAATTGATAGTTGGTGGGCTGCCCAGCTACTGCCACCACTTTGGACGGGGGTCGCCGTCATTCTATCCATGACTGCCTTAATGTCAGTAATTGACCTCCCTTTTTCACTGTATAGCACCTTTGTTATTGAAGAGAAATTTGGCTTTAATAAACTCACTTTCAAAATATGGCTCAGTGATTTACTTAAATCAACCGCCTTAATGCTCGTCATTGGTGTGCCCCTTATTTTAGCTATTTTATGGCTGATGTTAAAAGCAGGCGACACGTGGTGGATTCAAGCTTGGGCAGTTTGGACTGGTTTTACCTTATTAATGATGTGGGCGTTCCCTACTTTTATCGCCCCCTTGTTTAATAAGTTTTCTCCTCTTAGCGACGAATCACTCAAAGCGCGTATTGATGCCTTGCTTGAGCGTTGTGGCTTTAACAGTAAAGGGGTCTTTGTTGTGGACGGCTCTAAACGTTCTGCCCATGGCAATGCTTATTTCACGGGCTTTGGTAATAACAAACGCATTGTTTTTTATGATACTTTATTAGACTCATTAACTGAGGATGAGGTCGAGGCTGTATTAGCTCATGAGCTAGGTCACTTTCGCAAAAATCACATTAAAAAATCCATGCTGCTATCCATTGCCATGACCTTAGCTGGCTTTTATGCGTTAGATATCTTAATGAATGCCGATTGGTTTTATAGCGGCTTAGGCGTTGAGAATGCTTCAACACATGCGGCTTTAATGTTATTTATGTTTATATTGCCTGTATTCACTTATTTTATTAGCCCTTTCTTTTCAGCGATGTCACGTAAACACGAATTTGAAGCCGATGCTTTTGCGAAAGAACAAAGTGACTATAAAGCACTTATTTCTGCATTAGTAAGTATGTATCGCGACAATGCGAGCACCTTAACGCCTGACCCCATTCATTCTATGTTTTACGATTCTCATCCCCCTGCATCCATACGAATTGCTCACTTAAATGCTCATTAGGAGAACCACTATGAACTCATTAAAAATAACGTTAATTAGCTTTTCAATTTTATTAAACGCTAATATCGCAAAAGCTAGCCCAGAAGATGGCCAAGAGTTACACCAAGAAAGCTGCACACGGTGTCATTCCAACGATCTATACACGCCCAGTCAACGTAAAATCAAAGATTTACCTGCCTTAGGTAAACAAGTTCGTTTTTGTAAGAGTAGCCTTGGTATTACGTGGTTTGATGACGAAGTGAGCGATGTTATTGATTATCTTAGCGTAAAACATTACAAATTCTAATATGCTTGAACTGGCTCAACGGCATTGTAAAAAAGAGCTTGATATAAGTGCCTTGAGCTTATTAGACATAAGCCTACAGCTGCAAAGCATACCCAATTGGAGTCTTGATGAAACCCATCATCAAATCACCAGCACATTCAAATTTAAAAACTTTAACCAGACCATCGCATTTGTGAATGCCATTGTCTGGGTCATTGAAGAAAATGACCACCACCCCCTTATCGACATTAATTATAATCAATGTCGCCTTTCTTTTTCAACACATAGTGTGAACGGCATAAGCATTAAAGATTTTATTTGTGCTGCAAAAATCAATCAAATAACAAAAGAGACTGTTGACTAAAGTATGGCAAAAAGACGTTTAAGCGAACAACAACAAAGGCGTATTAAAAAAGCCCACCAATCATTAAATAATACAAAAACTGATGATGACAACACCTTTCAAGGCCTAGTCGTATCTCATAGAGGTGGTTTAATTAATGTTGAAGACAACCGTAATGGCAAGCTCATAAAGTGCAAACCACGCACTAACCTTGGCAGTATAATTTGTGGCGACCAAGTGATTGTAAAGGCGGTTAAAAAAGACTTTGTGATTGCTGCTATCAACGAGCGTAACAACATCATTCAACGTATTGATGGCTTTGGTAAAGTCCATTCTGTGGCCGCCAACATTTCGCAGTTGGTTATCTTTTTATCAGTCGTACCCGAACCCAATTTGTTTTTACTGGATCAATACCTTGTTTCTGCCGAAATTAATAACATTAAGCCATTAATCGTTTTAAATAAAACAGACTTACTAAGTGAAGACTTAGATGACCCCTTTGAACTCAATGCAATTTATGGCACGCTAGGCTATGACATTCATCGCATCAGCCTTGTTAATGACGAACCGATTGAAGCTTTAAACCAAGAGTTTAATCAACACGTTAATTTAATTTCGGGGGTTTCTGGTGCCGGTAAATCATCTCTAATTAAAAAAATATTACCCCAGCATGACCACATTAAAGTATCCGAAATATCTGAGTTTAATAAAGAAGGTCGGCACACCACTCGAACTAGCACTTTGTACCATTTGCCCTGCGGTGGGCAATTAATTGATACGCCCGGCATACGCGGATTCAACCCCGTGTTTTCCAGCCGAGAAGATATTAAACGCGGTTTTACAGAGATTAATGATTTATCTTACGACTGTAAATTTAATAATTGCGACCATATGCACGAACCATCGTGTGCTGTTTTAGACGCTTTAGAAAAAGGTACTCTATCTACCTCACGATATGAGCATTACGTTAAGCTGCTTAAAAATTTTTAATCAATCCATGCCTTAAAAACCATTTCATCATTCTATTGGAACTTATTGTCACTTTGACTCTCACAGTCTCATTATAAATAAATTATGAGACTCAAAAATGACACAAAATTTCTTAACAGCTTTTTTTATCACTGCTCTACTAACGACATCAGCCTACGCAGCAGATGGCGTTGTTAATGTGGCTAGCAAACACTCTGTTGAGATGACAGCCAATAATTTAGAGCGTATATTGTTAAAAAAGGGAATGACTGTTTTTAAACGCGTTAAGCATTCTGCTGCGGCTGCCAAAGTCGGTGTTAACATAAACCCTACCGAGCTAATTATTTTTGGCAACCCTAAAATAGGTAGCCCCTTGATGAAATGCAGTCCATCTGTGGCAATTGACTTGCCCCAAAAGGCTCTTATTTGGCAAGATAATATGCAAAAGGTGTGGATTACTTATAATGACCCATCCTATTTAAAACAGCGTCACAATATTAAAGGCTGCGATAAAATTTTAAATAAAGTGTCAGGCGCTCTAGCAAAATTTACGGGAGCTGCAGCTAAATAACAACCCCATTACGAAACTCTATGCATAAAAAAGGAGGCTTAAGCCTCCTTTTTTATGCCATTAACCACAATCAAACTAACCCGGCGGCCAAGTTAAAGAACGCCCGCCGAGCACATGCATGTGAATGTGATGTACCGTTTGCCCACCATCTTCGTTACAATTCATCACTAAACGATATCCATCATCCGCTATACCTTGCTCCTTAGCCACTTTTTGGGCGGTTAAGGTTAACTTGCCAATTAATGCCGCTTGAGATTCTTCTATATCATTAATTGTTCTAATCGCCACTTTTGGGATGACTAAAAAATGCACAGGAGCCTGAGGGTTAACATCTTTAAACGCCAAAACATCATCGTCTTCATATAAAATGTCGGCTGGAATTTCTTTATTTATTATTTTTGTAAAAATAGTATCTGACATCATTTTTTCCTTTTAAAAAGTATCTACTCGAAAACCGTTCGACCACTAAGTGCTCTACTCAACGTGCCACCATCGATATATTCTAATTCACCGCCAACAGGAACTCCATGCGCAATACGTGAAGTTTTAACCTCAAATGGCTTTGCAATATCTGCAATATATTGAGCTGTTATTTCACCTTCTACGGTAGGGTTTGTCGCTAGAATAAGCTCTTTAATATTACCTTGTTTTAAGCGTTGTTCGAGTAAATCCATACCCAGTTGTTCTGGGCCAATGCCATCTAATGGCGATAATTTACCCAACAACACGAAATATTGCCCACGATAACTGCCAGAAGCTTCTAATGCCATTACATCGGCTGGTGTTTCAACAACGCACATCACATCTTTTTCGCGGTTAGAGTGCGCGCAAATACCACAGATTTCTGTATCGGCATAATTACGGCACTGTTGGCAGTGTTTTACGCCTTCAAGTGCCTGTATTAAGGCTGAGGATAGCTGTTGAATCCCTTCGCGGTCTCGCTCTAATAAATGCAAAGCCATGCGTTGGGCGGATTTTTTACCGACGCCGGGCAAACACGTTAGAGAGTCAATTAAATGATCTAAATGAGCAGAAGATGACATCGCCTTAACCTAAAAAGGAAGCTTAAATCCAGGGGGTAAATTAAGACCACTGGTCATATCAGCCATGCTATCTTTTGAGCTTTTAGACACCTTATGCACGGCATCATTCATCGCTGCGGCAATTAAATCTTCTAACATTTCTTTGTCATCGCTTAAAAGCACATCATCAAGCTCTACTTTAGTCACTTCATGCGTGCCTTTCATTGTGATAGTGACCATACCGCCGCCAGACTGTCCCGTCACTAATGTATTGGCTAATTCTTCTTGCGCTTTTTGCATATCTTTTTGCATGTCTTGCGCTTTTTTCATTAAGTCGCCTAAACCACCTTTCATTGCTTTCTCCGGTTATTTGTTGGTTCTAATACTCATCTCCTACTTAGGAAAGGATACAAGAACACTTTTAGTTCGTTGCTTGTATTTTCTAACGCATTAAAATACAAGGTTGTTAGCAAGCTAACTCAGAAGTTACTAAAAAGCCCCCTCTCCTAGCAGGAGAGGGGGTAAAAGGCATTATTACTGAGTTAGCTTTCTAATCACCAAATACATTTAATGTTCAATTCTTTTAACAGAGTGCTCTAACAACTCTGCATTAAAATTTTGTTTCATCGTGATACCAAAATCACTCTTATTTAAGTCGTCTATAAACTGAACTCTAGCTTCGTCATCCATTCGCTGTTGGTATTGTGCTGGTGTTTCAGCATCCAACTGTTCAGCAAATTCTAAACTTAAACTCAATGTTTCTTTATAAAAATCAGCTAAAGCAATTTCGACCTCTTGCTTCATTTTATCATTCATCATCGGCTGAATCGAGCTGCTCACCAATAGCTTTATATGCCCGTTGGCACTCTCTAGCAACAAACTATTAATCACCACTTGTTTAGCCATACCTGTTAGATCCAACTGATAAGCTTCTTTAGACCATGGTGTTTCAATCGGTTTCACCACGTCTGTCACACTCTTTAAGGGTGGCTCTATAAGCTCTTTAATTGGCGCTTCTACGGAAGGGGTTTGCTCTTCAAGGCTTAACTCTAAGGGTGGCTCTATTTTAACTGTTTGCGTGACTAACTCAGGCGCTAGTATTATTTTAGATTTTTTTTTTGACTTTCTTGGCTATCACCTGTATCTGATGAGGTAAATGCCAATAAACGCAACATCAACATATCAAAACCTTGCGCTTCGTTTGGCGCTATCTCAAGGTCTACACGACCATTCAGCATAATTTGATAATACAGCTGGATCATTTCAGCCTTAACCAATGGCGCTAAACGCTTAATGTCTTGTTGATATTGATCAACGTGCACAAGTGATTTTTCATCGCGTTGAAACAGCGCCATGTGATACAACAAACTGATTAAATCGGCACAAATGCGCTGATAGTCAGGTGTTGTTTGATGCAGTTCATGTACCGTTTTTATCACCGCTTTTGCATCACCTTCTATCACTCGTTCGATAATGGATACAATGTAATTTGAAGAGACCGTGCCTAGCATACTTTCTACTTGGCCAACTTCTACCTTACCTGCGCCATGAGCAATAGCTTGGTCTAGTAGGCTTAAAGCATCACGCATACTGCCATCAGCGGCTTGCGCTAATAATAATAAAGAACGGGCATCAAACTCAAGCCCTTCTTCACCTAAAATAAAAGCCATGTGCTGTTCAATTTGCTCTACGCTCATACGTTTTAAATTAAATTGTAAACAGCGTGACAATACGGTAACGGGAAGTTTTTGCGGGTCTGTTGTCGCCAGTAAAAATTTAACATGTTCTGGCGGTTCTTCTAGCGTTTTTAGTAGGGCGTTAAAGCTGTGCTTAGACAGCATATGCACTTCGTCTATTAAATAGACTTTAAAACGACCATGGGTTGGTGCGTATTGTACATTTTCAAGTAATTCACGCATGTCATCAACACCCGTACGTGATGCCGCATCAATTTCCATTAAGTCTAAGCTGCGGCCTTGGTCAATTTCTAAACATGAAGAACATTCACCGCAAGGCTCAGAGCTAAGGCCCGAGTCGCAGTTTAATGATTTTGAGAAGATGCGCGCAATGGTTGTTTTACCAACACCGCGTGTGCCGCTGAATAGATAAGCATGATGCAGGCGATCGTTGTCTAATGCATTCACTAAAGCTTGCATGACATGATCTTGGCCCACTAACTGTTTAAAGTTTTTAGGCCGCCATTTACGTGCTAATACTTGATAACTCAAAGTCGCTTATCTTTGTTAAATCTTCTTTTAAAGAATTTGGGACGGCAACCTACACCAGCTACACCTCGGCACCCAATATCACCACTACCGTTGCTCCCTTCCGGGCCTGGCGGGATTTGCAGGTCATTGTCGCGAGGGAACCGATGCAGGTCACCACAGAAAGGCGGATTTTACAGATTATTCTCATCTAATCAAATTAAACTGCAACTGTTTTTGCTCATGCCTAGTTACCGCATAAAAAGTACATTAGAATAGCGCTCATTAATTAATCATTTTGTATAAGCATCATGGCCAAAAAGAAAGCAAACCTCCCTGACAACACCATTGCACGTAACCGCTCTGCCACCTTTGAGTTTTTTATTGAGTCTCATTTAGAAGTAGGCATTATGCTCGAAGGTTGGGAAGTAAAAAGTTTGCGCGAAAAAAACTTACAACTGAAAGAAAGCTATGTATTTATCAAAGGTAATGAACTTTGGCTTTCTGGTGCAAACATCACGCCCTTACCAACGGCATCTACGCATATTAACCCTGAGCAAACTCGTGTTCGCAAGCTATTAGCGCACCGCACTGAAATTGACCGCCTGATGGGCATGGTTGACCGCAAAGGATATACTCTTATAGCGTTATCAGCCTATTGGAAACATGGCAAAGCAAAGCTGAATATAGGTTTAGGTAAGGGTAAAAAAT
The DNA here is from genome assembly GCA_964480635.1 of uncultured Gammaproteobacteria bacterium. Lineage (GTDB taxonomy): Bacteria > Pseudomonadota > Gammaproteobacteria > CAYZQE01. Next base: position 4,030 of record CAYZQE010000021.1, on the reverse strand, counting down.
TACACGATAAACGCACGGTTGAAAAAGATAGGGATTGGCAGCGCGAAAAAGGCCGCATGCTTAAAGCAAGATAAGCCCAAACGTTTTATTTAAAACCACTGTTGTTCTGTTAACCAGTCATTTCATACCCTTTTTTTTCGACACAGAGTTCACAGAGAAAAATATATTTATACTCTCTGTGGTCTCGGCAACTGCTCCATGCGTTGCTCTACCTTCTGCATCCATGCAGTCGTCTGTGTCAAAATTTTTAATGGTGTAGCAGCTAAAGCATAAACCCAACAACTAATTACCAATGTACTGCATCTGATTTTTCACTTAACAGTTGCAAATACTCTTCATGGGCTTGTGCATTCTTATCGGTCACTTGCCAAATAGGCAATACCAAGCCTTCTGGCCTTGCTTCTATACTGGCTAATTGAAGGCCATCATCAGCTGATTCGTCATCGAGCAGCAAGGCTTTTTGCCCGCCAGTCATCATCAAATAAACTTCAGCTAAAATCTCTGAGTCAAGCAACGCTCCGTGTAATGTACGCGAACTATTATCAATATCGTATCGTTTACATAAGGCATTGAGGTTGTTCTTTTGCCCAGGGTGCTTTTGTCGCGCCATGACCAAGGTGTCTAGCACAGAACAATGATCTTCTAGCTTTATCGGCTTATCTAGCTTTGCAAATTCATGATTTAAAAAGCCCATATCAAATGGCGCATTATGAATCACTAATTCTGCACCCTCGACAAAGCTTAAAAAGTCATCTGCAATATCGGCAAAATGCGGTTTGTCTTGTAAAAATTCGGTGCTGATACCGTGTACTGAAAAAGCACCCGCGTCTATTTTTCGGTCTGGGTTGATGTAAAAATGCCAATAATTATCGGTCACACGCCGATCAATAATTTCAACACACCCTATTTCAATAATACGGTGATTTGCAGTGGTCTCTAGACCTGTCGTTTCTGTGTCTAAAACGATTTGTCTCATCTCAATTCCCTCACGTCATTTCTCTAGCGACTTTCTTTTCATCAATCGCTCTATTGGCTAGCTCATCGGCTTTTTCGTTACCCACATCACCACTATGGCCTTTTACCCAATGCCAATTGACCTTATGTTTAGCGCATTGTGCCTCTAATAACTTCCATAAATCAGCATTTTTAACCGGCTTTTTAGCAGCTGTTTTCCAGCCTCTTTTTTTCCATCCTTCTAACCATTCGGTCATGCCCTTTAAAACATAAGTTGAGTCTGTATATAGCTCCACCTTACATTGTTGGGTTAACGCGTAAAGGCCTCTAATCGCAGCCATTAACTCCATACGATTATTAGTCGTATCAGGCTCATAGCCATAGAGATTTTTAACCGTGCCCTTAGATGATAAAAAAGCTCCCCAACCACCTGGCCCAGGGTTTCCGCGACAGGCGCCATCGCTATAAATTATGACTGAATTCATTTTATTTATTTGAGTGTCTACCGGCAAAAGGGCTAACAACCCTGCCACCGCTTAAAATTTGTTGTCGCCATAATGATTTTATTGGCGTCATGGGTGTTATTGACTTTTCATAGACAAAGACATTCACCGCTGACATAAACGGTAACCAGCGTTTTGTTGCTTTAGAAAGCCAATGAGCTAACGTGTTTTGAGTCTTTAATTGTAATGGTAAATCATAATGCACTTTAAGTATCTGCATTTTTTTAAAACCCAAAATAGTTAACCAATCATTTAAACGCTTTTGTGAAAATAATCGCCCACACCAAGGCATTTTTTCTAACCACGCTTGTAGGCTATGACGTAAACCCCATAGTGACAAAGGGTTCATTTCAATAATAATTAATTTAGCCTCGGGCACCATAACGCGATCAATTTCTCTTAATAATGCGTGAGGATGTTTTGAATAAGATAAACAATGTGCGGCAACAACTAAATCAACACTATCATTAGCAATCGGCAGATACTCATGTTGAGCTAACACTTCGGCATCTTTAACATCCAGCACAAACTGGTGACGTACACGACTTTTTTGTACAATCGACTCGGTTAAATTTGAACAGCCTATTTGTACCGCATAATAACCAAAGCACTGACTTAAGCTTTCGGCTAACGAGAGAGAAATATCCTCCGATAGGTTTTTCCCAGATTGGGAGGCATACCATTCATTAATACCCTGATATGAAATACTTGGATGCTTTTGATTAAATTTTAACATTTAGCTATTGTGGCTCTGGTTAGCAATTGATAGTCTTCCTTTAATATTATAGCGTCTCATAAAATACATGCTAAGAAATCTATTTGTTTTTTGTTGTCTTTCTTTAAGCTTAACGGCTTGTAAAACATTGTCTATTGAAAATACCAATAAACAACCCGATCCCAATAAAGAAACGCTCAATCAATCAGTTCAAAAAACCGCTCGCCCCTTGCTGGCACCTCTTCAGTCAGATATAGCTAAAATAGCTGAGCCTAAAAGCACTAAACTGGTCACAATAAAAACACCGTCGACCGTTATTTTAAAACCTAAGGTTGTGTTCCTAAAAATAGAGCCAGAACCTATCGTTATACCTGATGATATTTGGGAACGTCTGCGTAAAGGCATGAAACTCCCTGAACTAGACAATAAACGTATTACAGCACAAAGAGAATGGTTTATTAAACATCCCGATTATTTGCAGCGGGTTATGCAAAGAGCCAAGCCATTACTTCACTTTATTTTGAATGAAATTGAAGATAGAAATTTGCCCACTGAGTATGCCTTATTGCCTATCGTTGAAAGCGCATTTCAAACCTATGCTTATTCGCATGGTCGGGCATCAGGCATTTGGCAAATCATACCCCCTACCGGCCGTTATCTTGGGCTTAAACAAGATTGGTGGTATGACGGACGTCGAGATTTATTTTTATCGACTAAAGCGGCACTGAATTATTTGGATTCTTTAAAAGAACAATTTAAAAATGACCCTGTCTTAGCGCTTGCTGCTTACAATGCTGGGCCAGGTAAAATTCGTAGCGCTATTCGTTATAACAAAAAGAAAAACCGCCCGACTGATTTTTGGCACTTAACTCAAATTCGTGCAGAAACTAGAGACTATGTCCCAAAGCTTTATGCCTTAAAGCAGATTTTTAGTGACCCAGAAAAATACGGTATCACTTTAATCGACATCGCTGATGAGCCTGGATTTGAAGTCGTCACTATCTCTAAACAAATTGATATTTCAAAAGCTGCTGAACTCGCAGGTATGAGCTTAAATGAATTTTATGTCCTAAACCCTGCATTTAATAACTGGGCAACGCCACCAAAAGGTAAGCATTACTTTTTATTCCCCCCTGGTAAAAAAGCAGTCTTCGAAAAAAACTATGCCGCTCTTCCTGCTACTGAGCATATAAAATGGGTGCGTCATAAAATTAAAAGTGGTGAAACCCTGAGTCAAATTGCGGTTAATTACCATACCCGTATTAACTTAATTAAAAGTGTTAATAAAATACGTAAAAATCAAATTAGAGCTGGAAAATATTTAATGATTCCAACGTCTACACAGTCATTACGTCAATATGGCAAATCAGATGCACGCCGTTTAGCTAAAACCCAAAACACGGTAAGGGGTAAAAGAAAAACGACTCATACCGTTCAAAGTGGTGAGAGCTTATGGACTATTTCAAGAAAATACGGTGTATCACATAAATCTCTAGCTAAATGGAATGGCATGGCCCCAAGAGATATCCTAAGCCTTGGTCGAACGCTTGTGATTTGGAATAGCCGCCCTAGCAAGTCATCCAAAAATACCCAGCTGTCATTAAAATCATTTAGCGCCCAGCAAAGTAGAATTAAAAAATTAAGATATACCGTTCGTCAAGGTGACTCTGTCGCACGTATTGCAGATAAATTTAAAGTCAGCATTATTGACATTAAAAAATGGAATAAAATTGGTAAATATATTCAGCCGGGGCAAAAAATAAACTTATGGGTTGATGTCACAACACAATCTATTTAAGGAACCTCTTACATGGACACCACCCGTTTGCCAAGTAGAAATATAAACAAAAACAAAGAA
>CAYZQE010000020.1:0-28017 GCA_964480635.1 uncultured Gammaproteobacteria bacterium | reverse complement strand
GTCGCATTAAAGAAAACGAATGCATGGCATCACTTGGGAAGTGAGTATAGAGCAGGTTAAAAACTGTCTATATTAAAATTAAAGTTATCACATGGCCTTTTGGCCATGTGATAACTTATGTACTATGGTCTTTTAGGAGTAGTGTACTCAACTTCTTTCTGAAAAGATTCCCAGATAGTGTCATAACCAACAAAAAAAGCGCCTTCTGTAATCTCTTTTTGGCGAGTTGTTAGAAGATGTGCTTTTCCTTCAGGAACTACGGGTCTAGTTTTTGGGGCGCTTCCGCTCATTTTATCACCTTTTAATAAAAAATTATGACAGCCACTACAAGAAACATGCAATTGAAAGCCATCTAAAATTACGGCGGTTATTCTACCTCTTTATGGCCTAAAAACATAATGTTTTTCCCTATCCCCTCCTTAAGAGATACTAAAAAACTGCTAAATAAAGTAAAATAAACCCATAGTAAATACTCAGTTTAATTTGCTAACTAATTAAACTGTCTCAAAAGGTCTTCAAAACCATATGAACTATTATGTAAACAACCTCAGTTATTTAACATCGGCACATCAACCATTAATACTTTAAAAGACGTTTATAATGAATTTGCTGACACCTATGAAAAAAACCGTGGTGCCTTCGATATTTCTAATCTTTTAAATACTTTCTTTTCGCAGTTAGATGAAAAGAAAGGTCATTTACTTGATTTAGGCTGTGGCGCAGGAGAGCCAGTTGCTCGTTTTTTCATTGATAAGCATTGGTCCGTAACGGGGGTAGATTTTTCAGAACGAATGCTCGAATTAGCCGCTAAATACACCCCCGAAATGGTCACACTTCAAGGTGACATGCTTGATATCTCTTTCACAGAAAACCAGTTTGATGCAATAACCGCTACTTATAGTCTTTTTCATACGCCTGCTCAATCTCACTTTAAGTTATTTAAAAAGCTATTTCACTCTCTAAAACCAGAAGGCTCTATTCTATTTACCTATGCCACTAAAGAATATACTGGCTGCGAAACGTTTAATGGTTTTAAGTCATTCATGGGCAAGGAGCTGTTCTATAGCCATAAAACACCCGAAAACCTCTATAACGATTTACAAACTATTGGTTTTGATATTGTTTCTAAAGAGTTCATCACTATACATAATGAAACGTTTTTATGGGTCACAGCAAGCAAACCATTATGTATGCCTAAACTATAAAACCCACATCAATTGCTATAATAGCTATTATTTTAATTATCTCATTCATACCAAGGAAGGCCTTATGAACACCATTGTTATTTTAGTTTTTATTTTCTTTAGCTTTAATGGCTATGCTAAACCACCTAATTTACTTTTATCTAAGGCCTATCATTCTGATATAGCTATCGAGGATTACTGGATCAGTGAAAAGTTAGATGGTGTTAGAGCCTATTGGGATGGCGCAAACCTTATTTCGCGACAAGGCCACACTTTTAATGCACCGCAATGGTTTACTGCCCCCTTGCCCAACCTAGCTTTAGATGGTGAGCTTTGGATTAAACGAAACCAATTTGATAAGGTATCTGGCTTAGTTCGCCGACGAAACAGCTCTAATTGGCAATCTATTAAATACATGATTTTTGACTTACCTAACAGTAAAGCCCCCTTTGATAGTCGAGTCAAAACCATGGTCGCTATCACTCAAATAAGTAAAGCACCTCACTTTCAAGCGATTAAACAGTTTAAATTAAAAACACATCAACAATTAATGCTTAAGCTTGATGACATTATTCACTTGGGTGGTGAGGGTTTAATGCTGCATAAAGGCTCTTCTTATTATAAAAGCGGCCGTTCTAACGATTTATTAAAACTAAAAAAGCACTTAGATGCGGAAGCAACTGTGATTAAACATTTTGAAGGCAAAGGGAAATTTAAAAATATGCTCGGTGCAATATTGGTCGAAACTAAAGACCAAGTTCGCTTTAAGATTGGCAGTGGATTTAGCCATGAAGAACGTAAAAACCCGCCTCCAATAGGCTCACTAATCACTTATAAGTATTTTGGCTTGACCAGTAAGGGCAAGCCAAGGTTTGCAAGCTTTATACGCATAAGAGAAGGCCATTAATTAATCAATAGATGCCTAATTAATGGCCTTCGTAGACCTAACTAAATTCGTTAATTTTTGCGACTAGCTCATCCGTTTTTTGTTGCATTAGTGGCACATTACGGCGGCTTTCTACGTTTAGCCTTAACAATGGCTCTGTATTGGATGAACGTATATTAAAACGCCATTCACCAAAGTCCATACTAATGCCATCTGTTTCGTCTAGGTCAGGGTTAAGCGGTAAGTAACTGGCTTTAATACGATCAATCACTTTTTGCGTATCACTCACTTTGGTATTTATTTCACCGCTGCAAGGAAAAGCCTCAATACGCTCGTTAACTAGCTCGCCAAGGCTTTTATCTTGTTCACTCATCATCTCGGCTATTAACATCCAAGGAATCATGCCACTGTCGCAATAGCCAAATTGTCTAAAAAAGTGATGTGCGCTCATTTCACCGCCATAAATGGCATCGACTTCACGCATTTTTTCTTTTATGAAGGCATGCCCTGCCTTACTTTGAATGGGTACTCCGCCATTTTGTTCGGCTAGCTCTATAGTATTCCAAACTAAACGTGGTTCATGCACGATATTTCCACCGCCGTTATTTTTTAATAACTGAGCAGACAATAACCCAACAATGTAATAGCCTTCTATAAAATTACCCTCGGCATCAAAGAAAAAACATCGATCAAAATCGCCATCCCAAGCGATGCCAAAATCAGCATTATGCTCTTTAATGGCATCTATGGTTGGTTGACGCCCTTCTGGCAATAATGGGTTTGGAATACCATTTGGAAAGTTACCATCTGGGTTATGTTGCAGCTTAATAAATTCAAAGGGCAATGATTTTTCTATTAAGTCTAGGGCGGGCCCTGCAACACCATTGCCCGAATTAACCACTATTTTAAAGGGTTTTAATGTCTCTTTATTTTTAATATAAGTGAGTAAATGCTCACTGTATTGTTGACTTAAATCTGAGGGTATAAGCTGACCTTTTTTATCTGGCTCAGCAAATTCAGCTTTTTCAGCAATGGCTCTAATTTCTTCTAAGCCCGTATCACCACTAATAGGTTGCGCGCTTTGCCTTACAAATTTAAAGCCATTATGGTCAATTGGATTGTGACTTGCGGTAATCATAATGCCGCCTTCTAACTCTTTTGAAAAAGCGGCATGATAAACTTGCTCTGTACCGCAGATACCTAAGTCTAAAACATCAACTCCACTGTCCATTAAGCCATTAGTTAATGCTGTAAATAAACTCTCACTGGTTAAGCGTACATCTCGGCCTACTGCAATTTGTTTTGGGTTTAAAAACTGAGCAAATGCTCTGCCGACACGGTAGGCGATATCTTCGTTAAGTTCGTCAGGCACTTGGCCACGGGCATCGTATGCTTTAAAGCAGGTAATTTTGTTTGTCATGTTCTTCCTTTGTTTATTCATGTTTACATAGTATGGTTTAGGCTTGACCACTATTCTATAAAATACGTCACATATGTTGTTTTAGTAAGCTCTGATTAAGATAATGCCCCGTAAATGATTGTTTCATTTTACTGACTTGTTTCGGCGTGCCACACGCTATTATCTCCCCCCCTTTATGCCCGCCTTCTGGGCCTAAATCTATCACCCAATCGGCGGTTTTAACCACGTCTAAATTATGTTCGATAACGACTATGGTATTACCATGATCTCTTAAACGGTGTAACACGGTTAATAATTGTTCAATATCATAAAAATGCAAGCCTGTTGTTGGCTCGTCTAAAATATAAAGCGTGCTGCCGGTGTCTCTTTTAGATAATTCTTTGGCTAATTTAATGCGCTGGGCTTCTCCGCCTGATAAAGTCGTGGCATTTTGCCCTAGCGTGATATAGCTCAAACCAACATCCATTAAAGTATCGAGTTTCTTTTTAAGCACGGGTACGGCACTGTAAAAATCTGTCGCTTCTTCAACCGTTAAATCCAATACTTTCGATATGGTTAAGCCCTTATAGAGAATATCCAGCGTTTCACGATTATAACGTTTGCCATCACACACATCACAGGTGACATAAACATCAGGTAAAAAGTGCATTTCCACTTTCATGACGCCATCGCCTTGGCAAGCTTCACAGCGCCCACCTTTTACATTAAAACTAAATCGCCCTGGCTTATAGCCACGTGTTCGTGATTCATGCGTGCCTGCAAATAATTCTCTAATGGCCGTAAATAAACCCGTATAGGTAGCGGGGTTCGAACGAGGTGTTCTACCAATAGGGCTTTGATTGATATCGATAACTTTATCGAATTGATCTAAACCTGAAACCGACTCATGAGCTGCTGGCACATTGGTATTTTTATTGATTTCACGCGCGGCTAATTTATACAGGGTTTCATTAATGAGTGTTGATTTTCCCGAACCCGATAAGCCCGTGATACACGTAAACAAACCTACGGGCAATTCCAAATTAACATGCTTTAAATTATTGCCCGATGCTTTGTTGATTTTAACAACTTTAGATTTATCAAAAGGCACCAGTTTAGAGGGGGCTTTTATTTTTCTTGCGCCACTTAAATATTGCCCCGTTAAGGACTTAGGATTATTTTTAATATCTTCGGGTGTGCCCGTCGCGATGATTTCACCACCATGCTTACCCGCACCTGGACCTATATCGACAACAAAATCTGCTGCTGCAATCGCCTCTTCATCGTGCTCTACTACAATAACGGTGTTGCCCAAATCTCGTAAATAAGTCAGTGTTTTTAATAAACGATCATTGTCGCGCTGATGAAGCCCTATAGACGGCTCATCTAACACATACATAACGCCCACTAAGCCTGCGCCTATTTGGCTTGCTAGCCGTATACGTTGCGCCTCACCACCGGATAAAGTATCAGAGCTTCTGTTTAAGGATAAATAATCTAAACCGACATTCACTAAAAAGGATAATCGCTCAACTATTTCTTTGGTTATTTTTTCTGCTATCTGGCCTTTTGGCCCTGTTAACGTTAACTGTTTAAAAAAATCCAACGTATCGTCAATGGATAGTTTCGTTAGTTCAGCTAATGGCATGCCCTCAATAAAGACATGGCGTGCCCCTTTGTTAATACGGTCACCATGACATTCAATGCACGCTTGATCGGTAATATATTTAGATAATTCTTCACGCACAGCATTAGAATCGGTTTCACGATAACGCCGCTTCATATTTGAAATAATGCCTTCAAAGCGTGTTTTTTGAGTACGTTTATCACCTTGCTCGTTTTTAAACACAAAAGCGATTTCTTCTTTTGAGCCATACAGTATGACTTTTTGTGCTTCTGCACTGAGATCATCGAAGGGCTGATTAACATCAAATTTGTAATGTTTGGCCAATGATTTTAGCATTTGAAAATAATAACCATTACGCTTATCCCATCCACGCACTGCCCCACCAGCAAGGCTTAAGCCTCCATCTTTCACGATTAAACTGGGATCAAAAAACTCCATGATACCTAAACCATCACATTCGTCGCATGCACCCATCGGGCTATTAAATGAAAACAACCTTGGCTCAAGTTCGGTTAATGAATAACCACATTCTGGGCAAGCAAATTTTGCTGACATGATTAAGGGATCAAAACTTTCTTCATCGTCCATGCTACATACAATAGCGATGCCATCACTCAACAACAAAGCTGTTTCAAATGATTCAGCTAAACGCTGTTGCATATCTTTGCGCACTTTAAAACGGTCTATCACCACTTCTATGCTGTGTTTTTTCTTAGGCTCTAGCGTTGGCGGGTCATCTAACTCTATAACAACGCCATCAATTCTGGCACGAATATAGCCTTGCCTCTTTAAATTATCTATCAACTGTAAATGCTCACCTTTACGATTAATAATCACGGGGGCAAGTAACATAGCTTTGCTATTGTCAGGCAGTGCCAAAGCTCTGTCTACCATCTGGCTAATGGTATTAGATTCAAGTGTTATCTTATGTTCTGGGCACTGTGGGTCACCCACTCGTGCATATAACAAACGCAGGTAATCATAAATCTCGGTAATGGTGCCAACAGTAGAACGTGGATTATGAGATGTTGTTTTTTGTTCTATTGAAATGGCTGGTGAAAGCCCCTCAATATGATCAAGGTCTGGCTTTTCCATGACGGATAGAAATTGGCGCGCGTAAGTTGATAACGATTCAACATAGCGTCTTTGGCCTTCGGCAAATATAGTATCGAAAGCTAACGATGATTTACCTGAACCTGATAATCCAGTAATAACGATTAATTTATCACGCGGTAAGGTGATATCTATATTTTTTAAATTGTGCGTGCGTGCGCCGCGAATAACAATGGATTCCATTGGATTAACTGTAAATGATTAAGCCCACTATTTTAACTGAAGTTAAACAGTGAACCCAATACTGATTTAAGAAAATTGAGTCAAAATATTAAATGACGGGCTTATAAAAGTCTAAAGCCTTTTGATATTGCTCTTCACAATAAGTAACACTGTCCGGCTGCAGCGCATGTGGAAAACACGCTAAGATTAATTCAAATTTATCAGCGCATTCTTCAGCCAATATTTTATCGTTGGTTAATGTGGCTAACACCAAATTTGCTGTTGCCATATTAATTTTACATAAAACAGCAAAATGAAACGGCTGCTGCTGCTCTAATAACACCAACTCTGCCGTTTCATAAGACCTAATCGCTTCTTCTATACGCCCTACATTTTCTTCAGATTCGCCTAGATGATGTAACACCGCGCCACGATTGTTGTGCGTTGAAGACAGTTCAAAAGGCGTTAAGTCGGCATCGTATTCTTCTAATGCATTTTTATACGCAACCACTGCTTTTTGAAAGGTGCGATTACCTTTTAATAACATTGCTTGACCATGTAATGAAGCCCCTAAATGGAACATGGTTGATGCCCATTCTTTTGGGACATTTTTACGTGACCATTCTAATAAGGCATCAGTCAATGCATCTACTGATTTTTTAAAAAGCTTTTGATCTTGTAACTGTCGCCCTAACGCTTGATATGCTACGCCTAAATTGTATTGAGTCGCTGCCCATTCATTAGGGTTTTCCTTTTGCTTGTATTCTTCTAATGCAAAAGAAAACGATTCAATCGCCTTTTCATATAAAGCAGCATCACTAGCCTGTTGTGCTAACGCACCAAATATATTACCTAACTGGTTGTGTGTATCAGCCCACCCTAATGGGTTTTCTTGACGTAAATCATCATTTAAAAATTCACTAAAAAAATCACGAGCATCGTCTAAAAATTTTAAATCATATTGACGTTGCTCATAGTTGCCACGTGTATTGCTAAAATTATCAGGTGCCAATACATCTTGATCGGGCAGTATTTGGCCTTGAATTTGACCCGAAGCCAATTGAACATAACGCGCTAACGCTTGTTCTAAAACAGCATTATCAGGGTAAAAAGTGTTATTTATTGAGAATTTCATCGAGACTCGGATTATCACCAACGGCACCACCAACATCAAACTCTTCGTCGGTTGGCTCACGTACATTTAAAACTTCGAGAAGAAAAGTCACTTCACGACCACAATAAGGGTGATTACCATCAACGGTTACTGACTTTTCATCGACTCTGGTCACAATAAAGTTTTTGGGGTCACCTTTATCGTTTTCCATGGTCACTGTCACACCCACTTTTCGGTATTCTTCGGGCACATTATCAATATGATCTGTGAACACTAATGTTTCATCTCGCTCACCATAAATTTTATCGCAATCAATAGAAAGCTCGATAACATCGCCAGGCATTTTACCTTCAAGTTCATCGGTGACAGATTCTGCTAAGGTATCATTTTCACCATGCACATAACCTAATGGGAATTCAACCGTAGAAAGCACATCACCCGTTTTTGAGTCGATGACTTTATAGTTTAATTCGACGTATTTACCTTTTTGTATAGGATCAGACATAATATTAAAAAAGTGTCGCGCCAAAAATTTTGACCTTTTCTTTTTCGTAACCTAGCACTAAACGACCAAGCCACTCACCTTCTTTTTTAAGGTTTGTTTGCTTGTAAAGTACAGTGATGTAATCGCCTCTACGGATGGTGCCTAAACATTGATATTCTTTATCAAGGTTTTTAGTCAGTTCACTTCGAGCAAACTGCTTACCCATTTCGATTTCATTGGCACCCATCATAAATTCACTCGAAAAGTGCCGAGTAAATGCGCCATAGTTTTCTTCATTTGAGAATCTAACGAGATCTTCCCACATTGGGTGTGAAATCTCGAATATCTCTTCATCAGTTTTATCTAATATATTCATAATAAATTTTTCGTCTATTAATTACTGGGGGACTATATAGGTGCAGATAAAAAAAAACCAACACAATTGTGTTGGTTTTTTTAATCTAGAAAAACAATCTACTCAAATATTTCATAAATGAGTATTAAAGCAGATTGTTAAGCTCTAGCTCTACTTCTCTTCGTTATCGACTAGGTGATAACAAGGGGCTTTAGACATTGTATAAGCACCTGTATTACGATCACGATGAGAAACTGTTAGTACGTGCCAGTTATCATCATCTAACTTCATCGCATCACCACGGTAATAATAACCAGGCCAGCGAGTTTCTTTACGGAATAAAGTGTGGTGGAACACAGCTTCAGAAGTAAGGAAACGATGCTTCAATTCCCATGCACGAAGTAATTCGTGTATGTCTTCAGCAGCAATTTTCTCTAAATCTTCGGCAAAAGCGCCCATCTTCTTAAGACCAATTTGAAGTAACTTGTCGTTAGTCATGTAGTTAACACCAAAACCACCACAATACTCGTCCATCATCTTCTGTAAACGATCAAGGCCTTGTCTTGGGTTAATGTAGTTAGGATTAACTGAACCAGCAACAATTTCATTACGGCCAACAGTGTAAGTTTCCATAGGCTTGTAGATTGTTGCCTTAAGGTCATCAATCTGCTTTTGAGAAACAGTAACACCCTTTGCTTTGCCATCATCAATATATTGACAAGCAGCTTTAGCAGCTAAACGGCCTTCTGTAAAAGAACCCGATGAGAATGCGTGTGGCGTTCCACCAACAGCATCACCTGCACCAAATAAGCCTTCAACAGTCGTCATACGGTTATAACCCCAGAAGTATTCATCAGGAGATAAATCTTCAGGGCCTGAGCACCATGCGCCACAACCTGTCGCGTGTGAACCCATAACATATGGCTCAGACGTTGTTAGCTCTGGGTTTTCATACTTAGGATCTACGTCAGTAGCAGCCCAAAGAACGGCTTGACCAACTGTCATGCCTAAGAAGTTGTGCCACCCAATTTCCTCTAAGTGAGGGTCTTGGAAGGCTTCCATAGTGACCATGTGAATTGGGCCGCGACCAGCATTGACTTCGTTTATAAATGCATGGTTACGTAAACAAGTAGGAATTGGCTTGTGTGAAAAATGCTGGTTTTCTGTATCAAGATACTCTTTACCAACCATTTCAGTTAGAGCTGGGAACCACTTAGATTCATACTCTTCACCATTACAGTTTTGAGTATAAGTTTTAAGATGTAAGAAATATGCGCCAACTGGGCCATAACCATCTTTAAAACGTGCTAATACAATGCGGTTTTCCATCTGTGTCATTCTTGCGCCTGCACCGATCATAAGACCATAAGCAGAACCAGAAGACCAAGGTGCATACCATACACGACCTGCGCCTTCACCAACTGAACGAGGTTTAAAGATGTTTGAAGCACCACCAGCACCAACGATAACAGTTTTTGCTTTAAAGACGTGGTAGTTACCAGTACGTACGTTAAAACCAACTGCACCAGCAATACGGTTATCTTTAGAGTCATCCATTAATAAATGAGTCACACAAACACGGTTGTATACTTTATCAGCAGACTTTTTAGCCGCTTCAGCAACGATTGGCTTATATGATTCACCATGAATCATAATCTGCCAGCGTCCTTCACGTAAGTATGTTCCAGACTTAGGGTCACGCATAATAGGTAAGCCCCAGTCTTCAAACTGGTGAACAGCCGAGTCAACGTGACGCGCCATATCAAAGGCTAAATCTTCGCGCAACATACCCATAAGATCCATACGTGCATAACGAACGTGATCTTCAGGGTTGTTCTCACCAAAACGAGTACCCATGTAACAGTTAATGGCGTAAAGACCCTGTGCAACAGCACCAGAACGATCAATGTTTGCTTTTTCAGCTATGACGATCTTCTTGTCTTTGCCCCAATATCTTGCTTCAAATGCTGCACCAGTACCACCAAGGCCTGCACCAGCAACTAAGATGTCGATATCATCTTCAATTATTGTTTGGTAACCCATTAGTAGTAAACTCCTGATTTCAATGTAAGGCCATTTGACTCGAGAGTGTGTAAACTATCTTTACCATCTTTATCAAGTTGAATGTACTTCGGTTCGTTAAAGAGTAAATGGCTGTCGCGCATTTCTTGGCTAGGTGCAGCTTCATCAGCAAGCTGAGGAATGAATTCACCCCAAGGCTTAGTGGTGATTGGAGCCAATAACTCCATGTCTTTCTTTCCGTTACGGAATTTGATGCGCCAAGCGATTGTTCCCGCTTCTTCATCACGGTCTACACGTACAGAGTGACCAAGTGGTGCAAAGTCAGCATAACCACGTACGTCAATAGCACTATGTGGACAAGCTTTTACACATGAATAACATTCCCAACACATGTTAGGTTCGATATTGTAAGCACGTCGAAGGGTTTTATCGATATGCATGATGTCCGATGGACAGATGTCAACACAGTGACCGCAACCATCGCAACGAGTCATATATACAAAAGTAGGCATAATATTTCTCTCTTTAAAATTAGTTAATTAGTAGTGATTAGGTGCTTCACGCTTGATACCAGGACCCATATTCTGAGGGTTCTTACCCATATATTCAGGGATATCAGGAAATTTTGCATGTACAGCAGCATCAGTAAGGTCGTATTTAAGTGGAAGATTCTCAACAGAACCGTCAGCTTTAGTCATACGTTTTTGGTATGCAGCAGCAGGCTTAAAGAACATATGTGCAAATTTAGAAACGATAACGCCTCCAAAAAGAACAGCAGCCGATGCGATAAATAAACCAAAGAAAACCCAACCAGCAGTAGACCCTTGATTACCAGACCATAATAATGCAAATGTACAAGTCGCTAATAAAGAAAGGATAAACATATCTGCTCTTTCAACGTTGTACCAATTAACACCTTCAGATGCTACGTCTACACGGATAGCGAACCAAAACCAATAGCCGCCGAAACATAACATTAATGCACCAATGTGCCAAAATGTAGAAACAAGGCCTGCGTCAGCTTCTGTTGCGTAACCAAAAATTAATGTAACCGTTGTCGCAACAAAGATGATAAAACCATACATTGTGAACAAATGGGAAATGCGTCGTTTTGTACTAGCAAATTCACTTGACGTTAAAACTTCACTTGTTACTGTCTGGATAACCATTGACACTTTTTCGCCAGAATCAACCTTGCGTTTAGCATTAGCTTCTCCTTTTTTGGCATTTTCAAAAAAGTATTGAGCACTTTTCTTGTGAAGCATGTCAATAATTGTACCGCCTATTACTAGGATGAACATTACAACAACAAAAGCTTGCATTGCAAATTCAGGGATGGTCGCCGACAATTCGGCGAATGGATTAGTGGTAAACATTACTCAAAGTCCTCATAGGTTGTCTTATTAATAAAGCGGTGCGTATTCTATTTGACATTCACTAGAATTACTACTATAAAATGGCTGCTGAGGGTATATGTAAAACTTATAGCCACTCATCAACCCCATAAAAAAACTTAATGTTAATTTATTCTAATATTCTTACCCTAAATGGCTACTGTATCTATATCTCTATCGCGCTATAATTCTTTATACTACTTATCCCATGAGAAATACATTATGACCCCGAACAAAGCGAGAGCCTACTTTATGCTTGCCGGTTATCTTTTCGACCCAGATAATTTAACTGCTGCTCTTGGCCTTCAACCCACCTCAGTCAATTCAAATGGCTCAGGAAGCGCCCTTGATAAGCCTATTTTAAGTAGCTGGGAGATATCAACAGATACCGTTGAGAATGTGACAGACGTTTATGCGCTAGTTGATATTCTTTTAAAACAGATTGAGCCAAAAAAAGACATTATCCTTAAAGTCATTGAAGGGTACAATTTATCTCCAAGGATTAGCATTGTTCTAACGCTATCTACCGATAAAAGTGAAACATGCCCTGATGTTGGCTTAGGCGCGAGAACCATTCGCTTTCTAGCTGAAATTGGTGCTTTCATTAATATTGAATATGAACTTTCAGAACGCATCTAAACCAATAAAATTTACACCACACATACTTTGAAACTACTACAAACTGAAAAAAAAGCTGCTGCATCCTTAGCGTTAGTTTACGCATTAAGAATGATGGGCTTATTTATGATACTCCCTGTCTTCACCCTTTATGCAGATCAATATAGTGGCGTCACACCTTTATTAATGGGCTTAGCCATTGGGATTTACGGCTTAACTCAAGGCTTACTTCAAATCCCATTCGGCATGATGTCAGATCGTTTTGGAAGAAAAAAACTCATCATCATTGGGCTTTTAATCTTCTTTTTAGGCAGCATCGTTGCCGCAATGTCAGACTCTATTTATAGCATTATTGCTGGTAGAGCATTACAGGGTATGGGCGCTATCGCAGCTGTTGTAATGGCTTTAGCTGCTGACTTAAGTCGAGAAGAAATTCGCCTCAGAATGATGGCTATTATAGGGATGTCTATTGGATTCTCCTTTATGGTATCTATGGTTTTAGGGCCATATTTTGCCGTAAATTTTGGCTTAAGTGGTATTTTTTGGATCAATGCGATGTTAGCAATACTTGGCATATTGGTCATTATCTTCATTACACCAAATCCCGTCGAATCCAAGTTTCAACGAGATGTACAAATGGATTTTTCAGCTCTTAAATTAATCGTAACAAATATAGAGCTCTTAAAAATAAATATTGGTGTCTTAATATTACATCTCGTTTTAGCCGCTACTTTTGTTGTATTTCCACTTATATTACGCGACCAACTTAATGTGCCGGTAGAAGAACATTGGAAAACCTACTCTGCCGTTTTTCTATTATCAGTAATCTCGATGGTTCCACTGATCATCGTTGCCGAAAAATTTAGAAAAATGAAAGCTATGATGCTTGTTGGAATAACATTACTGGTCTTATCTATGGTTGGCATGAATACCTATCAGTATTATCTGAGTATCGCCTTCATGTTATGGTTGTTTTTTACCGGCTTTAATTTTTTAGAGTCAGTTCTCCCCTCATTAATTGCTAAGCTTTCACCCGCAGGCAATAAAGGCACAGCAATGGGTGTGTTTTCTACCTTTCAATTCATTGGCGCGTTTTTAGGTGGCGTCTCAGGAGGCTGGTTATATGGTGATTACGGAATACAAATGGTATATACCTTTGCAACCGTTTTATTTATATTCTGGCTTTTTATTGTCATCACTATGAAAAATCCAAAAGCCCTCTCTTCGTTTGTTTTTAATTTATCTGGGCATGACATTGTTGATATTTCTGAATGTAAAGACAAAATTCTAAGCATAAACGGTGTTAACGATGTATCTATTTTTATTGACGACAAAATTGCTTACTTAAAGATTGATAAAAGAATATTTAAAGAAGAGTCATTAAAAAATATTTTCATCTAGCCATACCTCGCTTCTTAATCAATGAGTGTGTAAAATAGCAAAATAAATTAAACAAATTATAGGTGAAATAATGGCAAGAGGCGTCAACAAAGCAATTATAGTAGGTACGTTAGGAAAAGATCCCGATGTTAAATATACGGCCAGTGGTAGCGCTGTCGTTAACGTCTCTGTTGCCACGAATGAATCGTGGAAAGATAAAACGACAGGTGAGAACGTCGAAAAGACAGAGTGGCATAGAATTGTCATATTTGGCAAACTAGCTGAAATTGCTGCACAGTATTTACGCAAAGGCCAGCAGGTCTATTTTGAAGGTAAAATTCAAACCCGCAAATGGCAAGATCAAAACGGTCAAGACCGCTATAGTACAGAGATAGTCGCTAACGAGATGCAAATGCTTGGTGCTCGAGCAGACACATCAGGCGGCACGGCTGCATTTAACCCTAATCAGCAACAACGCCAACAACAGCAACCGACTGAACCAGCACAAAAAGCAGCAGCACCCACTAATTTTGATGCACCACCTGTCGATGAAGGTTTTGACGACATACCTTTTTGATACGCATCAAAGTAAATATATAAATCCTGCATTCGCAGGATTTTTTTTGAGTTAAACTTTCTAACAGACATAAAAAAAGCCACATAGTGGCTTTTTTATAACTATATAAAATTAAGGCTAATCTTTTCGATCAACCAATTCTACATAAGCCATAGGTGCTTTATCACCGGTGCGAAAACCACACTTAAGGATTCGCATATAGCCACCTGGACGCTCTTTAAAACGAGGACCAAGCTCAGCAAATAGTTTAGCGACCATTTCCTTGTCACGTAGACGACTAAACGCTAAACGGCGATTAGCAACACTATCAACCTTAGCTAAAGTAATTAAAGGCTCAGCGACTTTACGAAGCTCTTTAGCTTTTGGTAAAGTTGTTTTAATCACTTCATGATCAAATAATGAAGCAGCCATATTTTTAAACATAGCTTTTCGATGAGAACTGTTTCTATTGAGTTGACGACCACTCTGACGATGACGCATAGTTACCTCTTAACCTGCTAACTTTGAATCGTTTTCGATGCTGGCAGGTGGCCAATTCTCTAAACGCATTCCTAATGATAAACTATAAGATGCCAAGACATCTTTAATTTCTGTAAGTGATTTTTTTCCTAAATTAGGCGTCTTAAGTAATTCTACTTCTGTACGCTGGATTAAATCACCAATGTAATAAATATTTTCTGCTTTTAAGCAATTTGCTGAACGAACTGTAAGCTCAAGATCATCAACAGGGCGCAATAAAATTGGATCTATTTGAGACTCAGGCTCTTCTTCGATAATTTCTTCAGAACCTTCAAAATTAACAAATACTGATAATTGATCTTTTAAGATACTTCCAGCATAACGAACTGCTTCTTCAGGATCAATTGTACCATTTGTTTCAATATCAATTATTAATTTGTCTAAATTTGTACTCTGCTCAACACGTGCAGTTTCAACACTATAAGCAACTTTCATAATGGGAGAGAATGAAGCATCAAGCTGTAACTTCCCTAATGTAGCGTCCTCTTCAGATAGATTACGAGTATTTGCAGGTTGATATCCACGACCATTTAAAATGTGTAAATTAATAGTTAACTCAACATCTTTAGTGATATGCGCAATAACGAAATCAGGATTAACAATCTCCATATCGTGATCAGCTGCTATATCACCAGCCGTTAGATTACCCGGCCCTTTCTTAGAAACACTGATGAAGGCTTCATCTTTAGAATGCATGACAATGCCGACTTCTTTTAAGTTAAGCATGATGTTAAGCACATCTTCTTGCACGCCTTCAATACTTGTATATTCGTGTAGAACACCATCAATTTGTATATCTACAACAGCACTACCAGGAATAGACGACAAAAGTATTCTTCTTAAAGCATTACCAAGAGTGTGACCAAAACCACGCTCTAATGGCTCAATAGAAACTTTAGCTCTATTGTTATGAGTTTCTTCTAATTTAACATGACGAGGTTTAAGCAAGTCAGATTGTGTAATATTTGCCATTTAGATATTCCTAAACTATTGGGTAGTAGTAACTAGTAAATAATTACTTAGAGTACAATTCAACAACAAGTGATTCATTGATGTCGGCAGGTAATTCAGATCTTTCAGGAAGTGCTTTAAAAGTACCTTCAAAATTAGAATGATTCACATCAATCCAATCAGCAAAGCCTGATTGATCAGCTAAAGCCATTGCTTCGGTAACACGGACTTGCTTACGAGACTTCTCACTGACACTAACAACATCAGAAGGCTTCACCATAAATGAAGCAATATTTACAACATTGCCATTCACAAGAATGCTTTTATGACTTACTAATTGACGTGCTTCAGCTCTAGTAGAACCAAAACCCATTCTATAAACAACGTTATCTAAACGACATTCAAGAAGTTGTAATAAATTTTCACCTGTAGAGCCTTTAATACGAGAAGCTTCTTTATAATAATTTAAAAATTGCTTTTCTAAAACGCCGTAAGTTCTACGTAATTTTTGCTTTTCACGTAGCTGTAAACCATAATCAGATAAACGTGCTTGACGAGTACCAACACCATGCTGCCCAGGAGGATTCTCCATTTTGCATTTAGTTGCAACATCTCTACGAGAAGATTTTAAATTTAAGTCAACACCTTCACGGCGCATTAATTTACATTTAGGTCCTAAATATCTAGCCATAATAAACTCCTATTACACTCTACGTCTTTTAGGCGGACGACAACCATTATGTGGAATTGGAGTAATATCGTCGATACGAGTTACTTTAAAACCAATATTATTTAAAGCTCTAACAGCTGAATCACGTCCAGGGCCAGGGCCTTTTACCATAACTTCAACTGTTTTCATGCCCATATCTTGAGCAACTAAACCAGCTTTCTCTGATGCAACCTGAGCTGCAAATGGTGTACTTTTACGTGAACCACGAAAACCAGAGCCACCTGCTGTAGCCCAAGCAAGAGTATTACCTTGACGATCAGTAATTGTGATAATGGTATTGTTAAACGTTGCGTGGATATGAACAACGCCGTCAGAGACGTTACGTTTAACTTTCTTTTTAGAACGTGATGAATTATCAGCCATAATGCCTATGTCTCAAATGTTATTTGTGTAGATCGATTATCGTTTGATAGGACGACGAGGCCCTTTACGAGTACGAGCGTTTGTTTTTGTACGTTGGCCTCGAACTGGTAGACCACGTCTATGACGAATTCCACGGTTCGAACCTAAATCCATAAGACGCTTTATATTCATAGAGATTTCTCTACGTAAATCGCCTTCAGTCGTTAAGCCATTAACAAGATCACGAATCGAATCAAGCTGAGGCTCAGTTAGATTTCTGATCTTTGTATCTGGACTAATACCTGAATCTTTACAAATATTTTTCGAAATAGTTCTACCAACACCATAAATTGACGTTAATGCAATAACGGTATGTTTATTGTCTGGTACGTTTACACCTGCGATACGAGCCATCTAAACTCTTACTCCTGACTTAATTTAGGATAACAAAAAGGCCGGCGATTCTATCCGGCATTACAAACAAAATCAATAAGACTTTGTAATAATTTACTAAAATACTTATATAACGTTAGTTATACAATTAACCTTGACGCTGTTTATGTCTAGGGTCTTTACAAATGATACGAACTGCGCCGTTTCTACGGATCACTTTACAATTGCGACACATTTTTTTAACTGATGCACGAACTTTCATAATTGTCTCTATTATATTCTTTAAAGTTTACTTAACAGTCCCGGGTTTACCGAGACCTTTAAAATTAGCTTTCTTCATTAAACCATCATACTGGTTGCTCATCATTTGAGCTTGAACTTGAGCCATGAAATCCATAACAACAACAACAATAATGAGAAGTGATGTACCACCAAAGTAAAAAGGTACATTCCAAAATAAAATCAAAAACTCAGGCAACAAACAAACTAGGGTGATGTATAAAGCACCCACTAGAGTTAATCTCGACATAACGCCATCAATATATTTTGCCGTTTGATTTCCAGGGCGAATACCAGGTATAAAAGCACCTGATTTCTGTAAATTTTCTGCTGTTTCTTTAGCGTTAAAAACTAACGCGGTATAAAAGAAACAAAAGAATATTATAGCTGCAGCATAAAACATGACATATAGAGGCTGGCCCGGTGATAATGCCGCAGACATGTCTTGTAACCAGCGCATACCTTCTTGCTGTCCAAACCAACTACCCATTGTAGCAGGAAATAAAATAATACTAGATGCAAAGATGGGTGGAATAACGCCAGCCATATTCAGCTTTAAGGGTAAATGGCTTGATTGAGCAGCAAACATCTTTCTACCCTGCTGCCTTTTTGCATAGTTAACAGTAATTCTACGTTGTCCACGTTCAATAAAGACAACAAAGAATGTGACGGCAATGACACCGACAAAAATAAATAAGATGATAATTGAGCTTAACTCACCCGTTCTAACTAATTCTAGTGTGCCACCGATAGCCGAGGGCAACCCAGCGACAATGCCACCAAATATCAATATAGAAATACCATTTCCAATTCCACGCTCGGTAATTTGTTCACCAAGCCACATCAAAAACATAGTGCCTGTTACTAAAGTAACCGCAGCTGTAAAAATAAAACTAATACCTGTATAGGCAACCAGTTGACCACCGCCAGCAGATTGACTCTGAAGTGCTATAGCAATGCCGATTGACTGTACCGAAGCAAGAACAACTGTAAAGTATCGAGTATATTGCGTTATTTTACGTCTACCCGCTTCGCCATCTTTCTTAATTTTTTCTAACGTTGGCACTGCAACAGTCAGTAACTGCATTATGATAGATGCAGATATATAGGGCATAACACCTAAAGCAAAAATAGACATTCTTTCAAGTGCACCACCTGAAAACATATTAAACATGCCTAATATGCCAGTTTTTTGCTGTTCAAAAATTTCTTGCATGACACTAACGTCGATGCCAGGTACTGGTATAAAAGTACCAATACGGAATACTATCAAAGCACCGATCACGAAGAAAATCTTTCTTCTTAACTCAGAAAGATTTCCACCGGATAGACCAGCGCCTGTCTGTGATGAAGAAGAATTAGACACTTTAATCTTCTACCTTTCCACCAGCAGCTTCAATTGCAGCTAAGGCACCTTTAGTGACCTTTAAGCCTTTTATTGTTACTGCTTTAGTAATTTCACCGGATAAAATAACTTTAGCTTGCTTTGTAATTGAAGGTACAAAGTTAGCTTTTATTAAAATCGCTAAATCAATAGTATCTGTTTCCATTTTCATGATTTCAGATAAACGGACTTCAGCTGAGTATTTAGCTTTTCTAGAACGAAAACCAAATTTAGGCAAACGTCTTTGCAAAGGCATTTGACCACCTTCAAAACCAATGGGAGTTTGCCCACCAGAACGAGATTTTTGGCCTTTATGACCACGCCCACAAGTTTTACCAAGACCAGAACCAATGCCACGACCACAACGTTTACGGTTTTTAGTCGACCCATCTGCAGGTTTAATTGTATTTAAAAACATTAGATAGCCTCAACTTTAAGCATGTAATTAACTTTATTGATCATGCCACGGTTTTCAGGAGTATCGAACACTTCAACAGTTTGATGAATACGACGAATACCTAGACCTGCAACACAAGCTTTATGTGACTTTAAACGCCCGTTAAGACTTTTAAATAATGTCACCTTCACTTTTTGAGTGATTTCTTTATTAGGAGCTTTAGCCATTTTAATTAACCTTTAATCTCTTCAACAGATTTACCACGCTTAGAAGCGATAAATTCTGGTGAACGCATATTTTTAAGACCTTCGATCGTTGCTCTTACTAAATTTATAGGGTTTCTAGAACCGTTACACTTAGCCAAAACATTTCTAACGCCGACAACTTCAAATACGGCGCGCATAGCACCACCAGCAATGACGCCGGTACCTTCAGATGCAGGCTGCATATATACTTTAGCAGCACCATGACGAGCATTAATAGGATATTGTAAAGTACCATCAGTAATTGCAACATTAATTAAACTTGCACGCGCTTTATCCATTGCTTTTTGAATAGCTAAAGGTACTTCACGAGCTTTACCATAGCCAAATCCAACTTTGCCATTACCATCACCAACTACTGTCAATGCTGTAAAACCGAATTGACGACCACCTTTGACAACTTTTGCAACACGATTTACCGCAACAAGCTTTTCAATTAGATCATCTGATTTTTGATTATCTGCCATAATTATCTCTTATTAAAACTCTAAACCTTGTTCACGGGCGGCATCAGCTAATGCTTTAATACGACCATGAAACTTAAAACCAGAACGATCAAAAGCTACGCTTTTAACACCTGCTGAAATAGACTTTTCTGCAATTGATTTACCAACAACAATTGCCGCCTCGATATTTGAACCATTTTTTACACTAGATTTAATATCGGCATTAAGAGTAGAAGCAGAAGCCAATACAACATTATCAGCTGAAATTATCTGTGCATATGTATGACGTGGAGTCTTATGAACTGACAAACGATTAACCGCTAAAGATTTAATCTTTGCGCGGGTACGAGTTGCTCTACGAATACGTGATTTATTTTTATTCATACTGTTACCTATTTCTTCTTAGCTTCTTTACGAATAACATGTTCGTCAGAATATTTAACACCTTTACCTTTATAAGGTTCAGGCGGACGGAAGGCTCTGATTTCAGCAGAAACTTGGCCTACTTTTTGTTTATCACAACCAGTAACAATAATTTCAGTATTACTAGGACAAGTAATTGTAATTCCTTCTGGAACTTTATACTCAATAGGGTGTGAAAAACCAAGCGCTAAAGAAATATCAGTTCCTTTCATTTGTGCTCTATAACCAACACCAACTAATAATAATTTCTTTTCAAACCCTTTCGATACACCTATAACAACATTACTAGCCAAAGAACGCATGGTCCCTGTCATCGCTGAATTATCTGCGCTAGAAGTAAATTGTATAACATTATCTTCATGTTTAAATTCTACACCAGGATAAATATCTACTGATAATGACCCCTTAGAGCCTTTACAATTTATTGTTTGGCCACTTACTTTAACTTCAACACCTGATGGTATTTCAATCTGTTTATTTGCAATTCTTGACATTTCTGATACCTATACGACAGAACAAATGACTTCGCCGCCATGACCAGCTGCTCTCGCTTTGCTGTCTGACATAAGTCCTTTAGATGTTGAAATAATTGATATACCTAAACCACCATTTACCGCAGGCAGTTCATCTTTAGATTTAAAGATACGCAAACCAGGCCGGCTAATTCGCTTGATTTTTTCAATAACAGGCTGGCCTTGATAATACTTTAAAATGACAGTTAACGTAGATTTAACGTCAGATGTCTTTGAATAATCAGTAATATAACCTTCGCTTTTTAACACTTTAGCAATACTGATTTTTTGTTTTGAATTAGGCATGATGACACTAATTTTATTCGCAGATTGACCATTGCGAATGCGTGTTAACATATCAGAAATAGGATCTTGTAAACTCATAATCTTCTACCAACTTGCCTTAACTAGTCCAGGAACATCGCCGCGCATTGCAGCTTCACGTAATTTATTACGGCATAAACCAAACTTACTATAAACGCCATGTGGGCGACCCGTGATACGACAACGACTATGCTTACGAACCGTTGATGAATCTCTAGGCAATTTAGCAAGAGCGGTAACAGCAGCAATCGTATCTTCATACGAAGATTCAGTACTACTAATGATTGCTTTTAACGTAGCACGCTTTACTGCATATTTTGCAGCACATTTAGCACGTTTAGCTTCTCTTTGAATCATTGAAGTTTTAGCCATAATAAACTCTTATTTTTTCTTAAATGGAAAACTAAAAGCCGATAAAAGCGCTAGGCCTTCTTCATCAGTTTTAGCAGAAGTAGTAATACTAATATTCATACCTCTAATTTTATCAATTTTGTCATAATCAATTTCAGGGAACATAATTTGCTCTGTTAAACCCATATTGTAATTGCCACGTCCGTCGAACGCTTTAGCACTCAGTCCTCGAAAGTCACGTATACGTGGAATCGAAAAACTCACTAAGCGATCAAAAAATTCGTACATTTTGTCTCTTCTTAAAGTGACCATACAACCTACGGGCATCTCTTCTCTAACTTTAAAACCTGCTATAGCTTTTTTGGTTAGGGTAACGACAACTTTTTGACCAGCAATTTGTTCCATATCTTTAACAGCATTAGCGACTAATTTTTTGTCACCAGCAGCATCACCAAGACCCATATTTAATGTGATCTTTTCGATACGAGGAATTTGCATAGCAGAGGAATAATTGAATTTATCATTCAATTCCTTAACTACAGTTTCTTTATAAAATGTTTCTAATCTAGTAGACATGAGGTTCTCTAAATATCAATGACTTCATTATTCGATTTAAAAAATCGAACTTTACGATTATCTTCAAGTGTCTTTATACCAACACGATCACCCTTCTTAGTAGTAGGATTAAAGATCATCACATTTGATTGATCAATCGAAGACTCTTGAGGAACGATACCTCCTGTTGTTCCATCATTTGGATTTGGCTTAACATGCTTCTTAACCATATTAACCCCTTCAACAAGAAGTTTTGTTGCGTCAATACGGTTTAAAACCGTACCACGCTGACCTTTACTACGGCCAGCAATGACGATGATCTCATCGCCTTTTTTAATTTTATTCATAATAAAACCTAAAGTACTTCTGGAGCTAAAGAAATGATTTTCATAAACTTTTCATTTCTTAATTCACGGGTTACAGGGCCAAAAATACGAGTGCCAATTGGCTGTAGGTTAGCATTCAAAATAACAGCGGCATTGCCATCAAAACGAATCACGGAACCATCTGGACGCCTAATCCCTTTAGCTGTACGAACAACAACAGCATTGTAGACATCGCCTTTTTTGACTTTACCGCGTGGAATTGCATCTTTAATACTAACCTTGATGATATCACCAACACCAGCATAACGGCGCTTAGAACCACCTAAAACCTTAATGCACATGACTTTTTTAGCACCACTATTATCAGCGGCAGTCAGTACTGTTTGCATTTGAATCATAATTTAACCTTGTGCGTCAGCATTATCAGATTTTTCAACAACCTTAACCAAAGTCCAAGACTTAGATTTAGACAATGGGCGACATTCTTTAATTTGAACGATATCGCCCATACCACATTCATTCTTCTCATCATGGACGTGTATTTTTGTTGATTTTTTCATGAACTTCCCATAAAGAGGATGCTTTACTTTTCTTTCAATCAAAACCGTAATGGTTTTATCCATTTTGTCACTAACAACTGAACCCTGTTTGGTTCTTACAACTGTTTCAGCGTTCATTTAGCGGCACCTTTTAATTCATTAATAACTGTCGTAATACGAGCTATATCTCTACGTACAACTTTAAACTGGTGTGGACGAGGAGTTTGGCCTGCACCACGCTGCATAGACAAGTTAAACTGCTCTTTTAAAAGCTCTACTAAAGAATCATTTAATTCTTTAGGGCTTTTTTCACGTAATTCTGCTGCTTTCATTACATTACCTGCCTAGTGACAAATGTAGTTTTAAACGGTAATTTTGCTGCCGCTAACTTAAAAGCTTCACGAGCAATTTGCTCTGTAACACCTTCCATTTCATACAGCATTTTACCAGGCTGGATTTTACAAACCCAATATTCAACGTTACCCTTTCCCTTACCCATACGAACTTCTAATGGCTTTTTAGAGATTGGAACATCAGGAAACACACGAATCCAAATTTTTCCGCCACGCTTAATGTGACGCGTCATGGCTCTACGAGCTGCTTCGATTTGACGAGCCGTTAAACGACCGCGATCTGCAGCTTTTAAACCATATTCACCAAAGCTAACTTTATTACCGTTATTCGCAAGTCCACGGTTTCTACCCTTGAACATTTTTCTAAATTTAGTACGTTTAGGTTGAAGCATTTTTAAACTCTCTTACTTTCCAGATTTTGCATTAGCGGCATTAGCGGCATTAGTTTTTGCTTCTAAATCAAAAACTTCACCTTTATATATCCAGGTTGTAACACCTAAGATACCATAAGTTGTTAAGGCTTCAGCAAAACCATAATCAATATCTGCACGAAGAGTATGAAGAGGAACACGCCCTTCTCTATACCATTCGTTACGTGCAATTTCAGCACCATTCAAACGACCAGAAACATTAATTTTAATGCCCTCTGCACCGAGTCTCATTGCATTACTAACTGAACGTCTCATAGCTCGACGAAACATAACTCGACGCTCTAATTGAGACGCTATACTCTCTGCAACTAACTGAGCATCTAACTCAGGCTTACGAATTTCAGAGATATTTAACTTAACATTATTAATATGAACAGTTGATAATTTAGCAACTTGCTGACGCAGCTGCTCAATATCCTTACCCTTAGTACCAATAATGATACCTGGACGAGCACTATGTATTGTAATAACCAAAGATTTTGATGGTCTAGCGATTTGAATTCGACTAACAGCTGCCTGAGCTAATTTAGTCTTAATAAAATCACGAATTGTTAAATCTTCGTTTAAGAAATCAGCATAATCTCTGCCTTCTGCAAACCATTTAGAAGTCCAGTCTGAAGCAATGCCAAGACGAAAACCGACAGGATGTATTTTTTGACCCATGACTAACCTTTACTCTGATACAGTCACAGTAATGTGACTGGTACGTTTAATAATTCGATTACCACGACCCTTAGCTCGTGCTCGCATTCGCTTCATACTAGGACCTACATCAATATAGATCGTAGAAATCTTAAGCTCATCAATATCAGCGCCATCGTTATGCTCAGCATTAGCGACCGCAGATTCAACAACTTTTTTTACTAATACAGCAGCTTTTTGATTACTGAATTTTAATAAAGTCAATGCTTGATCAACAGGCATGCCTCTTACTTGATCAGCAACTAATCTCACTTTTTGAGCAGAGATTTTTGCATGTCTTTGTATTGCCGTAGTACTCATAATTATCTAGCCTTCTTTCCAATAATATGACCACGATAAGTACGCGTTATGGAAAACTCCCCTAACTTGTGACCAACCATGTTTTCATTAACTAAAACAGGTATGTGCTGACGCCCATTATGCACAGCAATGGTTAAACCAACCATTTCAGGAACAATCATTGAACGGCGAGACCAAGTTTTAATTGGACGCTTATTATTTGTTTCAACAGCAACATTAACCTTATTCATCAGATGATGATCGATAAATGGCCCTTTCTTAAGTGAACGTGGCATTATCTAGTACCTTTATTTCTACGGCGTACGATTAATTTATCAGTACGCTTATTTGAACGAGTTTTATAACCCTTCGTTGGAACACCCCATGGTGACACAGGATGACGACCACCAGATGTACGACCCTCACCACCACCATGTGGATGATCAACTGGGTTCATAACCACACCACGAACGGTTGGTCTAACACCTCTCCAACGAGTTGCGCCAGCCTTACCTAATGAACGTAAGCTATGCTCACCATTACAAACTTCACCTAGAACTGCGCGACAATCAGAAAGTACCTTTCTCATTTCGCCAGAACGTAAACGCAATGTTGAGTAAGAACCTTCACGTGCAACGAATTGCGCTGAAGTTCCAGCAGAACGAGCAATTTGGGCGCCTTTACCAGGCTTTAATTCAACACAATGAATAACCGAACCAACTGGCATATTACGCAAAGGTAAGCAATTTCCGACTTTAATCGCCGCATCATCACCAGAACGAACCTTATCGCCTGCTTTAATACCCTTAGGAGCTATCATATAACGACGCTCACCATCAGCATATTTCAATAAAGCAATATGTGCTGTACGGTTTGGATCATACTCAATTCTTTCAACTTCGGCGTCGATTCCATCTTTATTACGCTTAAAGTCAATCATTCGATAGTGCTGCTTATGCCCACCACCAATATGACGCGTTGTAATTCTACCCGCGTTATTACGACCGCCCGTTTTTGACTTCTTTTCAAGAAGTGCCGCAAAAGGTTTACCCTTATGCAGCCCTTCCGTCTTTACCGAAACAACGTGTCTACGTGCCGGTGACGTTGGTTTTGCTTTTACTAATGCCATTACCTTACCCCTTAACCTGCTGTAGCCAACTCAATGTCATGGCCTTCAGCCAAAGACACATAAGCCTTTTTCCAGTCAGAGCGATGACCAATTTTTTGACCATGACGCTTTTCTTTACCTTTAACATTGACCGTACGAACACCAGAAACTTTTACTTTAAACAAACCTTCTACAGCTTCTTTAATTTGCTTCTTTGTACTATCAGTAGACACTTTAAACACATGTTGGTTAGCTGAATCTGCTAAATTTGCACTCTTTTCAGAGATATGTGGTGACTTTAAAACTTTAAATATTTTCAATTCATTCATGATAGACGCTCATCTAATTTTGCTAGAGCCGCTTGATCAATAACAATATTGTTAAAACGAACTAGACTAACAGGATCAACATCAGCAACATCAACCACAAACGTATGCGGTACATTACGCGCTGAAAGATATAAATTACTATCTAAACCATCAGTAATAAACAAACCAGAATCAACACCAATATCACTCATTGTCGCAATAAAGGCTTTGGTTTTTATTTCAGTTGCCGCTAAAGATTCAACAATCTTTAAACGGTCACTTCTTACCAATTCAGAAACGATAGAACGCATTCCTACGTTATACATTTTCTTGTTTAATTTTTTAGTGAAGTCCCTTGGTTTAGCAGCAAATGTTACGCCACCAGAACGCCAAATTGGGCTTCTAATTGTTCCAGCACGAGCACGACCTGTACCCTTCTGACGCCAAGGCTTACAGCCACCACCACTCACTTCAGAGCGTGTTTTTTGCGCTTTAGTTCCTGAACGACCAGCAGCCATAAAAGAAACAACTAATTGGTGAATCAAAGCCTCGTTATAAGATGCATCAAAAACAGCATCTGATACTTTAACTTTGCTCTTACCATTATGAATACTAAGTTCCATAATCAATATTGACCTTTTCCTGTAGGACGCACAATTAGGTCACCATTTTTGGAACCAGGACATGCACCCTTAATTAACAATAGACCTTTCTCTGCATCGACACGAACAACCACAAGATTCTCGGAAGTTCTAGTACGCGCACCCATGTGCCCCGCCATTTTCTTTCCTTTGAATACACGACCAGGTGTTTGGTTTTGACCAATTGAACCCGGCGCTCTATGTGAAACAGAGTTACCGTGTGTAGCATCTTGCATTTGAAAACCATGACGCTTTACGCCACCAGCAAAACCCTTTCCTTGAGAAGTACCTTGAACATCAACTTTTTGACCTACTTCGAAAATAGACAAAGGAACTTCTGAACCAGCTGTATATTCATGACCTGCAGCGACGCGAAATTCCCAACTACCACGACCAGGCTCAATATTTGCTTTACGATAATGACCTGCCATTGCTTTAGTAACACGACTAGCACGACGCGTTCCTGTAATTACCTGTAACGCTTCATAACCGTCAGTTTCAGTTGTTTTAACTTGTGCAACCTTATTAGCCAGCACTTCAACAACAGTAACAGGCGTAGAAATTCCGTCATCACTAAAGATGCGAGTCATTCCAACTTTACGTCCTATTAAACCAAGAGACATTTTAACCTCGAAAAAAACAAATACGTGAAAAACACTATAACCGTCTGATTTTACTCAGACTTTTAAAACCTAAGAGCTAACGAGATAACCCCGTCAGCTCAGAAGGGCGCGAACTATATCAGAAGATATTTAATTAGTTAAGTACTAATTAAGTTTTATTTGAACATCAACGCCTGCAGCTAAATCTAACTTCATTAGAGCATCAACAGTCTTATCTGTTGGGTCTACAATATCCATTAAACGCTTGTGCGTACGTATCTCATATTGATCACGCGCATCTTTATTAACGTGCGGCGAAATAAGGATAGTGAAACGCTCTTTACGCGTAGGTAAAGGGATAGGCCCCTTAACACGCGCACCTGTTCTTTTCGCTGTATCTACAATCTCAGCAGCTGAACGATCAATCAAACGATGATCAAAAGCCTTTAAACGTATTCTAATATTTTGATTAGCCATAATTTACTCCGCTTAAGCGATAACTTTAGCAACAACACCCGCACCTACTGTGCGACCGCCTTCTCTG
>CAYZQE010000019.1:0-29763 GCA_964480635.1 uncultured Gammaproteobacteria bacterium | reverse complement strand
TCATAGAGCAGAAATTAAATAGAAGCTGTAGTCCAAAAGCCAAGGGTGGAGATAGGAGATCGGATGAATATAAGAAAAACAATAGAATCAATCGAGTCTGACCCCATTGATTTGTGATCGAGAGTTGCTGTCAAAAGGTGCCCAGTCTTGTCTTTTGCCTATTTTACTGAGCCTTGAGAAAAAAGAGCAAATGTCATGTTTTTATATTTGAGTTTCACTATAAAAGACCTATAATGAGGTTTCTTTAATGGTCTTATTAATGGGGTTAAATGATGAATATGGTATTAACAGATGTAACAGCCAGTATTTCTGAATTGAAAAAAAACCCTATGGCGGTTGTTAAATTAGGAGATGGTTTTCCTGTTGCTGTCTTAAACCGGAATAAAGCAGCTTTCTATTGTGTGCCAGCAGAGGCATATGAAGCGCTGATGGATAAGTTGGAGGATATTGAGTTAGCTGATTTAGTGAAACAACGAGAAAACTCACCTTCGATGTCGGTTTCTATTGATGAGTTATAGCCTAAAATTTAAAGAGGAAGCTTTAGATGAATGGAATAAATTAGATGGGTCGATAAAAGAATTATTTAAAAAAAAACTAGCTGAGCGATTAGTAAACCCAAAGGTTGTAAAGTCTAAACTTAGTGGCATGGCTGATTGCTATAAAATAAAACTTCGTAGTTCTGGCTTTAGGCTGGTTTATAAGGTGATAGATAATGTTCTTATTGTCGAAGTTATTGCCGTTGGTAAACGCGAAAAAAATGCTATTTATAAAGCAGCAATTAAGAGAATTTAAACAGTGCCAATAAGTTAAACTCAGTTAATCTGAGGTGTACCCCAACCATAGGGCAGCAATATCCTTAAGAACTATGGCAAGACTCCCACGCTTCGTATTAATAGGCCAACCTCAGCATGTTATTGTGAGAGGAAATAACAAAGAGCCCATATTTTATAAAGAAGAAGATTATCAGTTTTTTAAAGAAGGTAAAATCAGCCTATGAGCCTTTACAAGGTATCGGAGTCGGTGGTTGGGTTAAGGAAAAGCTTAAAGGGGTTTTCTTAACGGTAAGTTTTTTCTATAAATTAAACCGACTCCGACACCTCTATATAAGGACTCCCTGAACAAGGCCAATAGTTTTGAACTTGCTAAAATGCACGACAACTTCCGTTAAATTTGAAGCAATAGCCAGCTATTACGACGTATTTAACGAAACTTGACGCACATTTTTTCTCAGTAAAATTATAATTACGGTTATTCAGATGATCTCCTTAACGGCATCAGGCCACATTGTTTCAAAGCTATCAATTAAACCCTAAGAGATATTGTATTTTAGCCTTGAAAATTCATAATTAATTCCCAAATTTAGGAACCAGTATTGAGTATTGCTTGTCAGAGTACTCAATCTATATTTATGAATATTTCAAGAGGAAAAGCGTGTCTTTATTTGATCAGTTTCAACAGCTAAAACAACAAGTTTCAGAACACATTATCGGTCAATCATTGTTGGTTGACCGATTACTCATTGCCTTACTCGCGGATGGGCATCTTTTAGTTGAAGGTGCGCCCGGTCTTGCAAAAACAAGAGCTATTAAAGTTTTAAGTGAGTGTATTCACGGTGATTTTCATCGGGTGCAATTTACGCCTGATTTATTACCTGCAGATTTAACAGGCACTGATATCTATCGTCCACAAGAGGGTGATTTTCATTTTCAACCGGGGCCTTTATTTCATAACTTAGTATTAGCTGATGAAATAAATCGTTCACCTGCCAAAGTACAAGCTGCTTTACTCGAAGCCATGGGCGAGCGCCAAATAACCGTGGGTGCAACGAGCTATCAATTGCCAGAATTATTTTTAGTGATGGCGACACAAAACCCGATAGAGCAAGAAGGCACCTATCCCTTACCTGAAGCTCAATTAGATCGCTTTTTATTGCATGTAAAAATTGATTTCCCAAATGCTGAAGCAGAAAAACAGATTTTACATTTAACCCGTAACGAAGCTAAATCTGAGTATAAAGCAGAAGCCAAACCAACTGATTTATTAAGCCAAGATGATTTGTTTGCGGCACGTCAAGAAGTGCTTAATATACACATGGCAGAATCGGTTGAAGATTATCTCTTAGAATTTGTTTTAGCATCAAGAAAACCAGAGCCCTATGGTAAAGATTTAGACCGCTGGATAGAGTTTGGCGCAAGCCCCCGTGGCAGTATGGCTTTAGATCGGTGTGCCAGAGCTCATGCTTGGATTCATGGACGTGATTTTGTCACGCCTGAAGATATTCAAGCAATGGCGTTTGATACCTTACGCCACCGTATCTTACTCAGTTATGAAGCAGAAGCAGAAGGCATTACACCCGAATACGTGATTAAAGAGCTGATTAACCGTATCGCTGTCCCGTAGCCGTTATGAACCAAGAGCATCAAGCTGATGATGTGGTGTTGCCCAAACAACAAACACTCATTGCCCTATCGGGCGCAGCTAAAAGTTTAAAATCACCGCCAACCTATATTAAAGCCGCGCGCGCGGGTCAGCGGCTGTCACAATTTAAAGGCCGAGGTATGGAGTTTGATGAAGCGAGACCTTATCAGCCGGGTGATGATATTCGCTCGATTGACTGGAAGGTGACAGCGCGCACACAAAAAACTCATACCAAAGTGTTTAGGCAAGAACGAGAACGCCCCGTGCATGTGTGGGTAGATAACCGCAATGCGATGCAGTTTGGTACTAAAACCTGTTTTAAATCTGTATTGGCAGCTCAAGTGGCGGCATTGCTAGCTTGGAATGCCATTGCCCAATCAGACCGTGTTGGCGGCATGGTATTTTCAGAACATCAGCATCAAGAATTTAGACCCAAAATGGGTCGTTCTTCTGTTTTGCAGTTAATTCATTTACTGAGTGAGGCTCCTAAAGATGCGGTGATTGATAACAGCGTAGATGCTTTTGATCATGCATTTTATCGCTTGCGCCAAACAGCCAAACCAGGCAGTTTAATTTATTTAATCAGTGATTTTAATGACTTTGGTGATAAGCAGCAGGCGCAACTCGCTCAATTGACTCGGCATAATGATATAGCCCTCATTCATATTTATGATGTGATCGAACAAGCGTTACCGCCCTCAGGTACTTATCACTTACATTCCTTAGCTAAAAAGCTTTGCATTCAAACAAAGAATGAAAAAATAAGAACACAATATGAACAAAGCTTTATGGATAAACAAGAACGCTTAAAGCAATTGTGCCAAAAACATAGAATGCGCTTTTTATCACTAGCCACTCATCAAAGCCCTATTGATCTCATGCACAGCTGGTTAAACCATTGAAGCCGCTTGAATTAAGAGACATTCATTTACCCGATGCAGTCTCGTGGTGGCCGCCTGCTATTGGCTGGTGGGCGGTGTTAGTTGCGCTTATCCTATTGACGGTCATTATTTATTTCATAATAAAAAAAATGAAGCAAGTGAGTGTGCGCAAAACAGCAATGACTGAGTTTTTAAAGATAAAACATGATTATGAACAACATCAAAACAAGACTTTATTAAGCCAGCAATTATCTCAATTACTACGTCAAATGTTACTCAGCACTCAGCTACGCGCTGACGTTGCAAGCGTGTCTGGTAAGCAATGGTTAAGTCTCTTGCAGGCAAGCCACCCAAAAGGTGTGATTGAATTAAGTTGGCTTGAAACATTAAACTTAGCAACGTACCAAAAACAGGCAGAATTTGATGCAGACATCGTGTTAAGTGGGCTACAACGTTGGGTTGATAGTTTTCCGAAAAGGCACTTGCTATGATTCAGTTTGAATGGATTTGGGCATTGTTGATGTTACCTTTACCAGTGCTGGCATATTATCTATTACCTGTGGCTAGTGCCGCGACTGAAACGGCACTTAAAGTGCCTAATATTGAAGTGTTTGAATCGGCATTATTGGCTGAATCATTGGTTAAAAGTAAAGGGTGGCTGTTGTTATTAGCCGCTATGGCATGGGTTTTATTGGTATTGGCAATCGCAAGACCTCAATGGTTAGGCGACCCCATCGAAATACCTATTAGTGGTCGTGACCTCATGTTGGCTGTTGATTTATCGGGCAGTATGAAAGTAGAGGACTTTGAAATAAATGGCCGTGCTGTGAATCGTTTAGTCGCTACTAAATATGTTGCACAGCAATTTATAAAACAACGCACAGGTGATCGTTTAGGCCTTATTTTGTTTGGTGAAAAAGCTTATTTACAAACCCCTTTAACGTTTGATTTAACCACAGTTAATACGCTGTTAATGGAGTCAGCCATAGGTTTAGCAGGCGAAAAAACAGCCATTGGCGATGCCATTGGTTTAGCCATTAAACGTTTAGCAAAAGTCGATAAAAATAGCAGGGTGCTTATTTTACTCACTGATGGTGCTAATACGGCTGGTGAAGTCACGCCTATAAAAGCGGCTCAATTGGCTGCTAAACAAGGTTTAAAAATATATACCATTGGTGTGGGCGCTGATGAAATGATCCAGAAATCATTTTTTGGTTCGAGGCGCGTGAATCCATCGGCTGATTTGGATGAAAAGACCCTGCGTTATATCGCTGAACATACTGGTGGTCAATATTTTAGAGCGCGTGATACTGAAGAATTACAAGGTATTTACCAATTGCTAGATGAGTTAGAACCAGCAGAGCAAGACAGTGAAATTTTAAGACCAGAGCAAGCCTTGTATTATTGGTTTTTAGCAATCAGTTTGTTATTAGCCAGCCTGCTAGTGTTGATTAGAAACTTAGGGGTTAAATAATGCCTTTATTTGATAATATCAATTTAAGCACAGACTTGTTACAACAATTTCACTTTCTAAGGCCGCTGTGGTTGTTAGCGTTTATCCCTATGCTGCTGTTAATAGTTTGGTCATGGCGTCAGCGCAAAAATAGCCAGTCATGGCTTAAAGTGATTGATAAAAAACTCCAGCCATATGTGTTAACTCAGCCCGAAGATCAACGCACATCAAACCTTAATTGGTTGCCGTTATTAGCCTTAATGATCGCCGTTTTCTCTGTTGCTGGCCCTGTGTGGCAAGAGCTACCGCAGGCTGTTTATAAGCCACAATCGGCCTTAGTGATCGTGTTAGATTTATCGCGCTCAATGGATGCGACGGATATTAAACCAACGCGACTAACACGAGCAAAACATAAAATTATTGATTTGCTAAAAGCCAGAAAAGAAGGTCAAACGGCGCTTATCGTGTATGCGGCTCAAGCGTTTACGGTAAGCCCTTTAACCGATGATAACGAAACAATTGTGGCGTTATTAAACAGTTTAGACACAGCCATAATGCCTGCTCAAGGCAGCCGAATGGATAAGGCTTTAATGACGGCGCAAGAGCTTATGACACAAGCGGGTATTCAAAACGGGCATATTTTAATTGTCACGGATGGCGTGTCTTTAACCGAGTTTAACGGTATCAAAGAACTGGCAATTGATAAACATACCTTATCTGTTTTAGCTGTCGGAACAGAAGAGGGTTCGCCAATTAATTTAGCGCAGGGCGGTTATTTAAAAGGGGCGAATGGTCAAATAGTGGTGGCTAAAATGAATCGCCGTGATTTGCTTTCGATAGCCCAAGCTACGCAGGGTGTGTTTGCCACTTTGCGTAATGATGATGAAGATATTAATGCGTTGCAAAACTTGATGAAGCTAAACCCATTGGATAATAATAGCGCTCAAAGCGATAAAACATTTGATGTTTGGTATGAGCATGGCTCTTGGTTCTTATTGCTCATTATCCCCATCGTATTGCTGACGTTTCGCAAAGGTTTTTTAGTGCTGTTGGTGGTACTGACTTTTCCAATGGCCCAACCCGTAGAAGCATTTGAATGGCGGTCATGGTTTAAAAACAGTGACCAAAAAGCATCAGAGCAATTTAAAGCGGGTGAATTTGATGCAGCAGGGCAGCAGTTTGAACAAGCCGATTGGCGTGCGGCATCTCAATTTAAAAGTGAGCAATATGATGATGCATTACAGCATTATGATGTGGTGAATGATTTATATAATAAAGGCAATGCACTGGCTAAAATGGAGCGTTATGACGATGCATTAAAAGCATGGGAAGAACAGCTTAAAGCAAACCCAAAGCATGACGACGCGGCCTTTAATAAACAACAATTAGAAGATTTTTTGAAACAGCAGCAAGAACAGCAAAAAGACGAACAATCTAAGGACGATAAACAGCAAGATAAAGAGCAGGATTCAGAACAAAAAGAGTCAGACCAGCAAGAATCTGATCAACAAGACCAGAGCGATCAGAAAAAAGATGATCAGCAACAAAATAAGCCTTCCGAAGAAGAGCAGGCAGAGCAAGACAAAGCTGAACAGGAGCAATCGGAACAGGAGAAAAAGGAGCAGCAAGAAGCTAAAGAAAAAGAACAGCAATCTGAGCAAAAAGAAGCCTCACAAGAGCAAAAAGATGAGCAAAAAAGTAAACAACAATTAGCTGCTGAACAAGCGCTTGAAGAGCAAATGAGTGACCCTCTCGATGAAGAGACTAAGCAATGGTTACGCCGTGTGCCCGATGATCCGGGTGGACTGATGCGTAATAAATTTCGTTATCAATATAAACAATTAAACACACAAAATAATGAACAAAATCCTTGGTAAATTTTTACTGACATTACTGTTATGGATACCTGTAATGGCCATGTCTACCGTTGATATTCTAGTCAGCACTGATAGAAACCCAGTGCATATCGACGAGGCATTTCAATTGACATTTGAGTCAAATGGCAGTGTCGATGACGACCCTGATTTTTCACCTTTAAAGGTTCTTTTAGACGTTATTAGACAAAGTGAAAACAGCAGTATCAGTATCATTAACGGTACGATGTCACGCAATAAAACGTGGACACTAACGGTGA
Source organism: uncultured Gammaproteobacteria bacterium (assembly GCA_964480635.1). GTDB lineage: Bacteria > Pseudomonadota > Gammaproteobacteria > CAYZQE01. The sequence continues at coordinate 22,877 of CAYZQE010000019.1, read as the reverse complement.
TGGCTAAATCGCTCGGAGATATTCAAATCCCCAGTATTCATTTTGGTGATGATCGCAGCCCGTCTTTATTGATTAAAGTGAATAAGGCAGATCAAGCCCAAAGTGGTAACGATAGTTTCTTTGTTAATTTAAGCAGTGATGTCACGAGCAATGTTGAGCAAGCTCAAATCATTGTCACCGTACGTGTTTTTAGTGATAAAAGCTTAAATGAAATTAGTTTGTCATCACTGCAATTTAATCATGGTGATGTGGTTGTAGAAGTATTAGGCGATGAGAAGAGTTATCAAACAAAAATTCAAGGGAGGCCTTATTTAGTCATAGAGCAAAAAATGGCATTATTCCCGCAAAAGCCAGGGCCTTTAATCGTTCAACCAGTTTTAGCCTTGGGTTCAGTAAGAAACGGTGCCAGAACATTTTTTGGTGACCCATCGAGCAAACCCGTGCGTGCGCGTTCAAAAGTATTAAATTTAGAGGTTACGGCAAAGCCTAAATCGACAGGGTTATGGTTACCCGCCAAATCTTTAATCTTAAGCGACCAATGGTTGAGTGACCCGTCACAATTTACCGTGGGTGAACCCATTACACGTGTTTTAACGTTAACGGCAGAGGGTTTAACGGCCGCTCAATTACCAGAACTGGACATTAAAAACATTGATACGATTAAAATGTATCCTGATAAAAAGCTATTAAAAAATGGCTTAACAGCTTTGGGTGTGAGTGGCATTAGGCAAGAAAAGATAGCTTATATTCCCTCTCAAGTAGGCACTATTACATTACCGGCGATGATTATCCCTTGGTGGAACACCGACACTAAGCAATGGCAAGAAGCTAAAATTGTAGAACAAGTGATTACGGTTAAGGCCAGTCAAAATTTTGTTGAACAAGCACCCGTTGTCACACAAGAAAAAACAAGTGAAGTGGCTAAGGTTGAAGTCATGACGTTAGCAGCGCAAAACCCCCAAACGCTTATGCTAGGCGTTGAAGCTTGGTGGAAGTGGTTAGCAATAGTTTTTGCATTAGCATGGTTAGTGACTTTATATCTTTATGTCAATAAATCGGCTGCAAAGCAAATTAAAGAAAAAATAGAAAAAACGAAAGCCCCCGTTTTTGAGATGCAAAAATTGAAAAAGGCGTGTCAAAATCAAGATGAAGCAGCCTGTAAAAGGGCTTTAATTGATTGGGCAAATGCTCGGTTTTATGATCAGGTTTTTACTCAGTTGTCTGAAATAAGCCCTTTAGTTAAAGAAGAATTACAGCAAAATATTACTAAGTTAGAGGCTGTTTTATATGCCTCAGAAAAAAATAAGGATTGGCAGCCAGATGCTTTATATCAGGCTGTTTTAACTGAAAATAAAATTATTAGAGCTAATGTTGAAGAACAAGCGCCCAGTTTAAAGCCCTTTAATCTAAGATAAATACCGAATAATGAATATTAAATACTTTTAATAGCTGCACTAACAAATTTTTAGACTATGATATTAACTGGTATAAAAAATCAGGTGGTTAGCCAGATTATTTAGCAATGATAACCTTTATCCATATGGCGAAGTGGGAGAAACGAGGAGGGAATAGTGGTGATTAAGGATGGTCTGATTAAGTAAACTCATTGAATTTACTTAATCACCACAGTTCTCGCGATTCGAACATTCTGCTTGGGTATAGCGGGGAGTCACTGCTAAGTAACTTTTTTAATCACTAAAAATAATAATAAATTGAGTGGTTTTATATGAATAAAGTAAACTTTATTTTAGGCTTCTGCATAGTCCCGTTGCTAAGCTTAGTTTTTTCGACATCTATTTTTGCAAGTGATTTGGTCAATAGCCAATGGTTAAAAGATCATAGCCAAAATGTTAAAATCATTGATTTACGTGCTGCTAATATGTTTCAAACTGGGCGTATTCCTCATGCAATTAATATCCCCTATAGCCAATTTACCCGAAAAAAAAATGAGATAGATGGTTTTGTAGAAACGCCAACAGCATTTAAAGCGCTGATGGAAAATCACGGCATCACTAATAGCGATATGCTCGTTTTATATGGCGATTGGTCATTTTTAGATTCAATGAGAGTTTATTGGATTATGGACTTTTATGGGCATAAACAGATAAAAGTTTTAGATGGTGGTTTTCAAGCTTGGCAAGAGCGTATTGGTGAACTGAGTTTTGATGTTGAGCCTATCAAGAAATCACAATATACCATTGAAATTAACACCCATATTATGACCACAAAATTCCGTACCTTTATGGCTTCTAGCAATCCAGATTATGTTCTCATTGATGGTCGAGATAAAAATCAATTTCAAGGTGAAACATCGTTAACATCACGTAAAGGGCATATTCCAAATGCGATTAATATCCCCTGGGTTAACCTAGTAAAAAATAGAAACGGTAATGATGGGTATGACCGAATTAGTGGCCCATCTACGCTACATGATATTAATACGTTAAAGGAAAAATTATCTCTTATTCCGAAAGATAAAAAAATAATTTTATATTGTAATGGTGGCAAAGAATCATCTGTTTTATATTTTGCGTTAAAAGAACTGGGTATTAATGCGGCTGTATATGATGGCTCTTGGTTTGAATGGAGTGCAGACTATAAAATGCCGATTACAAAAACATCTGTTCAATAATTAGAGCTGACGTCAATAATGTCCTTTATCAAAAGTTGTAGCTATAGATCACAAGTTAGTTTTTTGATTATAGGGTTTGTTTTAGCGCTATCTTTAAGTAGTTTTGCATACTTAAGGTGGTTACAAAACAACTTTATCGCAACAGCATTGCAGTCACAAGGGCATGTCATTAGTGAGGTAATCGCTGAAGACATGGCACAATTAATTTTTTTAGCCGATCCCGATATTTTAGCATCGATCACCTTCAAATTAGAATCCATCGAAGAGCTTAAGTCGGCTATTTTTTATGACTTAAAAGGCATGCCGATATTAAAAATAGCAAATCGAGATAAAAGTGTTTCTAAAGCAGATATTTTAGAGTTTAAAATAGATATTGGCTACGACGGTATTTTAATAGGCTTTGCTTTACTGTCTTTGCATAGCCATGACTTACACGAAGAACAACAGCGTACCAGTGAGCTGTATATGTTCTTTTTGGCATTGCTAATATTGGTTAGCTTTTTGTTAGTATTTTTATTTGATAAACGCTTTATTTTGCGCTTAACGCAACTTAGTTCAGCATTAAAATATGTGGCTGAGGAACAAGACTTTTCTAAACGTTTAGTTGAAGATAAAGATGACGATATTGGCGCGGCAAAACAATATTTTAATCAGTTAGTTTCGTTAGTTGAAAAACAAACCAAAAACTTGGTGTACCAAGCAAATCATGATGGATTAACGGGCTTATATAATCGAAATAGGTTAATTGCTCGCTTAGATAAAATGCTAGAAGAAAGACCCAACTCAGGGTTTCATGCCATGTGTTACTTAGATTTAGATCAATTTAAAGTGGTTAATGATACGTGTGGCCACATTGCTGGTGACGAACTTTTAAAAGAGCTATCTACTTCATTGTTGACTGTAACCCTTAATTACGATGACGTCATTTTTGGGCGTTTAGGTGGTGATGAATTTATAGTTTTATTAAAAAATAAATCTAAGGGTGAAATACATGCCGCCATTCATGAACTGCAACAAGCTGCTCTGGCGTTTAAATTTACTTTTTTAGAGCGTGAATTTCAAATAGGCATAAGTATAGGCTGCATCCTATTTAGTCATGAAGAAACGAGTTCGGGTGAATTATTTAGTGCGGCAGATTCATTATGTTATCAAGTAAAAAAGGCGAATCGAGGTGATGCGCTAGTACGTTATTTACACGATGATCAATTGGTTGATTATCAAAATCAAATGAGTTGGGTGACACGTATTTATGAGGCTTTTGCACAAGATCAGTTTCGCATTTATCTTCAACCGATTGTGTCAGTGCCTGAAAATAATCAGCCTTGGAATCATTTTGAAGCACTCATTAGATTACATGACAAAGATGAGGTTATTTCTCCATTTTTCTTTATCCCAGTGGCAGAACGTTATGGCTTAACAAAAAAAATTGATAGTTGGGTTATTTTTGCTGTATTTTCGCAACTTAAAAATAACCCAAATTTTTTAGAGTCACTTGAGATGATTTCAATTAACTTGTCGGTATTATCCATTGTCGATAAAAACTTTCATCAACATGTTAAAGAGCTATTTATTCAATATGAACTGCCATATCATAAAATTTGTTTTGAGATAACAGAAACCGGTGTTATTTCTGAAGTTGATAAAGCGATGGCATTTATTAATGACTTTAGGTCACTAGGGGTTGTCTTTTCATTAGATGATTTTGGCAGTGGCATGTCTTCATTTGGTTATTTAAAAGATTTAGCCGTTGATATATTAAAAATAGATGGCCAATTCGTAAAAGATATTTGTCATGATCCTGTGATGAAAGAAATGGTTGCAGCGATGATTAAAATTGGTCATGTCACCCATAAAAAAGTGGTGGCAGAACATGTTGAAGATAAAGCTACTGCAGCGTTAATTACTGAGATGGGTGTTGATTACATTCAAGGTTATTATTACAGCAAGCCCTTACCCATAAATGAATTTATAGCAGAAGATAAGCTTTAATTGTTAATTTAGTGGGGGTTTTCTGAGCTAATCTTAAAGTTCAGGTGTTTGGGTTAAAATCCGATTATTTTAACCCAAACACGTCTAATGTGCTTCATGCCAATTAATTCCAATACCCGTATCAACCACTAATGGTACTGATAGCTCAGCTGCTTGAACCATCTTTTCTTCAAACACTGTTTGGCACTCTTCGATAAATTCTTGCTTCACTTCAAATATCAATTCATCGTGTACTTGCATAATCATTTTAGCTTTGTCGTTATTGTTTAATAACCAATCATCGACACGAATCATGGCTATTTTTATAATGTCAGCCGCAGTACCTTGCATAGGGGCATTAATCGCGGTGCGCTCGGCGTATTGGCGGCGTTGAGCATTTTTAGATTTTAACTCTGGTAAATATAAGCGACGACCAAAAACGGTTTCGACAAAGCCTTGTTCGTGTGCCAATTCTTTGGTTTGGTCCATATAGTTTTTCACCCCTGGATAACGCGCAAAATAAAGATCGACGTATTCTTGAGCTTCTCGTCGGCCAGTGCCTAACTGCTTGGCTAAGCCAAAGGCAGACATGCCGTAGATAAGACCAAAGTTTATGGCCTTAGCTGCTCGACGTTGGTTTGTTTCAACCTCCTCTTCGCTTACGCCAAATACTTCGGCAGCAGTGGCTCTGTGCACATCTTTACCTTGATTAAACGCATCAATAAGGCTTTTGTCTTGTGATAAGTGCGCCATGATGCGTAACTCGATTTGTGAATAATCGAGTGCCATTATTTTATTGTCGTTTTCGGCAATAAAGGCTTCACGAATTTTACGCCCTTCGGTGCTACGAATAGGGATATTTTGTAAATTGGGCTGTGATGACGATAAGCGCCCCGTTGACGCAACAGCCTGATGATAAGAGGTGTGCACACGACCTGTGTGCAAATTAATTTCTTCTGGCAACTTATCTAAATAGGTCGATTTTAATTTATTTAAACTACGGTGTTCCAAAATGATTTTTGGTAACTCATAGGTTTCGGCTAATTCTTCTAAAACATCTTCAGCCGTCGAAGGTTGACCTTTAGGGGTTTTACGAATGACGGGGATTTCTTGTTTTTCGAATAAAATATGTTGAATTTGTTTTGGTGATGACAAGTTAAACGTTTCACCCGCCACTTCGTAGGCCTTTTCGGTCAGTTGTTGCAAGGTTGTATCGACTTCTTGTCCTTGCTTTTGCAACATGGCGCTATCAATAAATACACCATTTTGTTCGATGCGTGTAATCACTTCAGATAGGGGTTGCTCAATGTCTTGATAGACCTTTAATAAAGATGGAATATCCTCTAGTTTTTTATGCAATACCGCGTGTAATTGTAAAGTGATATCAGCATCTTCTGCGGCATAAGGCACTGCTTCTTCTAGTGCTATTTGATTAAAAGTCAGTTGTTTTTTACCCTTTCCTGCAACATCTTCAAAGTGAATGGTGCTGTGGTTTAAATAAAACTGAGCTAGGTCATCCATGTTATGACGTGTAGCTACCGAGTTTAAAACATAAGACTCAAGCATGGTGTCAAAAGCGATACCTTGAATGGTAATACCTTCATTTAAAAAGATATGGCAATCATATTTTAAGTTTTGCCCAACCTTTTTAATATTAGGGTCTTCAAGTAGTGGTTTTAAACGTGCCAGCACATCATCTTTATCAAGTTGTTTTGGCGCATCTAAATAATCATGTTTGAGAGGAATGTAGCAAGCATCTTCTCCAATACAAATTGAGATGCCTACCATCTGAGCGGTCATATAATTAACGCTGGTAGTCTCAGTGTCTAAAGCCATTAGATCACAGGTTTTAATGCGTTCTAGCCACTGTTTAAAAGCAGTGTCATCTAAAACAGCTTCATATTCTTTGGCTTCTTTTACTGATATAGGTTCGGTCGATGCAATATCAACCCCTTCATCTTCAAGTTCGCTTAACCAGCGGTTAAAACCATAACGTTGAAAGGCTGTCGCAAGCACCTCAGTATCAATGTTTTTAACCACTAATTTATTAATGTCGCTAGGGCGCTCACAATCTAACTTAATGGTGGCTAGTTCATAAGAGCGGGGCAAAAAGGAGAAAGATTCACGTAAATATTCACCGACCTTGCCTTTCACTTCGTCAGCATTATCCATAACTCCTTGCATTGACCCATATAAATTAATCCACTTTGCCGCTGTTTTAGGGCCACATTTTGGCACCCCAGGAATGTTATCTACCTTGTCGCCCATGAGCGCAAGGTAGTCAATTATTTGTTCGGGCATCACATCAAACTTTTCTTTCACGCCCGCAATACCCATCCGTTTATTCGTCATGGTATTAATTAGCGTCACTTTCTCAGTGACTAATTGCGCCATGTCTTTATCGCCGGTCGAAATTAACACGTCATAGCCCAGTTTTTCGGCATCCACCGACAATGCGCCAATCACGTCATCAGCCTCAACACCATCAATCACAATAAGCGGTAAACCCATGGCTTTAATAATGTCGAGTAATGGCTCTATTTGTACGCGTAGCTCATCGGGCATGGGAGGGCGGTTGGCTTTATAGTCAGGGAATATATCGTGGCGAAAGTTTTTGCCTTTAGCATCAAAAACAACACCGATAGCATCTGGACGCTCGCTATCAATGAGTTTGCGTAACATATTAATCACACCATAAATGGCACCTGTGGGTTCGCCAAGGCTGTTGGTTAAAGGCGGTAAACCATGAAAGGCTCGAAACAGATAAGAGCTGCCATCAATTAAGACGAATTTTTTTGTACTATTGTCAGTCATTTTGCTACATTGAACTATAAAATTAGGTAAGCAGAATAACGGAAGGGTTAATAAAAACAATGTCTGATTCATCAAATAACAATAATAAATTAACACGCGAGTCTTGGAAGATATTTCAAATCATTTCAGAATTTGTCAATGGCTTCGAAAAGCTCTCAAGTATTAAACCAGCGGTCACTATATTTGGCTCGGCTCGTACCGATAAAGAGCATTCGTATTATAAAAAAACAGTGAAAATAGCCAGATTATTATCCGATGCTGGTTTTTCGGTGATTAGTGGTGGTGGCCCAGGCATTATGGAGGCCGCTAACAAAGGGGCTTTTGAAGGTAAGTCAAAAAGCATTGGGTTAAATATAGAATTACCGTTCGAGCAGTCTGGCAATGGCTTTCAAGATATATCGCTTAACTTTAAGCACTTTTTTTCACGTAAAGTCATGTTTGTAAAATATGCAACGGCTTATGTGGTGATGCCCGGTGGTTTTGGCACATTGGATGAATTGGCCGAAATTTTAACCTTGGTACAAACGGGGAAAACTCGAAAAATTCCGATTATTTTAGTAGAAAGTGAATTTTGGAATGGCTTAACCGATTGGATAAAAACGACTCTAGTTAATGAAGGCACGATTAATGCCTATGATCTTGATCTTTTCCAAGTGATTGATGACCCCAATGACGTCGTGAATGCTATTTTTAATTATTACGAAAATAGAACCTTTGAGCCATCTGAAGAAGAACATGAACGTATGCTGCATTTGTGATTTATGGCTGTCTATACAAAATTAACCATCAATGACATTAATGATTTTCTTGACTGTTATGATATTGGAAAATGCCTTAATTTTTCAGCATTATTAGAAGGCACAACAAATTCAAATTACTTAATTGAAACGGACACAAACAAGGTTGTCTTAACGATTTTTGAAGAAATTGACGACGTACTTTTTTTAAACCATGCACACGATGTATTGTTTCAAAACAATTTTCCAAGCGCGCAAATTATCCAAGCAATAACAGATGAAAATCCGACTATAAAACAAAAGCCTGCCTTATTATTCTCATGGCAAAAAGGGGCGTCCTGCATCAACCCAAGTTTCATTCATTGCAAGTTAATTGGCGAACAATTGGCGCAGCTTCATCAGCTTAAATTTGCTCATAACGCATCAAAATCAAAAGATTTAGTGTGGAGTATTCATCAGGCCAGCCATTTACTCAGCACGGACATCAGTGATGACGATGCATCATTGATAGAAACAGAGCTGAATTATTTAAGACAACACAGCCGCTTGAGCTTACCGTCTGGCTTTATTCATGCCGATTGTTTTAGAGACAATGTATTGTTTGATGGCAAGAAAAGTGAATTAAAAATATCAGCCATTATTGATTTTGAATATGCGACGCACGGTGCCTTTATGTTTGATTTAGCCATCGTTATCAATGACTGGTGTAGTTATGATGATGGCAGTTTAGACCGATTAAAAATGCGTGATGTGATTGCAGCCTATAGCAAAGTCAGGCCATTAGAGCCTATTGAAAATCAATCCATTCCTTTCATGTTACGTGCCGCTGCTTTTAGATTTTGGATATCGAGACTCAGTGATGGTGAAAAAAAACACCCCGATGAATTTAAGCGAATACTCCTTAATAGACGCAAAAATTTATCAGGTATGCAAAATCATTAACCGCCAAACACTTGCTTCAATAGATCTGTCGTTCTTGCTTTTGGGTTTTCTCTAATTTTCTTTTCTTCTTCAGCTATTTTCACAAATAAACCTTCCATTGTTTTAGTCGTCACATAGCTATCAATATCATAGTCTTCAAGTTTTAGGTATTTTCCTGCAAAGCCCATTTGGTCATACATTTTTTTGTATATTTTAGTGATGCCAGAATCAGCAGTAGCTTGTTTAACAATAGGGCTTATTTCAGTGCGTAATTGATCGCTTCCAACGCGCTTAAGATATTGTGTGGCGGCATCATCTTTACCATTTAGAATATTTTTAGCATCATCCAAGGTCATATTTTTAATGCCTTGCTTTAAAATTTCTAAGGATAAAGGCACGGCCTGCTCTGCTGCACTGTTCATGGTATTAACAAATTGGTCGGCATATTTGTCTTGACCGATTTTGCGTAAAATCTTTTCGATAGCTTTAAGCTTTTCTGGCATAGGGATTTTTAAGTCTTTATGGTTTAAAAACCCACCTTCTTGGCCTAGTTCAGCAACGGCGTAATCTGCACCTTTATTTAAAGCTTCTTTTAAACCATTAGCAATCTGATCATTGCTTAAAGCTATGTCTAGCATTTGACTCGCATCACCAGACTTGACGGCTTCAACGACATCTCCTTTTTTATCGCTTAGCCAATCAAACCAACCTGCTTGAACGGTAAAAGGGGTTATAAGAAGTAGTGAGATGATGAATAATTGTTGTTTTGGCATAAGGTTTCTATTGGATAAATTTTAAAGCAACATTATAAAGAGGCTCAGCGATAGGGGCTATCATAAATTGAATAAAAAGTATGGTTATGCTTTTAAATGTATAAATCAGGTATAACGTGGTGAAACTATACACTTAATTGCCTTTAATAATTTTTTAATCAGCTTATCTACAGTGTTGTTTTTATTCAATATTTTGTATCTGTTCCCGCATTTGTTCAATGAGTACTTTTAAATCAACAGAGAGTTGTGTCGTTTTACTATCGTGAGACTTTGATGACAGGGTGTTGGCCTCGCGGTTGAGTTCTTGCATTAAAAAGTCTAAGCGTCGGCCAACGGCATCATTTCTATTTAACACGTCTTTAACTTCTTTAAGGTGTGTATGTAGGCGATCAAACTCTTCGTCTACATCTAACTTTTGTACGATGATGGCCATTTCTTGCTCTAAGCGGCCTTGTTCTATGTCTTCAGCCCATTTACTCATTTTTTCTTGTAGTGTCTTGCGCCATTTGTCTTCGAGTTGTTGCATCATTAAAGGGCGGTGCGTTTCTATTTCTTTTATAATGGACGTCATTTCATCGCATCGCTTGGCAATCATTTGCTGTAACGCTTGACCTTCTTTTTCGCGGCCTTGGACAAAATCTTTTAAGGCTATTTCTAATGTTTCTGTGGCCAGTTTAAATAATGCTGAGGTGTCTTTGCTGGCTTCGGTGATAACACCCGGCCAATTTAAAATATCGGCTACTTTTAAACCCAAGCCACCTTGGGTGATGGCAAGCACTTGCTGTTCTGCCTGCATGAGCTGTTTGATTTTATCTTCATCAAGCTGAAGGCCATTATTTTCCTTCTGAATTAACGAATAACGTAAGCTGAGTTCTATTTTTCCGCGACTTGCGTATTGGGCAATGACTTTTTTAAAATCGGCTTCTTTGGCTTTAAAGTCTTCGGGGAGTCTAAAGCTGGTTTCCAGATAGCGATGATTGACAGAGCGGAGTTCGATGACAATTTCACCAAATTCATTGCTTTGTTGCGCTCTAGCATAAGCGGTCATGCTTTTTATCATGTGAAAACCTGAGGTAAGAAAACGACAACATAATACGAGATTGCCTTGTTTCTCGCTATTGTTATTTGGGCTTAACCGTTTGCATGGGTATAATCACCACTTTTAAATTTTAGAGTTATAGCACCATGAAAAAACTTGTTATTGCATCAAATAATCAAGGGAAGCTTAGAGAGTTTAAAACGTTGTTATCAGCGCTAGATTATGACGTGTTTACGCAGTCCGAATTGGGTGTAGAAGATGTACCAGAAACAGGCACAACGTTTGTCGAAAATGCCATTATTAAAGCGCGTAATGCGGCATTGCATACGGGCTTGCCCGCATTGGCAGATGACTCTGGGATTGAAGTGGATGCTTTAAATGGTGCGCCGGGTGTTTATAGTGCTCGATTTTCAGCGCCAAATGCAACGGATGATAAGAACAATGCTCTATTAATAGAAAAACTCAAAGATGTGCCAGAAGCCGAACGCACCGCCCGTTATCGAGCGGTGTTAGTGTATATGCGTAGTGGTGAAGATCCTTCGCCATTAATTTGTGAAGGCAGCTGGGAAGGCGTGATTCAGTTAGAGCCACAAGGTGAGGGCGGATTTGGTTATGATCCTTATTTTTATTTGCCAACGCATGGTTGCACCAGTGCCATGTTAAGAAAAGAAGAAAAAAATGCCATTAGTCATCGAGGTAAAGCATTGAAGCAGTTATTGGAAAAGATGACGGCTCTTTAGTTTTATTGAACATAGCTTTGATATTGTTTTCCCTCGCTTCAACCCTCTCCCTTTTGAAGAGGGATTAAAAAACTATGATTGAAATAACAGAAAACCCAGCGTTAGGTTTATACATTCATTTACCTTGGTGCGAAAAAAAGTGCCCTTATTGTGATTTTAATTCGCATGCACTAACAGATATACCCGAGCAACGCTATATTGATGCTTTGCTAGCCGATTTAGAGCAAGAATTACCCTTAATTTGGGGGCGTACCATCGAAACCATATTTTTTGGTGGTGGCACACCTTCATTATTTTCGGGTAAAGCCATCAAGCAATTGATGAGTTCATTACGTGCCTACCTTAATTTTAGTCCTAATATTGAAATTACTATGGAGTCAAACCCTGGCAGTGCTCAATTAGAAAAATACAAAGACTATCTTGAAGCAGGGGTTAACCGTTTATCAATTGGGGCGCAATCATTCAATAATCATCAACTCGCTTTATTGGGGCGTATTCATGATAGCGATCAAATAGCCTTAGCTGTTAAAGCAGCAAGAGAGGCAGGGTTTGATAATATTAATCTCGATGTCATGTTCGCATTGCCTGAGCAAAGCCTAGAAGATTGTATAAATGATGTTAAAGCAGCCATCAGTTTTGATGTAGAACACCTGTCTTTTTATCAATTAACCATAGAGCCCAATACTTTATTCCACTCATCTGTGCCCGCTGGGCTGCCTAATGACGATATTGCATGGGATATGCAGCAACAAGGGCAGCAGCTATTAAATGAAGCGGGGTATCAGCAATATGAGATTTCTGCTTTTTCGAAACCTAAAAAACAATGTCAGCATAATGTTAATTATTGGCAGTTTGGTGATTATGTTGGAATAGGGGCAGGAGCGCACGGAAAAATCACATTAGCCGGTGAACAGCGTATTTGTCGGCGACAAAAAGTCAGGCAGCCAGAGCAGTTTATGGCATTAGATAGCTTAGCAAAATTGAGCCAAGAGCAAAATTTAACAGAATCGGATTTAATTTTTGAATTTATGTTAAATATTTTGCGTTTAACAGATGGGTTTTCATTGTCTCTTTTTCGGCAAACGACGGGTTTAAAGGTAGAGTGTATTTTAGGCGCTATTCAGACTGCAAAAGAAAAAGGCTTATTAGAGGTAGATAATTTTTACGTTAAGCCAACTGAATTAGGCTTTCGATTTCACAATGACTTACAAGAATTGTTTTTAAGCATAAAAATTAAAGAAAATAAAGATTTATTATTATAAGTTATGCACTGCATACTTTGTTGTGCCTGCGCTTGTCAATAGCCTGCAATGATTTTTTGCAATATTTTTTATTAATTGATTAAGCTATTGTTTTATAAGGGTTTATTATTTTGTATAAAATGTATCCGATTTAACAAAATGTGTTTATGAATGCGCCTTTCATGACATTTGCCATAGTTTATGCACAGAGTTATCCACAGATTTTGTGGATAACTTGAAGCCCCTATATTTCTATTGGCTTGTAGAGCGCAAGCTATAAAACTACTTTAACTTGTGCTCTTAATTCGCTATTTAGAGGATAAGAATATAGTTACTCTCTAATATTGTTTTTTGTGATTTAAAATAAACATGTGACTGTTTAGATCGAAAAGTATTTAGAAGGGTAAGGCTCAAAAGTAGCTTTCTTTTGTTTTATAGATGGGTTGTTGTTTTATGAGGGTTTTATTTTATTGATGAGATTACTGTCAGGCTTCTGATTTTATTGCCTGCTTCAAAACAGAACCTCTTTGCTATTGGTGATTGCACGCCCTTTTTATGCGTCTTTATAATGTATTGATGAAAGCAATGTTCAGGTAGCATGAATATACTCCAATCAAATCTTGACGCTAGCATGAATGAAGTTTGGAAAGAGAGCATAGTTAGCATGAGTTTTATATAGCAAATTCAATAAATAAAAATTTAAAGTTATTACTTATGCACTGCTTACTGTGAGGCAGGTATTGTTGTCAATAGCCTAGCCACATTATTTAGATATTATTTTTAATTTAAATTAAGTTGTTGAATTATAAGTAATTATTTAATTGTATAAAAAGCATTCGATTTAACAAGATGTGTTTATGAATGCGCCTGCCATGACATTTAGCATAGTTTATGCACAGAGTTATCCACAGATTTTGTGGATAACTTGAAGCGCCTATATTTCTATTGGCTTGTAGAGCATAAGCTAAAAAACTACTTTAACTTGTGCTCTTAATTCGCATTTAAGTACTTTCTAATATAAGGTTTTTCTTATAAAGATTTTCTTGTTTTTTGAGTTTCAAAATATGTTGTTATCTTTGTGGCGAACTGAATATTTTTTAGGCTATTTTAGCAAATAAAAAAATTATAAAATCACTTGATTTATGGTGCCAAAAAGTAGAGAATTCGCGCCCGTTTTAATTATTAAGAGTTTAGCCATGAAAGAAGGCATTCACCCAACATACAACGATGTGATTTTCCAAGACACATCGACAGATTTCGCTATTTTAACGCGTTCTACAATGTCTTCTAAAGAGACGGCTAAATGGGAAGATGGTAACGAATACCCAGTGATTAAGCTTGAAATTTCAAGTGCTTCACACCCGTTTTATACAGGTAAGCAACACGTTCTTCAGTCTGCTAAGCAGGTTGATAAGTTCCGTCAGCGTTACGGAAAATAAATCGCAAGCATTTGCTAGTGATGAAAAAGGATGCTTCGGCATCCTTTTTTTTGCCTAAAATTTGATAGCATAATTATTGCTTTATACGAATGCGGTTAGATGAAATAGAAGGTCATAAATAATCGGTCGAAAATTTGTTAGATATTCATAAAGGTTGATGTTATAAGATAACTGCAAATACATTGAGATACTTTAAAGACTAATAATGATAAAAAATTTAAAAAAAGAAGCCTTGGAATATCATGAAAATCCAAAACCAGGCAAAATAGCCATTGAAATTACCAAGCCCACTAAAACTCAATATGATCTATCGTTAGCATATACTCCAGGTGTTGCCGAACCAGTTCGTAAAATTGCTGCAAACCCAGATTCAGCTTATAAATATACGGCAAAAGGTAACTTAGTTGCCGTTATTACCGATGGTAGTGCTGTATTAGGTTTGGGTAATGTGGGCGCATTGGCGGGTAAGCCGGTTATGGAAGGCAAGGCCGTGTTATTTAAAGCGTTTGCAGATATTGATGTATTTGATATTGAAGTCGATGCCGATGATCCTCAAGACTTTATTGATACGGTTAAACGTATTGCGAGTGGTTTTGGCGGCATTAATTTAGAAGACATCACAGCACCGAAGTGTTTTGAAATAGAGCATGCCTTGAGAGAAGCCTTAGATATCCCTGTCTTTCATGATGATCAACACGGTACAGCCGTTATTATTTCTGCGGGATTGTTAAATGCGTTAGAAATTCAAGGAAAAACACTTGAAACTGCGCGCATAGTGATTGTCGGTGCTGGTGCTGCCGGTATCGCCTCTGCCGAGTTATTACATGATTTAGGGGCTGATCTCGATAACATTACAATGGTCGATCGCACAGGTGTGATTCATACTGAGCGTACTAATCTTAATAAATATAAACGTGCTTTTGCACGTGAAACCAGTAAAAGAACCTTAGCCGATGCGATAGATTGTGCTGATGTTGTAATTGGCGTATCTGGCCCAGATATTATTACCGCTAATATGATTAGTTCAATGGCAGATCATCCTATTGTGTTTGCATTATCAAATCCAGACCCTGAAATTCATCCCGAATTAGCGTTTCAAACACGTTCAGATATTATTATGGCGACAGGCCGCAGTGATTATCCTAATCAAGTGAACAACGTATTGGGCTTTCCTTATATCTTTAGGGGCGCACTTGATGCGCGCGCTACCACGGTAAATCGAGAAATGATGATAGCCGCAGTAAATGCCCTAAGAGATTTAACAAAAAAACCTGTTCCTGCGTCAGTTTTAGAAGCCTATAAGATAGATGAATTAAGTTTTGGTAAGGATTATATTATTCCTAAACCATTTGATCCTCGGTTAATGGAAACAGTCCCTCAAGCGGTTATGCAAGCGGCCATAGATACTGGCGTTATTCGTAAAAATTAATGAATGAAAAAGCAGCCTATCATTATTGCATTATGTGTTGTTTTTAATGTTACCGCCGTTATCGCTAAAGATATTGTGGCCAATAAGGTTGCTATTAATGAAGACTTAGTGGTAAAGACAGCTTGTAAAGCGATAGGAAAAAAGCTTGCAAGTGTCAAAACTAAAGAATGTCTTAGCTTTAATTTTGAAGCCTCCAAAATACGCTCTGTTAATGGTCGGGCGATACTCATTAAAGAGTATCCGCCGTTAGGCAAAAAGAAAAGCCAAGCAAGGGTTTTGCTTATTGGTGGTACGCATGGCGATGAATTAACGTCTATCAGTGTGGTGTTTAAATGGTTAGCAACATTAGATAAGCACCATTCTGGTTTGTTTCATTGGCGCATTACTCCTTTAATGAACCCTGATGGTGCTTTGCAAAAAAGGCATTCGAGGACTAATGCTCATGGAGTCGATTTAAACAGAAATTTCCCGCCCGCACCGACTGAGATGTCACCTTATAATTATTGGGTAAAAAAAACCTATAAAAATAAAAGGCGCTTTCCTGGAGAGTACCCACTTAGTGAGCCTGAATCACAGTGGTTATTTGACGAAATTAAAAACTTCCAACCAGATGTCATCGTGGCCTTGCACGCACCTTATAAACTAGTCGACTTTGATGCGCCAAGCCGAAAAAATGCACCTAAACGTATTGGTCGATTATATAAAAATTTAATGGGTACATACCCCGGTTCTTTAGGGAATTATGCAGGCATACAAAAGGGCATTCCGGTCATTACCATTGAGTTGCCTCATGCGGGGATTATGCCGACAAAGCATCAAATAAGTCGTTATTGGACTGATTTAGTCAAATGGTTAATCGTAAACACAAAAAATGTTAATGCACATAATTAAGTAGCTCCAGCGGACTATTTGAAGCGACACTTTAAAGAGCCCGCTGAGCAGAATAATAACAATGGCAAGCCATCTTGATTTCTATATTTATCACTCTTCCTATCCACTTGCTTACTTATAGTTTTGTTATTTCTTTAGTTGAATTTTTTAATTTGCACGGTTGCGGTAACGGTTTATGATGTTAACGCTATTATTATTTTGGGGAATACAGTTAAATTAAATGAGTGACACGAATAAACAGACAGTTCTTTGTGTCTTACCCCTACCTATTTTTACCGCATTTGATTACGCCGTATTAAGCGCTCAATCTATTGAGCTGGGTGTCAGAGTTTTGGTCCCATTCGGGCAAAAAGAAAAAATTGCTCTTGTTATCTCTGGGTCGCCTTCAAGTGCATCAACTTCTAATAAATTAAAGCCAATCCTTCAAGTACTTGATGATGCGCCCTTATTGTCAGAAAAACAGATGGCCTTTATTCGTTGGGTTGCAGATTATTATATGCAACCATTGGGTGAGGTTTTTTTTCTAGCACTGCCACCGTATTTGAAAAAGGGTGCGCCCACAAAAGCCACCACTCAAAGCTGCTGGGTATTAAACGATGGCATTGATATTGACGCTTTAAATTTAGCAAAAAAAGCACCTAAGCAGCATCAAATTTTACTTGATCTTTCTAAAGCACCGTTAGTCGCTAATGATTTATCATTAAGGCATAAAAGTTGGCGCCCTGTTATTAAATCATTAATACAAAAAGGTTGGGTGTTAGAAAAGCAAACAGAGCAATTTGAACTGCTTTATGAGCAACAGACTCCTTTAACATTAAATGCTGAACAGCAAACAGTCTCTGATGAAATCCAAATAAGCCTTAATCAGTTTTCGGTACACGTAATTGATGGCATTACAGGCAGCGGCAAAACAGAAGTCTATTTTGAAGTGATGCAGCAGGTGATAAATGCGGGTAAACAAGTGTTGTTTATGCTGCCAGAAATTGGTTTAACCAATGCGTTTATTAAACGCCTAAGCCAACGCTTTGGCCATGAAATTGCAGTGATTCATTCGGCTAAAACAGCTTGGCAGCGTTATGTGGCATGGGATCAAGCAAAACGCGGTGTGGCTAAAATATTAATATCTACAAGGTCAGGTATATTTGTCGAGTTTGAAAACTTGGGTTTAATCGTAATTGATGAAGAGCACGATAGCTCGTATCGCCAAGAAGATGGGGTGTATTATCATGGGCGAGACTGTGCGGTTAAACGCGCACAAATGTTAAATATACCCGTCTTGATGGGGTCGGCGACACCCTCAATCGAAACGCTAAAAAATTGTGCCGACGGACATTATCAACGCCATGAATTAAACCAACGGGCTAAGAAAGCAAGTTTGGCGACTATGCGCATTATCAATACGCTTGATAAGCCGTTACAAGGTGGTTGTTCGCAGTCTCTTAAAAAAGCGATTACCAAACATTTAGAGCAAAAAGGTCAAATTATTTTGTTTTTAAATCGCCGTGGGTTCGCGCCTATTTTAATGTGCCACGATTGCGGTTGGCGTAAAATGTGTGAGCATTGCGATGCACAAATGTCCTTGCACCGTTCGGTGAATAAAATGGTGTGCCATCACTGTGCGCAGCAGCAACTAATACCGCATAAGTGTGGTGATTGCGGCAGTACTGATATTCAGCACTATGGCATCGGCACGCAACAGCTAGAAGAAAAGATAAAAGAGCTATTTCCAGACGTGTTGGTAGAGCGAATAGATAGAGACAGCACACGTTTAAAAGATGAATTTAATCAAAAGCTAGGTTTATTACAAGCAGGACAATCGGGTATTTTTATAGGCACGCAAATGTTGGCTAAGGGACATGACTATGCGGGCATTACCTTGGTGGGTATTTTAAATATGGACCAAGGTTTGCACAGCACGCAATATCGCGCGACTGAGCGTTTAGCGCAAACCATTATTCAAGTCTCTGGCAGAGCAGGGCGGGGAGATAAAGCTGGCGAAGTGTTGTTGCAAACCGATTTTCCAGAACATGAATTAATGGCCGACTTAGTGGCACAAGATTATCGTTCGATTGCTAATAATTTATTAAAAGAAAGGGCGTTATTTGGCTTGCCGCCCTATTTAAAAGTGATTATGTTTCGTGCCGATGCGTTTTCATTAGATTTGGCAGAAGATATTTTAAACCGCATTAAAAATAAAATAGAAGCCGCTCAAATAAACGAGATACAATGCATTGGGCCAATGCCTGCTTATTTAAAGAAACAAGAAGGGCGCTATCGCGCACAAATGCATTGCCATAGCCGAGAGATCAAAGTGCTTAGAAAAATAGTGAAACAACTGATGCCCCAACTCTTAAAATTAAAAAAAGCCACACACACTAAATGGCGGGTCGATGTAGACCCAATGGACTTATAAACAATGGATTTATAATTTAATATGTCGATTCAACACGCACAACAAATATTACAAAGTACGTTTGGTTACGATGAATTTCGTCATCAGCAAAAAGCGATTATCGACACCTTATTACAAGGTGGCGATGCCTTGGTGTTAATGCCAACGGGTGGCGGAAAGTCATTGTGCTATCAAATACCATCACTCGTACGAGATGGCGTGGGTATTATCGTGTCGCCGTTAATTGCGTTAATGCAAGACCAAGTCGATGCCTTGACGCAACTGGGCATTAAAGCCGCTTTTTTAAATTCTTCGTTAACCCACGAACAAAATCAACAGATTGAACAGCAGTTATTAAATAACGAATTAGACTGCCTATATTTGGCCCCCGAACGGTTATTAACGCCTTATACGTTAAATATGTTATCGCGCGTTCAAATCGCATTGTTTGCTATAGACGAAGCTCACTGTGTCTCGCAATGGGGGCATGACTTTCGGGTAGAATATCAGCAGCTATCGCAATTAGCACAACACTTTCCTAATGTGCCACGCATTGCCTTAACCGCAACTGCCGATGAGCGCACACGCCTTGAAATTGTAGAGCAGTTGCAGCTGCAACAAGCGCAGCAATATATCAGTAGTTTTGACCGTCCTAATATCCGTTACGAAATTAACGAAGGCTTAAATGCAAAAACCCAGTTATTGCAGTTTATTAATAACCAACATGCCAATGATGCGGGCATTATTTATTGCCTATCACGCAAAAAAGTCGAAGACATCGCCTTTTGGCTGTGTGAGCAAGGCCGAGAAGCACTGGCTTATCATGCCGGAATGCCTGCCGATCAAAAGAGACAAAATCAACAACGGTTTTTACGTGAAGAAGGTATTATTATAGTAGCGACCATAGCCTTTGGCATGGGCATAGACAAACCCGATGTGCGTTTTGTCGCGCATTTAAACCTACCGAAAAGCATGGAAGCCTACTATCAAGAAACAGGCCGCGCAGGGCGCGATGGGCAACCCGCTAATGCATGGATGAGCTTCGGCTTAAATGATGTGATTACCTTACGTCAATTCACCGAAGATTCGAATGCCAACGAACAGCAAAAACGTATCCAGCGGCATAAACTTGATTCAATGCTAGGTTTTTGTGAATTAACCCAATGCCGCCGCCAAACCTTATTAGCCTATTTTGGCGAAGAACTAAAAGAGCCTTGCGGTAACTGCGATAATTGCCAAATCCCCCCCGAAACATGGAATGCAACTGTGGATGCGCAAAAAGCCTTATCTTGCGTATTTCGTACAGAACAACGCTTTGGTGTGAGTTATTTAACCGATGTGTTATTGGGCAAAGACGATGAACGTATTAAACGTTTTGGCCACGATAAAGTCAGCACGTTTGGCATAGGTTCAGAACAATCACAAAAACAATGGCGCTCTATTTATCGACAGTTGATAGCACATGGCTTTTTGTCGGTCGATTTAGAACAGTATGGTGCGCTTAAGCTAACCCAAAAAGCAAAGCCCTTATTAAAAGGCGAACAACAGCTAGAGCTTAGAAAGGTTAGTGTTAACAAAGCTAAAGAAAAGAAAGAAAAATTCAAATCATCCATGTCACCTGTGGATGAGCCATTATGGGAAGCACTCAAAGCCTTGCGTTTATCTTTAGCGCAAGAACAAGGTGTGCCACCATTCGTCATCTTTCACGACAGCACATTGGCATCCATGGTATCGCTACGCCCAGACAGTCTAGAAGCATTTGCCACCATCAGTGGTGTCGGCGAATCAAAACTGTATAAATATGGTGACGACTTTGTCGCTTTGCTTCAAGAATACCCAAAAGATCCCTTGTTTGATAACAATCTATCCGCCACCGTGCATCAGACGCTCATGTGCTTTAAAGAAGGTTTAGACGCAGAAGCCACCGCAAAAAAACGTGATTTAACCCTTGGCTCGGTTCATACCCACTATTCCCAAGCCATAGAGCTAGGCGTTATTGAAGTATCAGATTGCCTAAGCTTAGAGCAGCATGAAATTGATGAAATTACATCAGCCATCGAATTATATAATGCAATGGAAGATGGAAAAATAAAGCCAGTGTTTGAAGAACTAGAAGAACAATATGACTATGGCGTTATAAAGTGCGTTTTAGCATCGTTATAAAAATATCGCTAACGAGTGACGAAGGTAGCGGAGTCAAAATACGACTCTCTTGAGCTCACCTACGGGCTAATTTTATCTAGTGCTAGCTAGACGGTTGAATTAAGAGATTGCTTGGCTCCGCTACCTTATCGCTTAATACCCGACATGACTCGAGACATTTTTATTGTTAACATGTTGTTAATTAATGAAATTATTAAGATAATACACGACATGGTTAACAGCATATGAACGTAAAAGAGTATTTAGAAAACCATATTGCAACCAGTCATCAAATACAAAAAAACTGTGATTTAACCGCAAGACAAGTTTTGCTGGCGATAAAAAAATTAGCTCACATTATTATAAAAATACCAAACGGTAGAAGCCCCAAGTATGCGCTCACAAAACCTGCTTTTAATACAGGTGATAAAATTTACCTTTGGGAAGTCGATAACTTTGGTAAACACAGTTGTATTGCAACATTAAGGCCTTTATCCGCAGGTGGTTACATGGTAGAAAAAGAGATAGGCATGCCCAATGCTTTTATGGGCGAGCAAGGTAATGGCTTTTATCATGATTTGCCTTATTTTTTAACTGATATAGCGCCTAAAGGTTTTTTAGGAAAAAAAATAGCAGAAAACATAGCCAAGGTTGATGATAGTTTTCCTGCGCATCTTAATGAATGGAATGATAATCATATAGGGCGATATTTATTAGCTAATACTGACAGCAGCATAGGTAATTTAAAGTTTGGTAATCATGTTAATTTAAACATAAGGACATTTTTTGAAAGGCACAAAAGAGACCAGTATTTAGACATTGCCGATGAGATTATTAGTCATGATAGTATTTTATCATCTGCTGGCGGCGAACAACAAAAGTTCACGACGTTTTGTGAAGACATCAATGCCCATGTTTTAGTGAAATTTTCACCCAAAGGGGACAGTAAAAATGCACGACGTTGGAAAGATATTTTAATAACAGAACACTATGCCGCACAAATTCTTAATGCCGGTGGCATAGTAACAGCAGCCGAAACCACTATTTTTGAACAAGGCGGGCGTTTATTCTTAGAATCAAAGCGTTTTGATCGTTGCGATAAGCATGGTAAACGGTCTATGTTGTCGCTGCTCAGTATTGACGCTGAATTTGTAGGTGTTGGCGATAATTGGTTAAGATCATGTACCGAACTATTTCAACTAAAGCTATTAAACCAACAAGACTTATACAACGTTGAATACTTATCCACATTTGCACAACTTATTTATAATAGCGATACGCATTTGGGTAATATTAGTTTTGAAGCACATAACGAAGGTTTTACGCTCTTGCCTATTTACGATATGTGCTCAATGGCTTTTGCTCCAAAAAGCAATGGCGAGATTTTACCTTTTATCCACAAAGAACCTAACATTAAAATATCAGAAGGCTTTACATTGCAAGCCGTCACCTCAGCCGTCAAATTATTTTGGTCACAAGTGGCTAATGAAGCCATGCTTTCAAAGGATTTTAAAAAATATATTCAGCAGAATTTTATGGGGAAGGAATAAAAATAAAAGCCCTCACTGGGAGGGTTTATCCGCAAATCACAACCGTTTTTATATGAGTGGTAGGTAGAAAAATAGGGGTCTGTCCCCGATATCCACCGTGTCCCCGATATCCACCCCCGATATCCACCGATATCCAAAAGCGTAAAGTTGAACCTAATGGGAATATCAA
>CAYZQE010000018.1:0-30297 GCA_964480635.1 uncultured Gammaproteobacteria bacterium | reverse complement strand
GCTGATTAAAAAGGGTGGAAAATCATAAGGTCAATAAAACCTGATTTACTGCTTCACAGTAAATCAGGTATAGAGCCATGCTAATGATTAAATTCATTCAATTCTAAATAAGCTTTAATTTCATTGTTTTTAAAGCGTTCAATACGAAAAGGCACGTGTTTATTGCCGTGTTTGAAAATATAACGCAGACGTTTATTAGAGCCTTTACTGTAAACATCCACGACCAAGTTGTCGGTGTTTATTTCTTGCACGGCCATTAACTTTTGTTTTACCTTGCCTTTATCATATAACGTAACATTTAACGTTGTATTCGGCTGCAAATTCGCCGCAGTAATGGGTAATAACAAATAGGACGATAACGGGTGTGTGATGCTAATGCGTTTTGTTTCGTCGCCAACTCTAACCAATAGTTGCTCATTCGCTTCATCATAATAGGCTAGTTTTTTAGCATTTTTTTTCGACTTTCCAGAATCACTTTTAGAGCTAAGTAATAAGGGTTGATTGAGCTTAGTTTTAAAAACCTGCTGTTGCGTAGCGGGTTTGCTTTGAAAAAAAGAGGCGAAGCCTGTCGCTTCTGTGTTGAGTTTTATCAGCCATGAATCTTCTAATTTAATTAAAGTTTGAGTGCTTTCGCCAACATGAAAACCATTGCTATAAGCATTATAAACAGCGGTATAGGGCTTAAGTTCGGCCTGTACTTTGCTACTAAATAGGCAGACGTATAAAAGTAAAAGAAGGAAAGGCTTAATTGATTTTAGGGTATTCATCTGGTGCTATTTGATCCAGCATGATGGGCTTAGTTCGATTTTTTTGGTCAAAGGTAACCCGACCAGAACTTATATCCAATTGTTTACGAATCATCCAGCGTAATACCAATGGATATAAAACATGTTCTAATTGATGGCTCTTCTTTTGTAATGACTCAATGCTATCGTTTTTATGTAACTTAAAGGATGCTTGGGCGATAACAGGGCCACTGTCAAGCTCTTGAGTTGCAATATGCACTGAAATGCCATGTTCGTTATCTTGGTTTTCTAAAGCACGTTGGTGAGTGTGTAAACCTTGATATTTAGGCAGTAAAGAAGGGTGAATGTTAATGATTTTATGGGTGAATTGCAAAAAGAAATCAGCGCTTAAAATTCGCATAAAACCAGCTAGAACAATACAGTTAGGTTGATACGGCTGAATGAGTTTAATCAGCTCGGCATCATAAGCTTCACGCGTTGCAAATTGGGTATGGTCTAAAGCATAATGATCAATGTTATGCTTTGCTGCGCGCGCTAAACCAACTGCATTAGGTCTATTAGAAATGACGCAGCTAATGGTGGCATTAAGATAACCACTATCAATTTGGTCGATAATGGCTTGCAAGTTACTGCCGTTACCCGAGATAAGAACAACAATGGAAAATTCAGGCATATTAAAAGAGCAATTAAATGTTTAGCTGATTTATTTAGCTGATAACAACACAAGGGGCAGAATCAGGGGATTGACTGATTGAACCTATAACCCAAGCCTTTTCACCCAGTTGCTCTAATTGCGCTAGAGTTTTTTTAGTGTCTTCACTTTTAATGCTCAGAACCATACCTACACCGCAGTTAAAGGTACGATACATTTCTTCATCAATAACATTGCCTGATTTTTGTAACCATTGAAAAACGGGGGGTAATTCCCAGCTGGAAATGTCAAGGTCAGCTTGAGTGTATTCAGGTAAAACACGTGGTATATTTTCTAATAAACCGCCACCCGTAATATGAGCAATGGCTGAAATTTTGATGTTAGCAGCTAAGGCTAAAATTTGTTTGGTGTAAATAGTGGTTGGTGCAATTAACGCTTTCGCTAAAGTGGTGTCACCACAAGGGCTGCTTAAATCGGCATTAACATGTTTGATGATATTACGAATTAACGAATAGCCATTAGAATGTGGGCCACTTGATGCGATAGCAATGAGTGTGTCACCCACAGCAACATTAGAGCCATCAATGATGTTGTCCTTATCAACAATGCCGACACAAAAACCAGCTAAATCAAAATCATCTTCGTTATAAATACCGGGCATTTCGGCCGTTTCACCACCTATTAATGCACAACCCGCCAATTTACAACCTTCAGCAATGCCTGTAATGACTTGCGTGGCTACGTCTAAACTGAGTTTTCCAGTGGCATAATAATCTAAAAAGAAAAGCGCTTCAGCGCCCATAACGGCAATATCGTTAGCGCACATGGCAACTAAGTCAATGCCAATGCTGTCATATTCTTTAAGTTCTATGGCTAATTTTAATTTTGTGCCAACGCCATCAGTACCTGATACCAACAATGGCTTTTTATAGCGATCAAGTGGCAGTTCAAATAAACCTCCAAAACCACCAATGCTACCCACGCAGCCATCGCGGTGAGTTGATTTAATAGCGGGTTTAATGCGTTCGACAAGTTCGTTGCCAGCAGCGATGTCTACGCCAGAGTCTTTATAGCTTAAAGAAGGTTTAGAGGACATAAATAGAGTTCATGAAATATTTAGGATGTGGTATTTTACATGCCCTTGAGATGAAGTCATAATAATTACTCTACATTTTGTTCTATGTTGGCCAATAATTAAAAACTAATGAATATGAAATTAAATTTTTTACAGGTTGTTGTATTGCTTTTATTAGCATTTTCTCCCCTTTCTAATGCGGCCATTGTCGATGATTTATATACCATTAAATTGCCTGTTGAAAATCAAACAACTCAATTGCGTCTAGACACGTTTAGAAAAGCATTTGCTGAAGTACTGGTTAAAATTAGTGGGGCGCCTAAATTATTAAATGACCCAGCGCTACAACGCAGTTTAAGAAGTAGTACGCGTTATGTGAAAGAATTTCGTTATGAACGTCAAGAAGTGTCCGAAGATGATGTAGAAGAAAGCCAAATAATTTTAAGTGTTGAGTTTTCACAAAATTTAGTTGAGGCGCTCTTAAGAGGCAAGGGTTATCCAGTTTGGGGGCGTGTAAGACCCTCAGTATTGATTGTTATGTCAAAGCAGATTAATAAAAGCCATGAGCTGGTGTCAGAGGAGTCAGCACCTGAACTAATCGAATATATGGATAAGTTGTCACGTAA
Source organism: uncultured Gammaproteobacteria bacterium (assembly GCA_964480635.1). Classification (GTDB taxonomy): domain Bacteria; phylum Pseudomonadota; class Gammaproteobacteria; genus CAYZQE01. The sequence continues at coordinate 27,198 of CAYZQE010000018.1, read as the reverse complement.
ACATGGCTTGCCAACTCAATTTCCATTACTTGACTTAGAAGACAGGGCGGTACTAAATTTTAAAGAATCAGCGTTGGATAATTTAAATGCGATTAATGATTTAGGGTTTAGGTACCAGTCAGATGTTGTGCTTGTCGGAGAGTTAATCGGCATTAGTGGTCAAGGTTGGAAAGGCATTTGGCAAAGTCAGTTTTCGGGGCAATTGTTTCAGTGGGAGCATAAAGCGTCTACTAAAGAGGTTGTTATGGAAAAGGCGATGTCTCATTTAGCCAGAATATTAGCTCAAGAATATGCGTTGGGCAGCATTAAAGAAAATATTAACTCGGTAGTGATAAATGTTTCTAATGTAACGACTCTTGAAAGTTACCTAACAGTAGCACGGTATTTTTCTTCTTTGGCGGTTGTTGAGAAAACCCAGGTTAAATTATTGTCAGCAAATAGTGTTTCATTTTCTTTAACCTTAAGAAATTCACCGGATGAGCTTCAGCACTTAATAGAGTTAGGTGATGTCATCGAACAAGTTGATTTGCCGGTTATTGATACAACTGTTGAAATACTAGAAGAAGGTGTTGCTCAAGACGCCTTAAGTTTGACTTATCGATTTTTGTTATTTTAGGTGAGTTTATATCAGCAATTAGCATTACCACTGCGTTTTGATCAGTCTTGCAGCTTCGAACATTATTATGGTGATAACGACTTTGCATCGCATTCTTTAAAGCGTCATATCGATTTAACCAGTGAACCTTTAATTTTTGTAACTGGGGAAGCATCCACAGGTAAAAGCCATTTATTAAATGCTTCGGCATTATATTGTCAATTAAAGAATATTCCTTTTCAGTATTTTAGCGGCCAAATGTTATTAGAATATGGCATTGAAATCATTGCTGAATGTAATAAGGACAGCGTGTTAATTATAGACGATGTTCATCATTTGGCTGGAAATCGTGTTTGGGAAAGAAAGTTATATGATTTATATAATGATGCTCAGAGACATCATTGGTTAATTATTTTATCGGCCTTAAAAACTGAAATTAATAGATTCTTATTAAAAGATTGGGCATCTCGAATTAAGGCTGGCGTTCAAATTAGTTTAGTAACGGCAAACGAAACTGAATTAAAAAAAATCATTCAGTTTCGTTCTAAATTATTGGGTTTGAAAATAAGGCCTGAAGTCATTGATTATCTGCTGGTTCATTTTCAACGAGAACTATCCGCTCAAATAGGCTTGCTTAAAAAGCTTGATGAGCGAGCATTAGAACAACATAGAAACATTACAATCCCCTTTGTTAAGGAGGTTTTATTGGTTTGAACTGCGCTCTAAAGCTTCGTAATAGGCAAGCTTTTTGGCATGAAAAACAACGCCAAAATAGAGAACAACACTGGAGCAAAGCAATACAAATGAACTGCTGTGAGGTGTTGCGACCACAAAAAAATCACTAACGCCAACCGATAAAAAAAATAAAGAAAGAAACCCAGTCCATTGGAATGTGTAACGACGATTTTGAATAAAGCCTCGTATTGGTAAAACAGCCATAAATAAAACGAAGCTAGGCCATAATGGAATATCAGTATGTTCAACAATAATGATGATTGATTGAGAGCTAATAACGCCTAGCAATCCTATCCAGCTTAGAAGGTAGGGTATTGATTTCATCATGATTCAAAACCGTTTAAACGATGACTTAATAAAGCAATACGTTGACCAAGATATCTCATAGAATTGATTTCATCGCGACTTAATTCAATTTTGTTTTGGCTCGCTAAGTGAGAAGCCCCATACGGAGAGCCACCTGTTGTTGTGCTCAGTAAAGCGGGTTCAGCATAAGGGATGCCACTAATAATCATGCCGTGATGTAGCAATGGAAGCATCATGCTAAGTAATACGCTTTCTTGTCCGCCATGTAAGCTTGAGCTGCTGGTAAAAACAGCCGCAGGTTTGCCAATCATTTTGCCCGCAAGCCATGAAGAGGACGTTTGATCTAAAAAGTACTTCATTTGTGCGCACATATTCCCAAAATAAGCAGGGCTGCCGAGCATTAATCCATCAGCTTGATTAAAATCATCTAAAGTGACGTAAGGTGAGCCTGATTCAGGGACGGAGTGCTCAGTTTTTTCATTATTAGCTGAAATATCTGGAACAGTACGTAAGGTTGCGGTGTGCTCACCAGATTGCTCGATGCCATAGGCCGCTTCTTCTGCTAAAAGGCGGGTGCTGCCATGTTTACTATAATATAAAACGAGAATATTGGGCATAGGTTATTTTAGTATGGCTAAAATGTTTTCTGCTGGGCGACCTAATGCCGCTTGGTTGTTATACACAACAATGGGGCGTTGCAATAAGCTAGGGCAACCCGTTATGGCTTCTAATAGATCATCTTCTGTTAGATCATCAGCATCTAAACCTGCTTCTAAAAAAACAGGTTCTGTGCGCCGTAAAATATCAATGGCAGATAAATTCAATTGTTTCAGAATAGTTTTAAGTTCATTGATGGTTGGTGGGTTATCTAAATAGTCAATGATCGTTGGTTCAAAGCCTTGCCCCTTTAATAGTTCAAGAGTTTGCTTCGACTTACTACAAGAACAATTGAAATAGATAACAGGTTGAATGTCGCTCATGTGGATTCCTTAATTAAGTAAATATTAATAGAGGCCTTTGCATAAAACAGAAGCTCATAAAAATAACTGAAATCCGCCTGCTTTTCGTTGAAAAACTGGTCAATAGCCAGCTATTACCTGCGTTTTTCGCCTGACGTGAATGGAATCACTAATGCCACGAGAGCATGGATGCTCATGAGTGGCCAATAAGGCAAATTACATTTATTTTTCTTTCGCTTTCGTTTTATGCAAAGGTATCTAATAGTATCAGTAGATTAGATGTAATAGCTTAAAATTATATTAAAAATCTTGACGGGTCAAATAGTGAATGCTACGTTCTTAACTATAAAGAATGGTGAAATATTAATAATGAAGTAAAAAGTAAAATAATGTCTTTAATTAGTTAGGTATTTGGCTTGCTCTTCATTTATTAACCCTGTAATCTTAGTGTAAATTATATTTATAATAATAAAATAATACTCTAATACCAATAATCTGCGTTCTTGGAGAGCGAAAACAATGACAAAAAAACCTGAAATTTTTAAATTAGTGACTGTTGCAATTATGGCTTCAGGTCTTTTAGCTGGTTGTGCGACTGATGATCCTGCAGATGAAGGTTCAACTCCCGCTCCTGCTGCTGATAAGGCACCCATGAAAGCTGGCCCGAATACGGCTTCAAAAAATGCAATTTATGCAGCAAAAATTAAAAATGCTCGTGCTAAGAAAGCCGGATATGAATGGCGTGATACTGGAAAATTAATTAAAGCAGCAGAAAAAGCATCCGCTAAAGGTGATAATGATAAGGCGGTATCTTTAGCAAATAAAGCAAGAGATCAAGCAGAAGCAGCTATTGAACAAGCAAGACTTGAAGAGGCACGCTTTGAAAAGCTCCATGGTACAGCAACTATGGGTTCAGCAACGAGCATGTCAGATAGCAAGAGCATGACAGCATCTTCTGGTTCAGACTATACGGTTATCTCTGGTGATAATTTATGGAATATTTCAGCTAAAAATTCTGTTTATGGAAATCCATATCAATGGCCTTTAATTTATAAAGCAAATGCCGATAAAATTAATGATGCTGATTTAATTTATGCAGGACAGGTTTTTTCAATCCCTTCTGCATCAAATTCTGATGTTTCAGCGGCTGTTCAGCATGCTAAAACTCGTGGCGCATGGACTATTGGAGAGAGCGAAGGTTCTGACCAAGATTATTTAGCTAAGTAAGTCACTATTTAGTTATTACTATTTAGTGAATAAAAAAAACCCGCAAATGCGGGTTTTTTTTTGAACAAAATAAAGTATTAATGTTCTTAGAATTTATGAAAAAATTTAAACTAACTTGTATCTTAGCGCTATCTATTGTCTCCACATCATTGTTTGCTGTTGATATGGATTTAATAAAAATAGATGGATCAATTGATAAATTATCACAATATAAAGGTAAATGGGTTGTGGTTAACTATTGGGCAACTTGGTGTCCACCTTGTGTTGAAGAAATGCCAGAGTTACAGGCTTTTCATGATGAACATCATGAAACAACTGCTGTTGTCATTGGCATCAATAGCGAAAACGTTGAAGACGCTAAGTTATTAAAATTTTTAGATGATTATTTTATTACTTATCCATCCTATATCTCTAAGCCTGCGTATAAAACGGCATTAGGTACTTTGCCAGGGTTACCAACAACCTTTTTGGTTTCTCCTAAAGGAAATGTTGAGGCTCGCCAAGTGGGAGGGATAACAAAAGAAATGTTAGAAAATTATATCGAAAATTGGAAAGAGGCTAAATGATATGTTAAAAAAAGGTTTTATAATTCTTTATATTTTTTTATCGACGCAGGCTTTCTCTGCCGTTCCTAAAGACCCCTATGAATTCTTTTTTGATCAAAATTTAGGTGATTTACAAGAGGAATTAGAAATTGCTCAAGACGATGGTAAAAAAGGTGTTTTTATATTTTTTGAAATGGATGAATGTCCTTTTTGTCATAGAATGAAACAAACAGTTTTGAACCAACAGGAAGTACAAAATTACTTTAAAAAGAACTTTGTTAGTTTATCTGTCGATATTGAAGGCGATATTGAAATTGTAGATTTCAACGGCGATACGATGACGCAAAAAGAATTTGCTGTTAAAAATAGAGTAAGGGCAACACCAGTGATGGCTTTTTATGATTTTGAAGCAAATCAAGTTGTTCGTTATACCGGTGCTACATCGGGCGTAGAAGAGTTTATGTGGTTAGCAGAGTTTTATGAAAAAGGTATCTATAAGCTAAAAGGAAAAAATGGTCGGCCTATTCGCTTTGCAAAATATAAGAGATTAAAAAAGCTGCAAAAACTCAATAAATAATGACTAAATCATTAATTTTTTTAGGTTTATTTGGGTTTTGTTTTTCTTTGGCAGCTCAAGAAATTGATATAAAAGATCGAGAACTGCCAGAACCTTTGTCATTTAAAGACGCCTTATTATTTGCAGATAAAGAATACCATCACTCATTTCTTTTGGCTCAATCTGCTATAGCAGCAGTAAAAGCAAATTCAGCAGTTTATGATTCAACTAATGATTTACAAATTAATTTAAAAGGTTATTTACGCAAAGTTGGTGTTTCTGAATTTGGCAATGAGTCTGAAGACAATGACAGTAAAATTAGTTTAATCGTTAAAAAAAACGTATATGATTTTGGCCTATCATCTAACCAAGATAAGTTAGCTGATTTATTATTGAAGGTTAAATTGATTGAATTCGAATGGCAAAAAGAACAGTATTTAAATCAAGTTGTTAAAGCCTACTTTAATGTGCTTAAATCAGACAATGATTATTTATCTCATAACGAAAATATGGCGATTGCTTTTATTCGTTTTAATAGAGCACGTGAAAATATGGAGTTTGGTTTAAGTTCAGACCTTGATATTTTGAAAGTTCAATCACAATATGAAAAAGTGCGCCAACAACGTTTTATAAGCGAAGCACAACAACGATATTCAAGACAGGCATTAGCTGAATTATTAGGCTCTACATCAATACCCGATCAATTAGAAACACCCATTATAAACACTCAAAGACAATTGCTTGATGATGTCGATTTATTGGTTGATTTGGCTATAAAGAACAGTAAAGAGATGAAATTGCAGCAAGCTAAATTAAACGCTGCAAAGCAATCTGTAAAAGTAGCATCATTCAAACAATCTGCAACTATTGATGCTGAATTTGAGTTGAGTGACTACCAAAGAAACTCTGCCTTTAGAGATGAATGGCGAGCCAGTTTAAACTTTAATTTCCCATTGTATTCGGGGCGTAAGAATGAATCGTCTATCATGTTTGCTCAAGCTCAGCTAAATTCTGAATTCTCTGCGTTATTAAAACTTCAATCAACTCAAAGGTTACAGGTTTTAGAATTGTGGCAACGGATAAAGCAAAAAACTTTAGAGCTTGAGGGCGCTAAAATCAAACAAGAATATAGAGATTTTTATTTAGAACAAAGTCGCGCTGATTATGAACTAGAATATAAGTCAGACCTTGGCGATGCAATGGTGCAATACTCAAGAAGTAGAGCTGAACGTTATAGAGTTGAGTTTGATTTAGAGAGTGCATGGCGCGAACTAACAACATTAGTTGGCCTTAATAATACAATGAAAATACAAAAACAGATTGAGATAAGATAGGTTTATTCATGTTAACAATATCCAATAAAATATTACTGGCTGGGATGCTTTTAAGCACGGTGACTAGCGCTTTCGGACAGAGCTTTAGTGGTAAAACTCAATGGGCTGAAATTTATAATTTGAGTAGTTATGTGTCTTCATCAGTCGCTAAAATTATGGTTACAGAAGGGCAAAAAATAAGAGAAGGTGATGCCCTGATTAAGATGGATGATACCTTGCTATTGTTGGATTATAAAATTGCTAAATCTCAATTAGAGAGTGTTTCTCCTCAAAAACAAAAAGCAGATTTAGATTTAAATAGGGCATTAGAGCTTTATGATCGTACGCTGATTACAGATGTCACTTTGAAAAATGCAGAATTTATATTTGCTGAAGCTAAGGCTAAGTTTGATTCCGCTACGGCCATTTTGGATAAAGCAAAGTTTTTACTACAGGCTGCAAATATAAAGTCACCTATTAATGGGCGCATCCTTTCAATAAATACATCGGAGGGGTTTTATGCAAATACTGATGATGCGGTTTCTTTATTGACGCTTGTTAATGATAACGTCATGCATGCAATTGCTTATTTAAAGGTAAGTCAATGGAGTCCTAAATTGATTAATAAGAAAGCAACGATAACAATTAATGAAATGAAATATAAAGGTGTTGTTGAGTCTTTAAGTTTAATGCCATTAGAAAACTCTAAGGGTTTGTCGGTGTACCCTATTATTATTAGTTTTGAACCAAAAAGCCTAATACCTGCCGGTATGCCTTTAACCATTGATATTAAATGATGGCATTAAAAACATTTGATTTAGATAGTGTTTTATCGGCATTGGTCGATGCGGGTATTGCCGATGGCGATAAAGTAAAAATGGTTTTAAATTTAGTGTCTGATAAGGATCGCTCCACAATGCATCCTTTTGATATTATTACTAATCGCCAGTGGGAAAATCTATCACGCCCTGGCGAGCACATAACGTCTTCGTTTTTAACAGATTGGCTTGCTAAAACTGTTAATTTACCTCGGTTTTTCTTTGATCCACTAAAAATGGATGTGGCCTCCTGCACGTCATTGATGAGTTATGCCTATGCCAGTCGATTTAATATTTTAGTGGTTAAGGTGTCATCAGATGAAGTGACCATTGGTACTTCTGACCCCATAAATTTAGCGTGGAAAAATGAGCTTACTCACACCATCGGTAAGCCTATTAGTGTTGTTTTATGTGATCCTTCAGATATTAAAAAATATTCTCTTGAGTTTTATAGTGTTTCAAAAGCAATGGATGGCGCTGGCGCTAAACATGCAGAGACGAAAACAAATATTCAAAACTTTGAGCAGTTAGTTGAATTAGGTAATACCGGTAAATTAGATGCTGAAAACCAGCATATTGTGAGTATTGTAGACTGGCTTTTACAGTATGCTTTTTCTCAAAGAGCCAGTGATATTCATTTTGAACCGCGACGAGATCAGGGTAACTTTAGGTTTCGTATTGACGGTGTTATGCATCAAGTGTATGAAGTCCCTAGTAATATAGTGCCTGCTGTCACGAGCCGTATAAAAATATTAGGCCGCTTAGATGTTGCTGAAAAACGCAAACCACAAGATGGGCGAATTAAAACACGAAGTCCAGATGGGCAAGAAATAGAACTACGCCTTTCTACCATGCCAACGGCATTTGGTGAAAAGCTTGTGCTACGAATATTTGACCCAGAAGTGCTAGTGAAAGATGCGGCTGCACTAGGGTTTGAAAAATCTGAGTCTGATTTATGGGAGCAGTTAATACATCGTCCTCATGGCATAATTTTAGTCACAGGCCCAACGGGTTCTGGTAAGACAACAACGCTTTATACGTCGTTAAAACAATTAGCCACTTCAGAAGTCAATGTGTGCTCGATTGAAGACCCGATAGAGCTGGTTGAACCAAGTTTTAACCAAATGCAAGTAAACCCAAACGTTGGCTTGTCATTTTCAACGGGTGTGAAAACACTGCTGAGACAAGACCCTGATATCATCATGATTGGTGAAATTCGAGATAAAGAAACCGCCCAAATGGCTGTTCAAGCATCCTTAACGGGACATTTAGTTATTTCAACGCTGCATACTAATGATGCACCTTCGGCTATTGCTAGGCTCATCGAGATTGGCATCCCTCCTTATTTAATTAATGCGACGTTAATTGGCGTCGTAGCCCAACGTTTAGTACGCACCTTATGTTCTAGTTGTAAAAAACAGGTAGAGACGGATAAAGAAGCTTGGGATGCTCTCATTAAGCCTTGGAAGACATCTGCCCCTAAACACACTTGTGAGCCAGTTGGGTGCTTAGAATGCCGTGAAACAGGTTTTAAAGGTCGCGTCGGTATTTATGAAATGATGGCGGTTAACGATAACTTAAAATCTGAAATTCATGCAGATTTTGATTTAAGGCGATTGCGTAAAGTGGCTATTAAAGAAGGTATGAGAGCTTTAAACTTATCTGGTGCAAAGAAGGTAGCCAAAGGGTTAACAACGTTTGAAGAAATATTAAAAGTCGCTCCGCCTCGTTTTGATGGTTAATGGCTTAGGTTTAGTCAATTAAAAGAAGCCTTAACTTACATAGGGTACCAATGCGTTTTTAATGCTTTAAAGACTTTGTCTGGGTATTTTCTTTTGCCATAACTGCCGTTGTAACGCGCTAATGCATTATTCAGGTTTCCTTTTTCACGATCTAAATAATGTTTAAGGATTGTGCTGCCCATGCGAATATTCGTTTTCAGATGAAATAGGTTATAACCTTGCATATTTAACTCTTTTAACCAAAAAGGCATAATTTGCATGATACCTCTAGCGCCTGAGACAGAAATGGCATATTGGTCAAAGTGACTTTCAACTTCTATTAACGCTAAGATAACCTCGGGTTGTAGGCTTGAACGTTTAGCTTCTCGATGGACTAATTTTAAAATTTTAATGCGATGAAGTGGGTCGTCGATATAGCGTTTTAAACGATGAGACATATCTTTTAGCCACACTTCAGCTTCAAAACGATCAGTGTACTCAGACATATCTTTTATTGATTCATTGAGGGCGCTGACTAAAGCGGCATCAATGTCACTTTGTTGCTGCTGAGCTGAAACAGGAAAGCAAGCAAATAATAAAGCGTAAAAACAGGGTATTATGGCTTGTTTCAACGTCATGCTATTTAAAATAGTTTGCTGACAAACGATGTTATATCGTTGAGTGCATGATCACTACTATCTTCATCAGTGCGACCTTTATATTCGAACTGTTCTGCTTTTAAGCCTCGGTCACTTAATACAATGCGATGAGGGATGCCAATGAGTTCCATGTCAGAAAACATAGCGCCAGGACGTATTTTTCGATCATCAATTAATACATTCCAATTACTATCTAAGCAGAATTGATAGAGTTCATCTGCCGCTTGTTTAACAGCATCTGATTTTTGATAGTTTAATGGACAAATAACTAACTTAAAGGGCGCTAATGCATCGCTCCAAATAATGCCATTATCATCGTGAGTTTGTTCTACTGCGGCCGCGACAATACGCGATACACCGATACCGTAACAGCCCATTGATGTGACTTGGTTTTTACCATTTTCATCTAGCACATTAGCTTGTAATGCTTTGCTATACTTTTGACCCAGTTGAAAAATGTGACCGACTTCAATACCGCGAACAATGGATAAAGTACCATTGTCTTCTGGGCTTTTATCGCCATTAACAACGTTACGAATATCAGCCACTTGATAGTCAGTAATATCTCTATCCCAGTTGACGCCCTGTAGATGAATGTCATTAATATTAGCGCCACAACAAAAATCACTTAAAATGGCGGCAGAACGATCTACAATAATAGTCATATTTAATTTGACAGGGCCAATTGAGCCGATATCACAGCCAATAGCTTGTTTAATGGCTGCAGGCTCTGCCATACAAAGTGGCGTTTTAACGCCGTCAATTTTTTCAGCTTTTATTTCATTAAGCTGATGATCACCGCGTAATACCAAAGCAACTAAGGTATCTTTTTCATGACCTTCTACGATGAGCGTTTTAACTGTTTCTAGGGCAGAGATATTAAGAAACTGACTGACATCGGCTATGGTGCGTTGATTGGGTGTATTAACTTGAGTTAAGTCTTCTTTAGGTGCAGCTTTTGTGCCAGTTGTAATCGCCTCGGCAAGTTCGACATTAGCAGCAAAGTCACTGCCATCGGAAAACACAATGGCATCTTCGCCAGAGTCGGCTAAAACATGAAACTCATGCGAAGCGTTACCGCCGATAGAGCCTGTATCTGCTTTAACAGGGCGATATTTTAAACCAAAACGTTCAAAAATACGGCAGTAACAATCAAACATAATATCGTATGTCTGTTGTAATGATGATGCGGATACATGAAAGGAATAAGCGTCTTTCATAATAAATTCACGAGAGCGCATAATGCCGAAACGTGGGCGTATTTCATCACGAAATTTTGTTTGTATTTGATAAAAAGTAATCGGTAGCTGCTTATAGCTTTTTATTTCTGTGCGAAATAAATCAGTAATCACTTCTTCATGCGTTGGGCCATAGCAAAACTCTCTGTTATGACGATCGGTAAAGCGAAGTAGTTCAGGTCCATATTGTGACCATCGTCCCGATTCTTGCCATAATTCAGCGGGTTGTACAGCAGGCATTAGCACTTCTAAGCCACCCGCTTTATTCATTTCTTCACGAACAATATTTTCAACGTTACGCAATACTCTTAAGCCTAGTGGTAACCAAGTATATAAGCCTGAGGCAAGACGCCTAATTAACCCTGCTCTTAGCATGAGTTGGTGGCTGACGATCTCAGCATCGGCAGGGGTTTCTTTTAGGGTCGACAAATGGAATTGTGTAGTACGCATAATGATTTAATTAAGTTAAAACGATCAAAGAGAGGTGTTCTGCGTTAGCAAAACGTTGAAACAAGAAAGGCTATCGACAGAAATTATCAATTTCGTCATTACTACGGTCTAAACGTTGCTGAATTTCATCTTTAGACATATAGCGTAACGAGCCATCAGCCGAGCGTAATTGAATGCGAGAGCCTTTTTTAATGACCGCTAAATCCTTCTTTGCAGATTCACATGCTTCTTTAGCTTGTTCATTGTCTAATGATTGTGGCGATGCCGAGGTTTGTGGCTGTTTAGATTTAGATGAATCAGTGGATAAACGAGGAAGAGGCTTTCCTATATCGCTTGGCCTTTTATTGGTTTTAATGAGTTTAGAGTTAACTGAATGCGGTGGTGTGTCACCATAATAAACGCGTCCATTTTCATCAGTCCACTTACTAAAACTAGAGGCTTGAGTTGAAGCCATGTTTAAAGAGACTAAAAGAACAATAAAAAAATAAAAATATTTCATAAGCAATAATAAAAAATTAAGTACATGGAGTGTACGTCTGAATTTGGTTTATTTGAAGTAAAACTTGGTTATCAATACACTCATTTTGGGTATATTGCAGTTTTCTAATATAAGATAATCTTTTATGGGGATAAAGCCATAGAGTTTTCTTATCCCTTATAGGTGTATTTAATAAGCAACGTTTTTCAGCTATAATTCTATTTTTTTAAATGGTTAGTATTCATGAGTGATCGACGATTAAAGGTTTTTCATGCTGTGGCGCGTTTATTAAGTTTTACTAAGGCCGCCGAAGCTTTACACATGACGCAACCGGCGGTGACGTTTCAAGTAAGGCAATTGGAAGAATATTTTAATACCCGTCTATTTGATCGTACTCATAATAAAGTAACCCTCACACCTGCTGGTGAAAAAGTGTATCAATTTTCTGCCCGCATTTTTGATTTGTATGATGAAATGGAAAACTCTGTTCGTGAGCTAACCGGTGAGATAAGTGGTGCTCTAACGATTGGTGCAAGTACGACAATTGCTGAATATATGTTGCCTACTTTATTAGGTGAATTTAAACATAAATACCCAGATATCAATATCCGATTAAAAGTCTCTAATACTGAGGGTATTGTGTCGATGGTTGAACACAATGTTATTGATTTGGGTGTGGTCGAAGCCGAAGTAGGGAATAAAAACCTTCAAGTAGAAGTATGCCATGAAGATCAATTGGTCGTCGTTGCTCCACCAGAACATGAATTAGGCGATCATGTAGGTACTATTGAGGCGAAAGACTTAATTAAGTATCCATTTATTTGTCGTGAAGAGGGTTCTGGTACTCGTGAAGTCATCATGCAGTTTTTTGAACGCGCAGGAGTCAAACAGACGGAAATGGATTTTTGTTTAGAACTTGGTAGCCCTGAAGCCCTAAAAGGAGCTGTTGAAGCGGGTATGGGTATTTCTATTATATCTCGCTCTACCATAGCAAAAGAACTTAAATTAGGGACATTGATAGAAATCCAATTGAAGCCAGGCTTAAGTAGACCGTTTTCTTTTGTCAGGCAGCGTCAAAAGTTTCGTGTTAGAGCAATGGAAGAATTGTTAGAGTTTGCTCGTACCTATTGTCGAGGGGCAAAATAGCATTTGTAATGACGGAATCAAAAAAGTTAACGGAATTGTTTGCGCGCTTACCAGAGAGTGCTCAGGCCACATTAATGGATTTTGCTTTATTTTTAACCGAAAAAAATAAAGCAAAATATACTGAATTTCCAACACCAGAAATCACAACAAGGGCAGCAGGGGAATCAGTCATTGCGGCAATAAAACGTTTAAAAAAATCATACCACATGCTTAATATGGATAGTTTAATAGATGAAACATCAAGTTACATGACCCAATATATGGTTCAAGGGCGTGATATAACTGACGTTATTGATGATTTAGAAGCATCATTCGCGAAACATTATGCAAAACAAAAAGAAGAGTTTTAAGAAATGATTAAGGTTTTAAGAACGTGGTATGAACGCCATTTTGCAGACCCACAAGTTGTTATTCTGGCGTTAATTTTATTTTTTGGCGCACTCATTATTTTTATTATGAGTGACCATTTAAAACCCGTATTAGTGAGCATTGTTATTGCCTATTTGCTTGATGGCATGGTGACTAAACTGATTCGCTTTAGGGTGCCTTATATTTTAGCTGTTTCTATCGTCACTGTGTTATCCATTACGTTCTTCTTGATGAGCATGTTGGTGTTATTACCGCTATTATCACAACAAATTGGGCAATTATTTCATGAGTTGCCCAACATGTTAGCAAAAGGGCAGCAAATTTTATCGCAGTTGCCGCAACAATACCCTGATTATGTTTCTGAAAACCAAGTTAATGATTTAGTGTCTAGTGTCAGTGAGAATGTCACTATGTTTGGACAAAGTATATTAAAAGCATCACTGTCTTCAGTCGTAGGCGTCATAACATTTTTAGTCTATTTAATTTTAGTGCCACTGTTAGTGTTCTTTTTTCTAAAGGATAAACACACTATTTTGCATTGGGCATGTAACTTTTTACCAAAAGAGCGCAAATTAGCATCTCAAATGTGGCATGAATTACATATTAAAATTGCAAGTTATATTCGTGGTAAATTTATTGAAATATTGATCGTATGGGTTTTTACCCTAGCTATCTTTTTATATATGGATCTAAACTATGCCATTTTATTAAGTGTATTAGTCGGACTTTCAGTGATTATTCCCTATGTCGGTGCAACTATTGTGACTATCCCCGTGGCATTAATTGCTTATTTTCAATGGGGGATCAGCACTGATTTTTGGTATTTGATGATGGGTTATGGCATTGTACAATTTGTGGATGGTAATATTGTCGTCCCGTTATTGTTTTCTGAAGTGGTTAATCTTCATCCCGTTGCTATTATCGTTGCGGTTGTCTTTTTTGGCAGTATTGGGGGTATTTGGGGCGTGTTCTTTGCGATCCCATTAGCGACTTTAATTCAGGCTGTATTATATGTTTGGCCTAAACCTAAAGAAGCGCATCAACTACCGACATAAGAGTTTAAAGCCGTAATTTACGCCATCATAAACGCCAGTTGACTTGAGCACCCATGGTGATATCGGGTGCGCTACCTACCGAAATATCCTCTGAAAAGAATAGGCGAATGTCCGAAGACATAAACTGAGAGACATGTAAGCCTATTTGCAATTGTAAGGACTCACCTAAAGCATCAGTCTGGCTGTTAATAAACTTAGAATGATAATCTAGCTGCAATTGAACCTTAGTTTGATCAGAAATAGCGAACTCAAAACCTGATTGCGCAAAAACAACAGATTTTTTTAACTTATTTTTAAATAAACCCCCATCCCCTGGTTTGATAATACCTAAGGTTATAAAAACTGGAGTTGAGCGCGATAAATAGCTCAACCATATGGCACTATCAACACTTTGGTTTGAAATTAAGAGGTTACGCTCACCTGATGGGATATTGAGCCCTAAGCCAAAATTCCAAGTGCCATTAATGCTTTGCCGTAGTGGGTGTACGGCAACAAAAGAGAGGTCTCCTATGCCATTATAATATTTTTGTTCATCAATAATTTGTTCATTATTATGTTGATATTGGATGTTTAAAGTATCATTAGGGTGGTTTAAGCGAGCACCTTGTGGCATACCAAATAAGTCATGCCAGTCGATGATGAGTTCATCCAAAAAGCCGCTATTAGAGCTAATAAAAGGGATTTGTAGGTGATAAACCCAATCATTACTTTCATACTGCAAGTTAATATCTAAACGATAGGTTTCAGAATTAATAATCAGCGTTTCATTTGATTTTGTTTCATCATGCAAGGTGTTAGTTATCAATAAAATAGATGTAATTTGTAACTCTGAGTGACCTGTGGCTGCAATGGTATGAGGAATCCAATAAGGGGTTAATAGAGGGTTCTGGTCATGCGTTGCTAAGCCAGTATAGACATCAGCATGTGCATGGCTATTTAAAAAAAACAATGCACATGCAAAGCTAAAGCAATAAAAATTATTCAACGTTATTTTAATAAACACCATGTTCACGAGTCGATAAGAAACGAACATCTGGCCAACGCTCTTGTGTCATTTGTAAATTAACACGAGATGGGGCGATATAAGCAAGGTCACCTGCATGATCCAGTGATAAATTGTTTTGCGCTTTAATTTTAAACTCGTCTAGCATTTTTTCATCATCACATTCAATCCATCGCGCGGTGTTAACATTGACCGCTTCAAACAAACATTCAACATTGTATTCGTGTTGTAAACGATGAGCTACCACTTCAAATTGTAAAATACCAACCGCACCCAAAATGAGATCATTATTGTTTATTGGTTTATAAAGTTGCGTTGCACCTTCTTCACACAACTGCTCTAGGCCTTTTAAAAGTGCCTTCATTTTTAAGGGGTCTTTTAACCGAGCACGCCTAAATAGCTCGGGGGCAAAATTGGGGATACCCGAAAAGGATAAATCTTCTTTTATGGTAAAGGTGTCGCCAATGCGAATGGTGCCATGATTATGAATGCCAATAATATCACCGGTATATGCCGTATCGACATGCCCTCTATCGGCAGCCATAAAGGTGACGGCATCTGGTATCTTCATCGGCTTGCCTAAACGCACGTGTTTGACTTGCATCCCCTTTGTATATTTTCCTGAGCAAATACGCATGAAGGCAATACGGTCTCGATGTTTAGGGTCCATATTAGCTTGTATTTTAAATACAAAGCCCGTTAAATCAGTTTCATCAGGTTTTACTTCTCTGCTGCGAGTGGGTCGAGGTTGTGGTTGAGGTGCAAAGTCGATAAAGCTATCTAATAGCTCGGCCATGCCAAAATTATTAATCGCAGAACCAAAAAAAACAGGGGTTAATTTGCCGCTTAAATACTCATCTAAATTAAATTCGTGTGAAGCACCTTGAACCAGTTCAAGCTCTTCACGAAATTCAGCAGCCATATCGCCAATAGCGTCATCTAAACGAGGGTTGTTTAATCCTTCGATGACTTCGCCAGAATTGATCTTTTCATTTTCACCTGAAGAATAAAGATAAATTTTATCGCGATGAAGGTGATAAACACCTTTTAAGTTAGAACCCATACCGATAGGCCATGTAATCGGCGCACATTTAATTTTTAAAACAGATTCAACTTCATCTAATAAATCGATAGGATCACGGCCTTCACGGTCTAACTTATTAATGAAGGTCATAATAGGCGTATCGCGTAAACGACAGACTTCCATCAGTTTAATGGTTCTTAGTTCAACACCTTTGGCGCAGTCAATGACCATTAAAGCTGAGTCTACAGCCGTTAAAGTACGATAAGTATCTTCTGAAAAGTCTTCGTGACCAGGGGTATCTAAAAGATTGATAATACGATCTTTATAAGGAAATTGCATGACAGAAGAGGTGATGGATATACCGCGTTCTTTTTCCATTTCCATCCAATCTGAAGTCGCGTGACGGTTAGATTTTTTGCCCTTAACTGTCCCAGCCATTTGAATGGCCTTACCGAATAATAAAAGCTTTTCTGTGACCGTGGTTTTGCCCGCATCTGGGTGAGAGATGATAGCAAAAGTTCTTCTGCGTTGCATTTCTTCAATTAATTCAGACATGTACTCATATTCTCTTTAGCTAATCGGTTTAAAGTTGCTTTGCAAACATAATGGCATCTTCTTTGCCTTTGGGAGCGGGATAATAGCCCTTTCTGATGCCAATTTCATTAAAACCTTGGCTTTCATAAAGCCCGATGGCATTTTTGTTGCTGCCTCGAACTTCTAGCAATACCATATCGGCTTGTTTTAACTTAGCTTGAGTCATCATATGCTGTAATAGCTGCTTACCGTAACCTTTGCCTTGTTGTGATTTTGTAATTGAAATATTAAGAATATGACTTTCTCCAGCACCGAAACTAAGAACGCCATAAGCAACAATATGGTTATTTAACTCGCTAACGAAACATAAGTAACCGACTCGAATGCAGTCTAAAAAAATTCCTTTAGTCCAAGGGTAAGGATAAATTTCAGTTTCAATGAACATGATGGGGTCTACGTCATCTATGGTCATGGCTCGAAAGCTTAAATTATTCATGATGATACTTAATTAGACTGTAATTGCTGATAGACTTGCTTTAAATCGTCCCATGATTTTTGTTTTTGATAGGGATTACGCAATAAGTAAGCGGGATGATAGCTAATCAACAGTTTAGTGTGTGAATGTTGGTGTTGATGTAAAACCCCTCGAAGTTGCCCAACAGGCGTTTTAACATTCAGTAAGTGATGAGCTGCAATACGTCCTAATGCGAGAATAAGCTTGGGCTTAATATGATTGATTTGTGCATTTAAAAAAGCAGAGCATGCCTCTGATTCATTTTTATGTGGGTCGCGGTTGTTAGGGGGTTGGCATTTTATAACGTTGGTGATGAACGTTTGTTCACGTTTTATGCCAATGGCAGTGAGCATATTATCTAGTAATTCACCTGCTTTACCAACAAAAGGGTGGCCCTGTATATCTTCATCATTATTGGGGGCTTCACTGATAATCATTAAATCAGCTTGTTCATTACCAGAGCCAAAGAGTATTTGAGAGCGAGCACTGGAAAGCTCTTGGCAATATTGACAGTCTGCCACAGAGCGTTGTAATACCGTCCAATCCTCAAGGTTTTGAATTTCTTTGGGTGCTATGCCCGTTGGTTGTTCAGTGACGATATGTTTTGAAGCTGAATCAGGGACTTCTATCTTTGGCATCATTCGTTTGATGCTTTGAAGTGGCGGAGCCTGAGTTTTTTGAATTAAAGCATGAGGGCTTTCAGAGGGTGAGCTGTTATTTGATGCGCTGTTTAAAGCAGCATGAGACTGTTTTTGTGGTGCTAAGCCATGGGAGAGTCCCATGGCATCTAAACAAAAATTTTGTAGTTCAGATAGCATTGTTGATGAAATTTTAAACGTTAGCCGTCTGAGGGTGAGTTCTTTTAGATTGCATTGCTATTTTGTTAAGCATATTAAGATATGCCTTGGCAGAAGCAATGACAATGTCAGTATCAGCACCTTGGCCGTTAATAATATGCCCTTCATTATCGACTCTTACAGTCACCTCGCCTTGAGAGTCAGTCCCCGTGGTAATATTATTGACTGAATACAGTTGAAGCTCTGCATTTGAGTTAACAATGGCTTCGATGGCTTGAAAAGCAGCATCAACAGGGCCGCTACCATCTGCGGACATCTGTTTTTCTTCACCATTAACATTTAAAGTAATGGCTGCATTAGGTGTTTCACCCGTTTCAGAGCACACTTTTAGACTGATTAATTTATAGTATTCGTTAACCGTATGTTGAGTGTTATTTTCAGTCACTAAGGATTGTAAGTCTTCGTCAAAAATTTCATGCTTTTTGTCAGCAAGTGTTTTAAAACGAATGAAGACTTCGTTTAATTGTTCTTCACTGTCAAAAGTGATGTTTAATTCAGCCATGCGAGTTTTAAATGCATTTCGCCCAGAGTGTTTACCTAAAACAATTTTATTACTGGATAATCCCACATCTTGAGCGCGCATAATTTCGTAAGTTTCACGCGACTTTAAAATGCCATCTTGATGAATGCCTGATTCGTGAGCAAATGCATTAGCACCAACAATAGCTTTGTTCGGTTGCACGGGAAACCCCGTGATACCAGACACTAAGCGAGAACAGTTCATGATTTGAGTGGTATCTAACCCGATATTACAATCGAAAACATCTTGGCGAGTACGAATGGCCATGGCAATTTCTTCTAATGCGGCGTTTCCAGCTCGCTCACCTAAACCATTAATGGTGCATTCAACTTGTCTGGCGCCATTCAGTACAGCAGCTAATGAGTTTGAAACCGCCAAGCCTAGGTCATTATGACAATGCACTGAAAAAATAGCCTTGTCAGCATTAGGAATGCGCTCTAATAAATCTTTTATTAAATTGCCAAATTGGTGCGGGATGTTGTAACCCACCGTGTCAGGAATATTAATGGTAGTAGCGCCTTCTTTTATGACCGCTTCGATAATGCGGCATAAAAAATCAGGTTCAGAACGTCCAGCATCTTCTGGAGAAAATTCAATATCATTGGTATATTTTTTAGCCATTCTAACAGCAGCAACCGCCTGTTCTACAACCTCATCTGGGCTTAAGCGAAGCTTGTGTTCCATATGTATTGGAGAGGTGGCAATGAACGTATGTATGCGACCTGAATTTGCACCTTTAATCGCTTCGCCAGCACGATCAATATCAATTTTTTTAGCCCGTGCTAAACCACATACAGTGCTGTCTTTGATGACATTAGCCACTGCTTTGACTGCTTCAAAATCACCTTCACTGGCAATAGGGAAGCCCGCTTCAATAATATCGACTTTCATAGTTTCTAAGGCTTTAGCTATGCGGACTTTTTCATCCTTAGTCATAGAGGCACCAGGGCTTTGCTCACCATCACGTAAGGTGGTATCAAATATAATTAATTTATCTTTATCCATAATAATTTTGTTCTATGTTATGTGTTTATTTTAATATATAAAATTGTGCGTAAAACTTACGTATGGCCTCGCCAGGTGCTTTTTTATGCCCTAAGGCAGAAGAGATAAAGAGTGAAGTGATATGCCACTCAATTTTATCGATGCAAAGAAAGGCATCTGAGATAAGATCAATATGGTGTGTGTAGCATTCATAGCTAGAATATAGCGTGAGTTAATACACTTGCCAAGAAAAATATGGCACTAGTTTATATGAATTAGGCTTTAGGCGAATGTTAAGTTGGTCTTTGTGCCCGTCTAATACGCCTTAATAGAGAAAGCACTGGGCCATGAAGCATATATAATAAAAATAATACAAATAAGATTGAAGGTGGGTCAAGGCTTAAAAAGACAAAAACAATGATGATGGCTAATAAGCTAATAAAAGGTACTTTTTTGCGTAAATCTAAATCCTTAAAGCTGTAATAACTAAAACGACTCACCATTAATAAGCCTGAAGCTAGCGTTAATGCTAAAGCAGGAAAAACAAAATATTCACCACTAAACCCAAAGCGTTCACTGACCCAAACTAAACCCATTAAGGCTGCAGCAGCAGCTGGGCTAGGTAATCCTTGAAAAAAACGTTTATCCATAGAGCCAATTTGTGTATTAAAGCGAGCTAAACGTATGGCTGCGGAGGCGGTATAGGTGAAGGCAACTAACCAGCCCACTTTTGCCCAAAGCTCACCATAGGTAGATAGGCCGCTTAACGACCATTGGTACATAACCAGAGCAGGGGCAATACCAAATGAAGCCATGTCAGATAAACTGTCATATTCTGCACCAAAAGCACTGGATGTATTCGTCATTCGAGCAACGCGACCATCTAGTCCATCTAATATCATGGCAATAAAAACAGCAATGGCAGCTTGTTCAAATAAGCCGTTCATAGCGGAGATGATGGCATAAAAGCCAGCAAATAAAGCAGCTGTCGTGAAAAGGTTAGGTAAGAGGTATATCCCTTTTTTTAAGCCTTCACGTGGTTTTTTAAGAGCATCAGTCATGTTGTATTGTTTGGTTAATATTTTAATTGATTATTAAGTTTTTTGTAAAAATTAGCAAGAAATAGAAGCGTGAATAGTGCTTTAGGCATAAAAAAAGGGAGCTTAGCTCCCTTTTTTAAATGCAAGATAATTCTAGTTTTTAGATTTATCGACTAATGCATTTTCTGTGATCCAAGGCATCATTTCACGTAGCTTAGCACCTGTTTTTTCGATGGGGTGATTTGCATTTTGACGACGACGAGCCGTCATTTCTGGATAGTTAGACTGACCTTCAAGAATAAAGCGTTTAGCGTATTCACCATTTTGGATATTAGCTAAACATTCTTTCATGGCTCTACGGCTTTCTGCATTGATGATCTTGTCACCAGTCACGTATTCACCATATTCCGCATTGTTTGAAATGGAGTAGTTCATGTTAGCGATTCCGCCTTCATACATTAAATCGACGATTAATTTAAGTTCGTGTAAACACTCAAAATATGCCATTTCTGGTGCGTAACCGGCTTCAGTTAATGTTTCAAAACCTGCTTTAACGAGTTCAACCGCACCACCACAAAGAACCGCTTGCTCACCAAATAAGTCAGTTTCAGTTTCATCTTGAAACGTAGTTTCGATAATGCCTGTGCGGCCGCCGCCAACACCTGATGCATAAGATAATGCTAGTTCTTTGGCTGTTCCCGATGCATCTTGGAATATTGCGATTAAGTCAGGAATACCGCCGCCTTTAACAAACTCAGAACGCACCGTGTGACCCGGTGCTTTAGGTGCAATCATAATAACGTCTAAGTCTGCACGAGGAGCAATTTGATTGTAATGAATACTGAAACCATGAGCAAAAGCTAAAGCAGCTCCTTGTTTAATGTTAGGTTCAATCTCTTCTTTATAAAGTTGAAATTGAAATTCATCAGGGGTTAAAACCATAACCACATCTGCTTGAGCAACGGCTGCCGCTGTGTTCATCACTACTAAGCCAGAATCTTTGGCTTTTTGAGCAGAAGCCGAGCCTTCTCTTAATGCAACTGTGACGTCAACGCCAGAGTCTTTAAGGTTATTTGCATGTGCATGACCTTGTGAGCCATAACCAATGATGGTTACTTTCTTGCTTTTAATGATTGAAAGGTCGCAATCTTTATCGTAAAAAATATTCATAAATTCCTCTAAGTATGGATGTTCTAAAGTATTCGTTAAGGAGACTCAGGATCTCCTTAATTAAATGTTAAAGCGTTAGTGCTCTATCGCCACGGCTTATGCCCATGCTACCAGAACGAACCACTTCAATAATATCAGCAGCATTCAATGAATTGATGAATGCATCTAGTTTATCGCAACTGCCTGTTACCTCAATGGTAAAGACACTGTCTGTCACGTCGATGAAACGTGCTCTAAAAATATCGCACATTTGTTTAATTTCGCTACGCTTTTCATTACCAGCGGCCGCAATTTTAACAAACATCATCTCACGTTCTATATGTTCGCCAGCCGTTAAATCATGAAGCTTAACAACATCAATGAGTTTATTGAGTTGTTTAGTGATTTGCTCAATGGTTTTATCAGAGCCTGTTGTAACCAAAGTCAGGCGTGATAATGTTTCGTCCTCTGTCGGTGCAACAGAAAGGGATTCAATATTATAGCCACGAGAGGAAAATAACCCTGCAATTCGAGATAATGCGCCGGCTTCATTTTCAACAAGAATGGAGATAATGTGCCTCATGATTTAGCCTCTTTCTTTCTAGACAGCTCAGCTTGAAGTTTCATTTGTAAAGGCGATACATCCATTTCATGATGGCCTGCACCCGCTGAAATCATAGGGAATACATTTTCTTCTTGCGTGGTAATAATGTCTAAGAAAACCGTCCTATCTTTCATAGAAAAGGCCTTTTTAAGGGCTGGTTTTAAATCTTCAGGTTTTTCAACACGAATACCGACATGACCATAGGCCTCAGCTAACTTAACAAAATTAGGTAGTGATTCCATATAAACATGTGAATAGCGTTTTTCATAGAAAAACTCTTGCCACTGACGCACCATTCCTAAATAGCCGTTATTTAATAAAATAACTTTAATCGGTGTTTTATACTGTAAGCATGTTGCCAGTTCTTGAAGCATCATTTGAACACTGCCATCACCTGTCACGCAGGCAACGTCAGCATCAGGGTGTGCAAATTTAACACCCATAGCAGCAGGCAAACCAAAGCCCATTGTGCCTAAGCCACCAGAATTTATCCAACGGCGTGGCTTATCAAAGGGATAATATTGGGCGGCAAACATTTGATGCTGACCAACATCTGATGTGATATAGGCTTCGCCATTAGTCACTTCATATAATGCTTCAATAACTTGTTGAGGTTTTATTGTGTCGGCATCTGTTTCATAGGCTAGGCAATCTTCATCTTGCCATTCTTTTATTGTTGCCCACCAGTCATCAATATTATTTGAAGTGTTATCAATTTTTCGAGCGGCTAGAGAATGATTGAATTTGGTTAAAACATCTTTAACCTCACCCACAATGGGTATGTTAGTTTCAACTATTTTAGCAATCGAGGTCGGGTCAATATCAATATGAATTATTTTGGCATTTGGACAAAAGGTTTTGACGGTGCCTGTTATGCGGTCGTCAAAACGTGCGCCAATGGCAAATAACACATCACATTCATGCATGGCTAAATTAGCTTCATAAGTTCCATGCATGCCCAGCATACCAATATTTTGTTTGTCTGAAGCGGGATAAGCGCCTAAACCCATCAAGGTTTGAGTGATGGGATAGCCTAGTGTTTGGACTAATTCAATGAGTTCTTCATGAGCATTACCAAGCACTACGCCACCACCACTGTAGATGATTGGTTTTTTTGCGCTTAATAATAAATCAATAGCACGATCAATTTGCTTCGGATGCCCTTTATAACTCGGGTTATAGGAGCGCATGCCGACTTCTGTTGGGTACTTATATTCAATTTTGACGTGTGGCAAGGTAATGTCTTTAGGAATATCGACCACTACAGGGCCTGGGCGACCGGTCGTCGCAATATAAAATGCCTTTTTTAGTGTTTCAGCCAGTTTATTGATGTCTTTCACTAAAAAGTTATGTTTTACGCAGGGGCGAGTCACGCCCACAGCATCAACTTCTTGAAAAGCATCCGTACCAATGACACCCGTAGCGACTTGCCCCGTAATGACAACTAAGGGAATCGAATCTAAAAACGCAGTGGCAATACCCGTGACAGCATTTGTTGCGCCTGGGCCAGAGGTGACAAGTACGACACCGGGCTTACCCGTTGAACGAGCATAACCATCAGCTGCATGGGTTGCACCTTGCTCGTGGCGCACTAATATATGTTGTACGGCATCTTGTTGATACAGCGCATCATAAATGTGAAGTACGGCACCACCAGGGTAACCAAATAAATGTTTGACGCCTTCATCTTTTAAAAATTGAACGATGATTTCTGAACCGGATAATAGCACTGCTGATCCTCAGGTAATTATTTAAACGAACTAGAAATTTTATTATGTTATGAGTTTAATTGCACTATTAAATAAGCGATATAAAGATGTTTTTAGTGTGTTTTTTGTATTTAGGCATAAAAAAAGCCGCAAATGCGGCTTTTTATTGATAGCAGCTCAAAATTGAGTCGCTATCAAGTTATGTTGATGACCTAATTTAGATGTACATACAAATATCAGATTGACCAGCAAACTCAAAGAAAGTGGCTGCGCCACCATACTCAAGCTCATCAACAAAGTCGTTAGTATCCATATCAAAAAGATCAACAGTCATTTGACATGCTACTAATCTTACTTCTGCTTCAATGCAAAGACCACGAAGCTCTTCAACGCTTGCAACGCCTTTAGACTTCATTTTATTCTTCATCATCATGGTCATCATGCTCTGCATACCTGGTAATGCTTGTATTAATATAGGCATAGGCATAGGCATAGGCATTCCAGGGTTACCTAAAGAAGTGACTTGAAGATCAAGCTTCTTTTTAAGTAATTGAAGACCGTAAAATGTAAAGAAGATTTCAGTGTCATAGCCAAGTGCTGAAGCAGTAGACGCCAAAATAAAAGGAGGGTAAGCCCAGTCAAGGGTTCCCTTAGTAGCAATGATAGCTAATTTTTTTTCTTGCATAATAATTACCTTTCGTTATGAATGGTCGAAATGAATTACGACTTTTTCATCATAAAAGTGAATTTTCCGCCTTCTTCACCAGATGACATTAATTCGTTACCTGTTTGCTTAGCAAACGCTTCAAAATCTTTTACTGAGCCTGGGTCAGTAGCGATGATGTGTAAAACTTGGCCTGATTCCATATCAGATAAAGTTTTTTTAGCACGTAAGATTGGTAAAGGGCAGTTAAGTCCAGATGCATCTAGTTCACGATCAAAATCAGCCATTGAGTTTCTCCTCAAAAATAAAATAAAAGCAATGAAAATTCATTGCACTAAAAAAAGATTCACGTTTTATAGGGGATACCTGAGTAAAAAGCAAGTCTATGAATGTAAATAGGTTTATTAAATGTTGTTTATGGGTTAATTAATGTTACCTTCAGGGCTAGGTTCTATAGGGTGACCATTTTGCGCCCAGCTCACTATCCCGCCTGTTAAATTGAATACGTTGTTAATGCCTTGCTGCGATAGAAACATGCATGCTTGAGCCGATCTGCTGCCTGTTCTGCAATATAAAATAATAGGTTTTTCAGAATTAGTGAAAAAATCAAGTTTAAGTGGAATCATATGCATGGGCAAAGTTTGGGTCTGAGGTAATACACCTCGTGCAACTTCTGCAGGTGTTCTGATGTCTATTAAAACAAATTCGTCTTGTTGATTAAATTTGGTAGAGAGTTCGCCAACATCAAGTTCTTTAATAAGTGACATACTAATATAATTCCAAGTCAGTGATTATATTATTATATTCTAATGTAGGGTGCATATCAAGTTGAGAAGTCTAGCGTTATTGTTTTTGTTATTTTTTGTTTTTCCTGCCGAAAGCGAGGTAAGTTTACCCGTGATTGGTCAAAACTCTGCCTATCAAATTGAAAGCGAAAGAATGATTGGCTTAAGGTTTAAGCAAAGGCTTATTGATGAGCATAAAATAATCGAAGATCCGTTGGTTGACTTTTACCTTAATGAAATTCTATCAATTATTTTGCAGGGCTTAGAAAAGAATTATAGACGCTATCAAATTAGTGTCATTAACGATAAGTCTATTAACGCATTTGCAGTGCCAGGTGGCTTTATTGGTATTAATTATGGGCTAATACTGGCAACACAAACTGAAGCTCAATTAGCGGGTGTCTTGTCTCATGAGATAGCTCATATTTTACTGAATCATTTGTCACAACTAGTTGAAAGACAAGGTGAAGTGAGTAAAACATTGTTGGCATCCTTTTTCTTGGCATTGGTCTTAAGTCAAGCCAGTGACGTTGAAAATAAAGGAGAAGCAATAGAGGCTATTCTTTTAGGCGGGAGTGCAAGTGCTCAACAATCGATGATTAATTTCACGCGTGAAAATGAATATGAGGCTGACAGAAAAGGCTTAACACTGATGAATAAGTCTGGATACCCAGCAATCGGTATGGCAGAATTTTTTAGTATTCTTGAGGGGCGGGCTGCGGGAGGAGAATTTAATTCAATTGAATATTTAAGGACTCACCCAATCAGTGAAAATCGAATGGGGGAGGCGTATCAATTTAATGTCAAAAATTCAGTAAGCCATGATTTATTAAATGATGAATATAACTATTTAAAAGTGTACTTAAATCATATAACTGGGGCGGAATCACTCATACAAACCAAGAGTAAAAATGTAACTCTTTTTCAAGAAGCGTTGCGTTCTATCCATAATAGCCAATACGATAAAGCGGTTATTGTTTTGAAAGCATTGAATAATATTGAAAAAGAGAATATTTGGTTTGTCTATACATTAGTTAAAATGCAACAACAATTAAATGAACATGATGATGCGTTGACTGTATTGCAAAGTGCCTTAGAAATTTATCCTAAAAAGCCCTTGCTGTTGGGTTTAAAAATTAATGTTTTAATGGCTAAGGGGGAGAATAGGGCGGCATTAAAAATTGGCTTAGAGTTATTGGAGAAAGACAATAAAAACCAACAAGTAAGATATAATTTGGTGAAGGCTTATGAGCAATTAGGCTTAAAAATTAAAGCAAGGCAATTAGAAGGTGATTATCACTTTGAAAATGGAAGCTTAGAGCGCGCAAAGTATTTATATTTACGGGTTATGAAAAAAACGAATGATTCTATGTTAAAAAAATTATTGGGAGAAAAGATAAAGAAAATAGATGGGCTTCTTAAAAAATAAGATTAGAATATTAGCAATAAGTGAAATAGAAACAATGACTTAAATCTTTTGGCAACAAGCTTGTTTTTTTTAAATTCAGGTGTAAGCTAGCCTTCCATTGGAAATACCAATACTTTATTTTTAATCCTGAAGGAGGAAACTGCGAATGAATTTTCGCTTGATAAAAACGGCAGCATCAATAGCTGTACTTCTCGGAGCATTTGTTTCACCTA
>CAYZQE010000017.1:10676-30777 GCA_964480635.1 uncultured Gammaproteobacteria bacterium | reverse complement strand
TTGTTTTAAATTAACGCATGATTATGTGTGCCAGTTACATCAAATTTCTGCAAAAGAAGAGGCTTTAGAGTGGGGGGCGTTTCGTTCAGGTGGCGTAACCATCGCAGGAACAGATTATATGCCTCCAAAATATGAGCATTTAGAAAGTGTTTTTATAGAGATGATTGCGCAGATAGATTTTTTTGATGATGTTTACGATCAAGCGATTGCTTTATTTTTGCAAATGGCAAGAAATCAATTCTTTTATGATGTTAATAAGCGCATGGGACGTTTTATGATGAATGGATATTTATTGGATAATGGTTATCCCGCGATTAATTTACCAGCAAAAAGACAATTGGAATTTAATCAGCTCATGCTTGATTTTTATCAATCAAATAATGAGAAGCCTATGAATCGTTTTATGCGTTCTTGCTTAGACCTTAGAGTTGTTGATATTATGAATAACTAAAACCTAAATAATGTCTTTAGATTTTAGTTATTCGATTACACAGAAATAAAGGGTACTGACCCCTTTAGGGGATTTATGATTGATTTTACTAGCCTTAATTATTCAATTAAGGCTCAGCTTATACTTAAGAATATTAATTTATCGATTGAAGAGGGCCAATTTTTTGCATTAGCGGGCATTAATGGAGCAGGTAAATCGACATTGATTAAGCTTGTTTTGGATTTATTAAGAACATCGAATGAGTCTATGATCAATATTAATGGCTTAAGTAGTTGGCAAGTGTCTAGCCGAGATCAATTAAGTTATCTTCCAGAAAAATTTCAGGTGAATAAAGCGGTCACTGGCTTGCAATATTGCCGATTTGTTTTTGGCATGTACCAGCAAAAAATGAATTTAAGCGGTGTTCATCAGTTATGTGAGCAGCTTGATTTTAAAGTGGATGATTTAGAGAAAAATGTAAATGCCTATTCTAAAGGTATGATGCAAAAGCTTGGTTTAATTAGTAATTTCATGTTGAATAAACCCTTAATGATTTTAGATGAACCGCTCAGTGGTTTAGACCCAAAAGCACGATTTTGTTTAAAGCAGTTGTTGAGCGAGAAGAAGAAAGAAGGTCTTACCTTGTTTTATAGCACCCATATGCTTGCCGATGCCGAAGAAGTGTGTGACCAGTTTGCGATTTTAGATGAGGGTGTGCTGAAATTTGTAGGGACGCCAAAGGAATGTATGGAGCAATATAAGGCAGATACTTTAGAAAATTCCTATATGGCTTGTATATCGTAATAACGGAGATTGATTGTCGAGTTACACCCATTATTGCCTAAATAGATATAAGGCTTAGTACACATGCGCTGGCACAAACCCGACCTACGTATTAATTAAGCCAGTTAGTAGGTTGGATTAGCGATAGCGTAATCCAAAAATTACACAAGGATGTAAATATGAAATACAGAAGAGCGACGCAAAAAGGCGGCTGTTATTTTTTTACGGCGGTGACCAATAACCGAATGCCATATTTTGACAATTTTGATGCTGTAAATACTTTAAGACAAGGGATGAAAAAGGTCATGTTGAAATACCCTTTCACTATTGATGCGATTGTTATTTTACCAGATCATATTCATACGATATGGACGTTACCAAAAGAAGACTGTGATTTTTCGTTAAGATGGCGATTGATAAAGACTTATGTGACCAAGCATAGTGTTAATAAAATAACTGATGGATTGTGGCAAAAAAGATATTGGGAGCACCAGATAAAGGATGATAATGATTACAAAAATCATGTCGATTATATTCATTACAATCCTGTAAAGCATGGTTATGTCACATCACCAAAAGATTGGTTGCATTCAAGTTTTAATCATTTTGTTAAGAAGGGTGTTTATCCGGAAAATGGGGCAGTGGTCAGATTGCTTTTGCTGATGATGTTGGGCGTGAATAATTGTCGGATTACGCTATCGCTAATCCGACCTACATATTGACTAATAGGCTGGATTAGTGCCAACGTAATCCAAAAAACATGGCAATATTTACAGCCCTAAATCCTTTATTTTACGTGTGATGGTATTTCTACCCCAGCCTATAATTCTGGCGGCATCTTGTTTACGCCCATTGGTTTTTAATAATGCTTCTTCTAGCAGAGTACGCTCAAATAACTCTCCTGCCTCTTTAATGATATTTTCTTGGCCACTATCCATTTTCTGTCTAAGCCACTGAGCAAGTAAGTTATGCCATTCAGATGATGTGGCATCAGTTTGGTCAAGCTCTTGTTGATTGTTTAGTGCATAAGGTGTCGAATTTAAGAGTTCTTCGGGTAAATCTCTCATGCCAATTTCATTACCTGTTGCCATTACAGTAAACCAGCGGCATGTGTTTTCTAATTGTCTTACATTGCCACTCCATGCCAATGAAGATAGATATTTGCTAACGTCAGGATTTAGTTTTTTAGGCGCTTCGTTTAACTCTTTAGCCGATAGTTGTAAAAAATGATTGAGCAATAGCGGAATGTCATCTTGACGATTGCGTAAAGGCGGAAGATGGAGGCGAATAACATTTAATCGGTGGTACAAGTCATTACGAAAAGAACCGTTGTCCACAAGCTCTTTAAGGTTGTGATGAGTCGCAGCCATAATGCGTACATCAACTTTAAAAGGTGTTTTAGCACCAACGCGATAAATTTCGCCTTCTGATAAAACGCGTAATAAACGAGTTTGTAGGTGCATGGGCATGTCACCAATTTCATCAAAAAATAAAGTGCCTTTGTCGGCTTTTTCAAGCCGCCCTTGCCGAATATTGTTGCTATCTTGTTCATTACCAAAAAGCTCAGATTCTAAAGCATCTTGCGGAATAGCAGCGGTATTAATGCTGATAAAAGGTTCGTCAGCACGAGGGCTATGCTGGTGTATTGCTTGCGCGACTAATTCTTTACCCGTGCCTGTCTCACCTTCAATAAGCATACTGATGTGAGATTTTGATAATCGTCCAATAATTCGAAATACATCTTGAAGGGCGGGAGATTCGCCAATAATTTGGTCAGAAAGCTCGAAGTGACCGGCGTTTTGTTGTTGTTTATTATGTTGGTTTTGGTTGCACGCTTTACGCGTTAATTCGACAACTTCAGTAATATCAAACGGTTTAGGTAGGTATTCAAAAGCCCCGCCTTGATAGGCTTCGACTGTCGTGTCTAAGTCAGAATAAGCCGTCATGATTATGATGGGTAAGTCAGGGGCTACTTTATTGGCTTGTTTTATAAATTCAAAGCCATCAATGCCGGGCATGCGTAAATCACATAAAACACAGCTTGGCGCGACACCTTTTTTTAGTTGAATAAGTGCTTTTGAAGCTGTTTCAAATAAAACAGTCTCAAAATTAGCTTTTTGTAATGACTTGTCTATGACCCATCTAATCGACTGGTCATCATCTATAATCCATACGGTGTTATGCGTGTTATCCATATTAAATCAACGGTAAAAGTGTGTTAAAAGAGGTGGTATTTTCACCAGGATTGCACTGGATGATGCCGCCATGATCCATGATTATTTTTTGCGAAATGGGAAGCCCTAAGCCAGAGCCGTCCTGTTTGCTAGTCACCATCGGTAAAAACAAATTGTTGGCGACTTCTTTGTCAATGCCCGAACCATTGTCGGTGATGCTCACCATAAGCACGGTGGGGTACTTATGAATGCCAATAGTGTGCTGGTTAAGTATGCGAGTTTTAAAAATTATTTTGCCACGTTCATCGATGGCTTGAATGGCGTTACGAGCTAGGTTCATAAAGGCTTGAATAAGCTGGTTTTTATCAGCTGAAATTTCAGGAATACTGGGGTCGTAATCGCGTTGAAAGATGATTTGTTTTTGGCATGCGGCCATCAATACTTGGCGAATGTGTTCTAAAATCTCTAAAATATTAACGTTTTGTTTATCTAGGGCTTTGTTAGGGCCAAGCATGTTGTTAAGAAGGTCAGTTAAGCGATCGGCTTCTTTAATAATGACATCGGTATACTCTTTAAGCTCAGGGTTGTTTATTTCGGAGGCTAATAACTGTGCTGCGCCTCTAATGCCACCGAGAGGATTTTTTATTTCATGTGCCATACCACGAGTCAGCTGTGCCGCTGCTTGTTTTTGGGTGTGGGCATACTCATCTTTTGCAATTTGAATGTGCCTTGATATGGGTGATATTTCAATAAAAAAACGCGTTTCATCATCAAATTCATTAATGGGTTTAATGCTGTAATCAACAATCATTTTTTTGCCATTAGATAAGGCAAAGTGAGTTTCACGTTCGGTAATGGGTTGGTTGTTATTGGCAACAAAGCTTAAGGAGCGAAAAAAAGTATCGTTAGTCTGTAAAATAATCGACTCAAGTGAGGCGTTGACTAAGCCGCCTTCACTCATTTCAAAGAGTTCTTCGGTCGTCGCGTTTATTTGACAAATCTTATGGTTTTGGTCAATGCACATAACGGCACTGTTTAAATAATCGAATAATTTCTCGGGGAGAACTTTAGACATTATGAATGCTAGTGTTGAAAAATTATTCGGTTAGTTAATTGCCTCCAGTTCATAACAGAACCGAAGGCAAAATGTTAACTTAAGCGTTGAGCTTATAAGCTAAAGTACATGTCAAATTCGACAGGGCTTGTAGCCAATCTTAGACGCTGAACTTCTTCATCTTTAAGTGCTAAATAACCGTCAATTAAGTCATCAGTGAATACGCCGCCAGCGGTTAAAAATTCGCGATCATTGTCTAACTCTTTGAGTGCTTCGTCAAAAGAGAAAGCAACTTGTGGAATCTCTGCTGCTTCTTCTGCTGGAAGGTCATATAAATCTTTATCCATTGGCTCGCCTGGATCAATCTTATTCTTGATGCCGTCAATACCAGCCATCATTAATGCAGAAAAACAAAGGTATGGATTAGCTGTATTATCAGGGAAACGCACTTCTACGCGACGACCTTTAGGGTTGTCAACATAAGGAATACGAATAGAGGCAGAGCGGTTACGTGCAGAGTAAGCCAACATAACAGGTGCTTCAAAACCAGGGACTAAACGCTTGTAGCTGTTAGTCGATGCATTTGAAAACGCATTGATTGCTTTAGCGTGCTTAATAACACCACCAATATAGTAAAGAGCTGTTTGAGATAAACCACCGTAGCCGTCACCAGCAAATAAGTTTTCGCCGTCTTTAAATAAAGACATATGAACGTGCATACCGTTACCGTTATCGCCGACTAATGGCTTAGGCATAAACGTACATGTTTTGCCGTAGCTGTGAGCAACGTTTTGTAACACGTACTTTAAAATTTGAACTTCGTCCGCTTTTTTAACTAAGGTGTTAAATTTGGCACCAATTTCACACTGACCAGCCGTACCTACTTCGTGGTGATGTACTTCTGTTTCAACGCCCATGTCTTCAAGTGTTAAACACATAGCAGAACGTAAGTCGTGCAAAGAATCGACTGGTGGAACTGGGAAATAGCCGCCTTTAACGCCAGGACGGTGTCCTGTGTTGCCGTCTTCATAAGACTTGCCCGTGTTCCAAGCAGCTTCTTCAGAATCGATAGAATAGAAAACGTGCCCCATCTCGTTGCCCCATTTAACATCATCAAAGATGAAAAACTCATTTTCTGGGCCAAAATATGCTGCATCAGCAAGACCAGTAGACGCCATATACGCTTCTGCACGCTTAGCAACAGAACGTGGATCACGCTCATAGCCTTCACCCGTAGTCGGTTCAATGATGTCACAACGGATAATCATGGTTGGCTCTTCGGTAAAAGGGTCAAGCACTGCTGTATCAGCAAAAGGAAGCATGATCATGTCAGATTCGTTAATCGTTTTCCAACCAGCAACTGAAGAACCATCAAACATTTGGCCTTTAGTAAAAGTGTCTTCGCTGATGCAATGTGAAGGAACAGAAACGTGCTGCTCTTTTCCGCGTGTATCGGTGAAGCGAAAATCGATGAACTTGATACCATTGTCTTCAATGGATTTTAAAACGTCACTAGCTGACATATGTGTTTCCTCTTGGAATAGATAGAGTTAATGGTTTTTTAAAGAGGCATTGACCTTTTAAAAACCGCTTAAAAATTTACATCGCGAATTCTACTCAAAACAGAGCTCAGAGAAAAATTTTTGCACTAAAAAGTGGAAATTAGCGAATTAAATGCGTTGGCGCATCATAGCGGTGCGCAGCGAGCATTATTGCACATAATTAGTGCGATAAGTAGATGAGATAATCTCTGCGGAGCATGATTAGATTGATTTAGATTATACCCTTAAAAACACAGATGACTCTGCACTAGCTACAAATGTAGGCTCTACAGTCAATACCATTCACGCTGTAGTGAACGGTAATTGCGGATAGCGCGTTGGGTAAATTAATCGAAGAAGAAGCTGCTGTCGAAGCAGTAATGTTTTTTTGATGTGTAATGGCTAGAGCTTGAACTGACAGCCATTGGGAATTAATATTTCCTGCAATGGTGTGTATAGATAGTGGACACCACTATTTAGCTGATTTTTTATATTTTTATACTATCATTAAGCTTCTTAAGGGATTTACTAGAGGATTGATTTTTTGGCTAACGTTGATGATGTATTTAAACTGCCAGATTTAAAAAAGTCTGAATATAGCGCAATTAGAGACTTTATCTACAAAGAAGCAGGTATTGATTTAGGCGATAAAAAACAAATGTTGGTCAGTTCACGCCTTAATAAACGTTTACGTTTTCATAAACTAAACTCTTTTCAAGGCTATATAGATTTAATTTTTCGCAAGGGAAATGAACTTGAAAAACAGATGGCAACCGATTTGCTAACAACCAACGAGACTTATTTTTTTAGAGAACCAGAGCATTTTGAGTTTTTAAAGAAAAATATTATACCCAATCATCCTAGGGCTTCATTATTTAGGCTTTGGAGTGCTGCGTCGTCAAGCGGTGAAGAAGCCTACACCTTAGCGATGATCCTCGATGATAAATTTGGCGTTACAACGCCATGGGAAATTTTTGGTTCGGATATTTCTAAAACAATTTTAGAAAAAGCGGCTAAAGGTTTATACCCCACACTGCGAATTGATGGTATTCCGAAGCCATATTTAAAAAAATATTGCTTAAAAGGAAAGGATGAATTTGATGGTTTTTTGCTCGTCGATGAAAAACTAAGAAAAAAATGCAGTTTTCAACAAATAAACTTAATAAAACCCCTGCCAGATGTTGGTAAATTTGATGTTATCTTTTTGCGTAATGTTTTAATTTATTTTGATGACCAAACCAAAGAAGATATTATACGCAGACTGGTTAAGTCATTAAGACAAGGTGGCTATTTATTTATAGGTCACTCTGAATCGCTTAAAGGGATGGACTTAGGTATTAAATTAGTCGCCCCAACAACCTATGTGAAGCTATAACTATTAATATCCACTGTCAGCAACTTTTCTAACCGTAAAGGTATACTCTAATTCATCATGCTCAGACGAGACAATTTCATGTCCGTTAATGCGGCACCATGCGGGAATATCGTTCATTACCCCAGGGTCGGTGCAAGTAATGATGACTTGAGCGCCATCGTCTAATGGTTCTAGTGCATCTTGCAAGCGAATAACGGGCATAGGGCATAGTAAGCGTCGAGCATTGACTTCAATCATAAAATTATCCAATTAAACATATCCAGTTAAACAATAAACCAATCTTTAGGTATTTTAGTAGGAGACATGGCTTTAACCGAAATATCACGCTCTGCGCCATTGCCATCATTGTAATTAAGCTCAACACTGTCAGCCATTTTTCCTTTGCTATAGCGCGCCACGATTGAGCTAGCTAATGTAATTTCATCGTCGGTCAGTTGCTCACCTTCAATAATAGCGATAGGCCCAGAATGGCTGAGTGTTTTGATAGTTTGGTATTGTTTTTTGTAGCCCGATAAAAAGCGTGTTTCGCCTTCTTCGCGTGCAACGATAATTTTATAGCGTTCTGATGGGCGTATGTGCCGACCAACTTTCAACAGCATGATGTCATCAATTTCATAGTCTTTAGTAGGGCGGTTGTCCCATAAGTCTTGTAGTTTTACCGAATAGCTGGCATCGGTTAAAAAGCAGCAGCCACCCGCGGGTTGAGCAAAGTCTTCAAAACCCCATTTATGCGCCAATTCTATTTGTGGTTTACGGCTACGGCCAGAAAAGTCAAACAGCCTTTCACGGTCAACCCAGCCTTCGGTTTCTGGTTTAGTGGGTGGTAAGTTTTGTGCGCATAAGGGGCGTAGTAATAAGTCATCAGCACCTGATTCGGCAGAAATAACGGGCATGGTTTCTTTACGTTGTGACATGGGGCGTTGGCCAATCACTTCACCGGTAATAATAAAGTCAAAATTATGTTTTTTAATCCACTCTTTGGCTTTAGTCACCATAAAAATTTTGCAATCTAAGCATGGGTTTAAATTAGCGCCATAACCATGTTTAGGGTTGATGACAACCTGTTTATATTCTTCAACAATATCAACAATGTGCAGCTTTATGCCTAATTGTTCGGCACTCCATAAAGCATTGTTGCGTTTATTTTTGTCTTTATCTTTTTTACGAATGGCGTGGGTATGCCCTTCGACACAAAAACCGGTATAAAAGTTAATGCCTTCAACGTGAATGCCTTGTTCTTGCATGGCTTTGGCGGCAAGCAACGAATCAAGTCCACCCGAAATAAGGGCTACTGCTTTGTATGTCATGGTGTTGATAGTTTTATAAAAGAATGGTGATTGTATCAGTTAAATATAGGTTTGAAATCTTTGTACTAAGAAGGGATTCATAAAAATGACTTAAAGTTAACCTTTTAAGCTGAAATTCTTTTTTCTAAATCATTGGGTGCGACAAAATAATAGCTTCTGCCTTGTTTCGTTTTAATCAATAATTTTAATTGGTCAGCCATTTGCAATAGGTCTTTGCGAGCAACATCATATGAAATACCATGCGTTCGTTGGTGCTCTTGCACTGCATAACTAAAGCGCGGATGTTTTAGTGCATGGCGTAATAATGCTAATTGGCGAAAGTTAAGTTTGCCTTGAAGTTTTGGGTTATCAACTAAAAGTCTTTCTGTCTCTTTAATACCTTGCATTTTATCGTGTAAAAAAACATGTAAGTCATCGACGGCTTGGTGAATAACATCAAGTTGATGGATTAAAAAATAGGTGAGATCATTATCATCGGTTTCTGTGTATAAAAAAGCTTTGCCATACTGTGACGATGCTTTCTTTATCACCCGTGAAATAGAAATAAACTCCATCAGCCAATAGCCTTGTTTTGCCATAGCCCAATAAAATAATGCTCTTGCAGTGCGCCCATTACCGTCACAAAACGGGTGGTCGTATGCCAGCATAAAATGTAATGTAATGGCTTGTATAGCGGGGTGTAAAAAAGATTCCTTATTTTGGCTTTGCAGACCTAAATTAGCAAAGTCACACAATTTTTGTAAGCGAGTTTCTAGTTGCTGCGCTGGTGGAGGCGTATACAGGCTTTGTTGAGTTTTGTTATCAATGACATGAATAGTCTCATTTGCACTACGAAATCGACCAATTTCATCATCATCTATCGTATCTTTTGTGATAATACGGTGTAATTCGAACACGATTGAAGGGGTTAATGCCTCGTCCTTATTGTCGCGAATAAATTGCATGGCTAGGTAATTATTTAAAATCATACGTTCGCTTTTGTCTTGCGGGGCTCTATCTTGGCGAATCATTTCCTTCGCTTCATTGCGCGTAGTCGAGGCTCCTTCAAGTTGGCTAGAATTTATAGCTTCTTCAATAAGTGAACGAATTAAATAGGTGTGGCGTGTTTGTGTATTGGTTATGGCTTCACTGGCTTGAATGGCACCTGCGGCATAACGGTCAAGCCAATGGCATTCACGATAGATTTGATCGGGCATTGAAAATTGAAATGGATTGCTGTCGGTTGCGATAAAAGGGAGGCTTTTATACAGGCCTTTACGTGTCAGTTTAATGCTGAGCCACCAGTGTTCATGGCTTTGGTAGTTGATGAGTGGTAAATGCCTTAATCTATCCCAGTGTAAATAGCGGCCTTTATTATCGGCAGTTAAGCTTTCAGGCTTCAATAATTCAAATATAAGCTCAGGATTACTCCTAGTAAGCGACTGTAAAAGCGATGTTAAATGCGGCGGTGAAACTGGTATTTTCATGAGTTTTTTAACTTTTAAATCAAAGGTTTATAGTATGTTACCGACACTATATACTTGTTTTTAAAAAAAAGTATATAGTGTTATAAGAGCATGAATTAAATTAAAAGGTTCGAATGATTTTTCAATTAGAGTAGCACCATATTTTATAGACCTTAAATAAATGCCATTAAATTTTCTTAACTATGTCGCCATTACAGATACACAGATACAGATGGGTTTGTTGGCACCCATGTTGTTACTGGGTTTAAAAGTTTGGCATCATTTGCACGATAAAATCGATCAGCAGCGCTTTAATGCGGTCATTAATGTTTTATTGTCGTCCAGTGAGGTGATGTTAATGTTAAAATCATGGGCTCATTTATAACCTCCTTTAGTTTAGCGCAGCAATGATTAATATTAAAACCAGTAAAAGCTTTCAGTACGATGCACAAAATACAAAACCTTTGAACAGTGATTATGCAGGCAAGCACTTAATTGTTGATTTTTGGCAGGTTAAGTTCTTGCAAGATGTAGACGTTATTGAACAGGCATTAACGGATGCGGCTATGGCGGCAGGTGCGACTTTATTGCACATTCATTTGCATCAATTTACTCAAGGCGGTGGTGTGACTGGTGTTGCGCTGTTGGCCGAATCACACATTAGCGTGCACACATGGCCAGAGCGCGATTATGCAGCCTTTGATATTTTTATGTGTGGTGATGCACAAGCCGAAAAAGCGTTAGAGCATTTGGAAACAATATTTCAGCCTAAAGCTCAAAAAACAGAAGAGATTTTTCGAGGTAGCAGTTGATGTCTTTAGCGTAACAGCTCACTGACTTAGATCATCAATATAAAGCTGGTACAGCTTAGGCTCCATAATAGAGTTTATAGGCGTCGGAATCTTACTCATATCTTTAGAAAACACTAAAGAAGCCAGCATGGTGTCATTGGTTAAGGCTTTAGTGGGTACTGTTAATTCAAAAGCATCAGGAAATGCGGCATTATTTTTAGCCATGTTAAACCCCCAGATACCAAATGACGGCAAAGAAGTTTGATAGCTTTTAGTGTGTTCAAACACGGATGCGAGCGTATTTTCTATGCTCCAAAATACCTGTCGCGTAAAAAATGGCGATGAGCTTTGAGTGACTAAAATACCATCGGGTGCCATACGGCGCTTTATCATGGTGTAAAACTCACGCGAATACAGCTTGTTAATCGCTTCGTTGTGCGGGTCGGGCATGTCGATAATGACGCGGTCGTATAAAATGCCGGGTTGATTGATGAAGCTAAAAGCATCTTCGGCATAGGTGGTCACTTTATCGGATGACAGGCTGTCTAAATTGATGCGTGTTAATATGGGTAATTCACGACCAATACGGATCATTTCAGGGTCTATATCCACCAAGTGTATGAACTTAATGTCATTATATTTAAGGAGCTCTCTGATCGCTAGGCCATCACCGCCACCAAGCACCAAAATATTCTCCCTTGCACCCTCAATGCTCATCATTGGGTGTACTAAGCTTTCGTGATAGCGATATTCATCACGTGTTGAAAACTGAATATGGCCATCAATATAAAGTCGTTGTTCAGGATGAGTAACGGATTTCGTCATCACTATTTTTTGATACGGTGTTTGGGTGGAGTAAATGACTTGATCAAAATACAGTTGTTTTTCTGCAAAGCGGGTGATGACGCTGCCATAAAATACAAACAAAATTAAAAAAAACAAAACACTAAAACTAAGATAAAGCATGGCTTTATAGTTCTTGAGGTGATCTTTAAATATATAAACATTAATGATGGCAACAAAAATATTAATTAACCCGATAGTAAAGGAAGCTTGAATTAGACCTAAAGAAGGTAGTAGTAATAAGGGAAAAGCAACCGCGCCCATTAAACCGCCTAAATAGTCTAAAGACATGACATTGGCAATAGAGTCACGAATACTGTCTTTTTGTGCAAGCAAGGTCGTTAAAACAGGGATTTCCATGCCCACGAGTGCGCCAATGATTAAAATTAAACCATACATGACTAGCTCGTAAAGCACTCTAGCAAAAGGGAAAGCCATAAATAATAAAATACTGGCGATGCCGCCAATTAGTGCGATGGCAATTTCAATAAGAATGAAGTTACGAATGTATTGATCGTCAAAGTAGCGAGATATTTGTGAGCCAACACCCATGGCGAACATGAAAAAACCAATAGTGAGCGAAAACTGATAAACACTATTGCCTAATAAGTAACTGGAGACTGTGGCAATGATGAGTTCGTAAACGATGCTGCACAGTGCAACAACGAGAATGGAAAAAAGCAGAACGCCAATTTGTTTGCTAGTTAATGAAGTGGTGGAATGTGTCATAAAAGCTTTGTATCTAAGCCCTCTCTCCTAGTGAGAGAGGGTTGCGGTGATGGCTACACGGATGTAACTTATTAGAGCAATGCAGGAGCAATTGCCGAGGGAGATATATCAAAAAGCTGACCAAATTAGAATATTTACCTTCTCACCCTAGTCCTTTTCTGCAAGGGAGAGGGGTAATTCGTTTTACTTACCAGAAGCATGACTTCCAGAGCCCGCTCTAGAGCGAGCGCTTGAACTTGCTTTGGCTCTAGCTTGAGACGCTTGCTGGCGTGATACTGTTTTTTTGTTGGCGAGTGTTGAGCGGTTAACGCCGGCACTACTTTGTCTGGACAATAAGCTGCCAATTAAAAAGCCAGTCATCAAGCCGCCAGCGCTAAAACCTTGTTCTTGAACTTCACCACTGTTGCTGGATGCTATAATACGTGCGTTTTCACCATCAATTTCAATTTTATAAAGAAGCTCTTCAGTGCCTCGGTCTAATGTGTTGTTTGCATTGCTATCAACATAAGCCAGCAATGACGCATCTTTTTGAGGTATGACACCAATGTTGCCTTCGTAAATTTTTGGTTGAGTATTGTTATAGTTAACCGCTAGCTTTTCGGCCAAGCCCCAAAATACTTGGTCGGTATCTGGGTTTGCGTTTTTACTAATGATTTTATCATAAGACTGTAGTGTGTCAGACGTGACAACAAGCACGCGATCAAGGTCGATATTTGTTTTGGCATAGTTATTATTTTCACAACCACTTAAAAAAATAATGCTGCTAAATATTGCGATATAAATACTGTGTTTCATTAATGATTGCCTTTGTTAAAGTTGTGTTAGGTCGTGTGAAAAATGAAATTCGTGAACACCTTGCTCATAATAA
This sequence comes from uncultured Gammaproteobacteria bacterium, assembly GCA_964480635.1. Taxonomy (GTDB): domain Bacteria; phylum Pseudomonadota; class Gammaproteobacteria; genus CAYZQE01. Next base: position 17,437 of record CAYZQE010000017.1, on the reverse strand, counting down.
TCGGAGAGGCTGCCTACGAATTTAAACCCTGCGGCCTGAAGTGAGGTGTGGATTAAAGGTAAATTTGATGGGAATGTCAAAAAAACTTTTCGCCCGCCTTCATCTTTTACATTGTTTAAGCCCATTATAAGGTCTTCTGTGGTGAAATTACGCTTATCAAAAAAACCTTTTTTCTTTTTCACAATCCATGAAAAGGTATAAGAGCCATCAGATTCGGCTATTTCATATAAGCCATTAAAGCGAATAATAGGTTTTTCATCCATTATTTTAGGCTCATCGTCATCTATGTTGCTGTCGCTAAAGTCGGCATCTACATTTAACGTTAAACCCAGTATGTGTTGGTTTTCGTCTTCATCATAAAAACCATGATTAACAACTTCTTCTGTAAACCCGAGTGATTCGTAGGCTTTAAAGGCATTGTGATAGATGCTGCCTAAGTCAGGATCTTTATAATCAGACACTTTGGCGAAAATTTTTCGAGCATTTTTAGCGCTTAAAATATCAAATAATTGCGCCAACATAAGTTTACCAAAACCACGGCCTTGATAGGCTTTTTCCAAGTACGTCCAGGATAACCAATAGGTTGCATCGGTGGCTTCAACGGGGCGATAACCAGTGACACCAATGATGTGTTCATTAAGTGTTAAGACGTATTGGTGCTCTACGCCATTGTTTTGGTAATCGACTTCGGCTGCTTCACCATCGTCATCATCATGGGTGTTGATGATTTTGAGAACGTTATTTAAGTCGCTCATCTGCATGGGGCGACATTCTGGAGTCCCTTGTTCGCCGGTTATTGCTAAACTTTTATCAGTCATAATTTATTGTCTATTATTGAGGTCATCCCAAATATGTTCGGGGTTAGCTGCTTTTTTCAAGTCGTAAAAAGGGTGTTTGGTGAGTCATTCGCCATCTTTAAATATAAAAACTAAAATAGTGATGTCAAAGTTATAGGTAGCTATTCAAATGCAGTGTCATGCTTATACTTTAGAACAAAAGATTCAAATAAAGTGGCGATGGGCGAATGCAGCTTATTAACACGCTGGACAAGATACCATTTACGCATAATGGGGAATTTTTTAATTTTTAAATTTATTAAATAGCCCGTGGCTAGCTCAAGTTGCACCGTGTGACTTGATACAATGCCTAAGCCCATGCCTGCTTGAACGGCCTGTTTAATGGCTTCATTGCTAGTCATTTCCATACTGTAATTAATGTCAATATCAGTCTGTTCAAAAAAACGTTCTATTGCAGCCCTTGTTCCTGAGCCTTTTTCACGAGTGACAAAGGGTTCATGGGCTAAATCCTTTATATTTAAATTTTTAGAATTAACTAAGGGGTGGTTTTTGGGGGCAACTATAATAAGTGGGTTATCCATAAAAGCTTCAGATTCTAAGCCTTTATTTTGTGGGGGTTCGCCCATAATAACTAAATCACGTTCATTGTTATCGAGTTGTTCTAGTAGTGATTGACGATTAGTGACGTCAAGTTTAATAGATATTTCAGGGTATAAGTTAGAAAACTTAGCCAGCATCTTTATTACAAAGTAACCCGCTGTTGTTGCCACTGAAATGCGTAACTTACCCTTATGCATGCCTTTGAATTGATCAATGGTCTCTTCAGTGGTTTCAAGTAGCCTTGCTATATTAATGGCGCATTGGTTAATGGCTTTGCCAGCTTCGGTAAGGTACAGCTTTTTACCCGTTTGCTCGATCAGAGGCAAGCCAACGGTACTTTCTATTTGTTTTACCTGCATAGAAACAGCGGGCTGACTCATGTGTAGTGTCTGAGCAGCTTTGGTAAAATTTTTGTGTTCGGCAACGCTACGAAAGATCTTTAATTGGTGAATGGTTGGCTTCATATTGGCTATTTTAGCATGCTATAATGTTTTATTTATAGTGGTCATTACATAATCGAATTATACTTTTAAAAAACTACTGCTATACTCCTGCGCACTTGGATGAACTAAGTCCAGTTTTTATGAGTAATTTCATTATGAAATTTGTAGTGAAGTTGCGTTATGCCAAATACTCAATTATAGGAGCACACACATGGCTAAGACCTACGAAGCGGGCGTAAAAGACTACCGCGAAACTTATTGGCAACCGGACTATGTGCCGCTTGATTCTGATTTACTGGCTTGCTTTAAGATCACAGCTCAACCAGGCGTTGATCGTGAAGAAGTATCTGCTGCTGTTGCTGCGGAATCTTCAACGGGTACTTGGACAACGGTATGGACAGATTTATTAACTGACATGGACTACTACCGTGGTCGTTGTTACCGCATTGAAGACGTGCCTGGTGATGATACGTGTCATTACGCATTTATCGCTTACCCAATTGATCTTTTTGAAGAAGGTTCAGTGGTTAACGTACTAACCTCGTTGGTTGGTAACGTATTTGGTTTTAAAGCATTACGTGCATTACGTTTAGAAGACATCCGTTTTCCACTTGCTTACGTTAAGACTTGTAATGGGCCGCCTCATGGTATCCAAGTTGAACGTGATAAAATGAATAAATATGGTCGTCCAATGTTAGGTTGTACGATTAAGCCTAAATTAGGTTTGTCGGCTAAAAACTATGGTCGTGCGGTATATGAAGTGTTGCGCGGTGGTTTAGACTTCGCTAAAGACGACGAGAATGTTAACTCTCAGCCTTTTATGCGCTGGCGTGATCGCTTCTTGTTTTGTCAAGATGCTATTGAAACTGCGGAAAATGAAACAGGTGAGCGTAAAGGTCATTACTTAAACGTAACGGCTCCAACACCAGAAGAAATGTACGAACGTGCAGAATTTGCTAAAGAAATTGGTTCGCCAATTATCATGCATGACTTCTTTACTGGCGGCTTTTGTGCCAACACAGGTTTGGCGCAATGGTGTCACAAAAATGGAATGTTATTACACATTCACCGTGCAATGCATGCGGTTGTTGATCGTAACCCGCATCACGGCATTCACTTTCGTGTACTAACTAAGTGCTTACGTTTATCGGGTGGTGATCATTTACATTCTGGTACTGTCGTTGGTAAATTAGAAGGTGATCGTGCTGCAACATTAGGTTGGGTTGACTTAATGCGTGAATCATTTATTCCTGAAGATCGTAGTCGTGGTATTTTCTTTGACCAAGATTGGGGTTCAATGCCTGGTGTTTTACCAGTAGCATCAGGTGGTATTCATGTATGGCATATGCCAGCATTGGTTGCTATTTTTGGTGATGACTCAGTATTACAGTTTGGTGGTGGAACATTAGGCCATCCTTGGGGTAATGCTGCTGGTGCAGCTGCAAACCGAGTTGCTCTTGAAGCTTGTGTTGATGCGCGTAATCGCGGTGTTGATGTTGAGCGTGAAGGCAAGGCTGTATTAACGAAAGCAGCGTCACAAAGCCCAGAGCTTAAAATCGCCATGGAAACTTGGAAAGAAATCAAGTTTGAATTCGATACAGTAGATAAGCTGGATAACGTAAACCGTTAAAGGATGTTTGGCTAATGGCTGACCAGTTTGGTTAGTCGTTAGCTAGATCACTAACGCAACAAAATTTAAAGAGGTATTTAGAATGGCTGAAATTCAAGACTATAAGTCAACACCAAAATTCGAGACGTTTTCGTACTTGCCAGAAATGACGGCAGATCAAACACGCGCTCACATTGCCTATGTTATTGCACAAGGCTGGAACCCAGCAATTGAGCATGTAGAGCCAAGTCGTGCTTTTAATTATTATTGGTATATGTGGAAGCTTCCTATGTTTGGTGAGCAATCAGTAGAAACAGTATTAAGTGAGCTAGAAGCATGTCATCGTGAGTATCCTAATAACCATGTACGTTTAATTGGTTATGATAATTACTCGCAAAGTCAAGGCATGTCATTTGTAGTGCACCGCGGCAATTAAGTTGTCGTTTTAAGCTAGGCGCGAAAAGCGTGCCTAGCTTAAGTTAATAAAAAGTAAAAAAGATACAGCGGCAGTGTTCACTTCCTGAATTGGAGTGTTGGCCGCAACATATTTAGAACCCTTTAATAAAAGGTATTCAGTATGACAGATTCAGTACAAGCGCCTGCATTAACAGGTCGTGAATTAGCGCGTTCTAGGCGAGCAGAAATGTCTCGCACAGGCGGAGCTAAGATAAAAGCAGCAGGCCGAAAGCCGCGTGCTAAGGTAGCAAGTGTTGCTGCGCCGACATCTCAAGTTGTAGAGAGTGCGGCAGTAGTAGACGCAGTTGCTCCAGCCAATGAGCCAATACAGGCGGCTGTAGCCACAGATATCAGCAGTAAAGGATTGAGTGGTAAAGCACTTTCAATGGCGCGCCGCGCCATGTTGGCAAAAGGCGGAAAGAGTACCTTGCCGTCGAAGCCAGCTGATGTTGGTAGAAGAAAGCCAGCTCAAGATGTTGCTGCTAGTAGTGTTCCTGCCGAAGAGGCAGAAGCGTGTTGTGATGCTTGTGCTGATGAAAAGTCAGCTAAACCTTGTGATAGTGAGGCAGAAAAATTGTCGAATAATGCAGAGTTAGACTCGTTGTGTGAGCTGATAGATAGTGACGCACAAATGGCAACTGATGCAAGCTTAAGCGTTAAGGCGTTATGTCGTCAGCGACGCAATAATTTATCTAAAAAAGGTAAGTTAGCGCTACCCGGTAAAGCGGGTATAGCAGCTCGTAAATCATTGGTGCGTGGCGCAGGTTCATCGTCGTCATCATTGACGGGAAGAGCAATGGCTAAAATGCGTCGTGAAGACATGTGCGTGTCTGGTCGCGGAGAATCTGAGGCGTGTCGCCCTAGTGGTCGAGTGCGCCCTGTGGTTGATGATGCGCCTGCTAAAGTTGAAGTGGGCACAACATTATCGGGGCAGTCAGTGACGGGCACCCAAGTTGAGCAAACAGATAAGATAACCGGCGTAGAAGCAGGTACGTGTCGTGATATTACAGGTACAGAATATTTGGGTGCAGAGCAATTTAATAATTTTTGTTCAACCACGCCGCAGCCAGCAGAAGCAAAAGTTAAAGTCAGTAAAACGTCTCATGGTCAAGATATGACAGGTACCAATGTTGCAATTAGTGACAAGGTTACTGGTGGCGAAGCAGGTGGTTGTAAAGTTGTTACTGGCAGTGAATATTTGGGTGCTGAACATTTTCAATCCAGCTGTTCAACGTCTAAGGCCATGCCTTCTCAGATGAAAGTTATTGAGGGTGTTACCGCTAAAAACATGTCCATTACGGGTGTTGATGAAGCGAGAGATAATGCAGTCACAGGGTCTGAGTCGGGATCATCGCAGCGCGTAACAGGTTCTGAATATGTTGATATGCAGACTCGAACAATTGTTCCTCAAGCACCAGCGAAAGTAGCGCTGTCTCATACCTCAGCTGGTATGCCTGTGTCAGGTGGTGAATCATCGCGTATTTCAGGTATTACGGGAGACGATCAAGACTTATGTGGTCGTGTAACAGGATCTGAATATGTGTCTAGTGAGCGATTCGAATCGGCTTGCGGTACTAAGGCTCCATTAACGCCAGCGAAAGTAGCCGTTGATTCAAACGATGGTGGCATGTCTATTACAGGTAACCTGGTTGATCGTGATAAAAAAGTAACCGGCAATGAGCCAGGGACTTGCCAAAGAGTGACGGGCAATCAATATGATAGCTCAGCACGAAATGGTTTTTGCGACCAGCGCTCCAGCAAAGTGCATGATATGCACACATTGAGTGGGCGAAGGCTGAGCGGAACGGAGGGCAGCCCCTCCCCAAAGCTAACGGGTGACGACAAGGGTAGCTGCTCTGTCGTCACCGGAAGTGAATATGTTAGCCGTGAATTTTTTCAAACTTCATGTCAACAAGTGCCACAAGCAATGGCAACACAGACGGCTATGAGTCGTACGTGGAATGGTCAGGCAGTGAGTGGTAATCAGCCAATTCACGCGCATAATACAACGGGTGATGAGCGTGGCATTTGCCGCACAGTGACCGGTAATGATGCTATTGGTCGAGACCTAATGAATGAATTTTGTTCAAACGAAGCCGTTGTGATGAGTGAGCAGCGTCATGTGGCACAAAACAATTTTGCCGCGATGAATGTATCTGGCTCAACTCCAGCACAAGACCCTCGTTTAATGGGTGGTTTTCAGCGTGGCGCTTGTCAAAGTGTCACGGGTGCATATTATCAAGGCGTGCAAGATAGTGCTGTTTGTAATGCTCAACCGATGCACCATATGGTGAGAAATAACCAGGCAGAAGCCGCTCCAGTTGTTGCTGTAGAGGCTTATCAGTCTGATTTTACAGTGCAATCACCGGCTAAGTCTGCTTGGCAACAACGAAGTAATGATCCGGTTCATACGAGTGTGTATGCGCATAGGAATTCAATTACCGGTGCTGTTAATAAAGCAGATGGTGTTATTTCAGGTACGCCAGAATTTAGGCACATAAGAGACGTTGTTGCTCCTGTTGCTGCGCAAAATGTGACCTCGATACAAGAAGATGTATCGCTTAAGGTGATTACAGGTGAAGGCAGTGAGCAAGGTATGTTAATTACGGGCGATGATTGGTCGCGCGGTGGTTTGGTAACAGGTACAGAAGGTTTGTTTTCTGCAGGTCGAAATCAAACGCAACAAGGTGTATCAGTTAAGCGCGATAATATAGGTGCTCATGCTCTTAAAGACCGTGAACGCCCTGAAGCAGTGGTTTCTAAAGTGACCGGTGGTAGTGGCAATAGTTGTAAGACAGGTTTAGTTACCTTGTCGGGTGGCGCAAGTGCTTAAGTCATTGGTTTATAAGTTATCGC
>CAYZQE010000017.1:7567-10576 GCA_964480635.1 uncultured Gammaproteobacteria bacterium | reverse complement strand
TTATAAGTTATCGCTTGGCTCATTTTGTGTGAGTCAACAAGAGCGTCTAGCTTAAATCGTTGACATAGCGTGCTGATAAAACCATGAATACTAAAAATGCCTACAGGAGAAAACAAACGAATAGCGGCGTCAGCCGACATTCGCAAGCACCTGTCGGTATGGGGCAGCCAAATATTGTGGTGTCCGCTGTGGCAGTTAAGCAAGAGAGTGCTCAACAGCCACAGCAAGAAGCGAAGGTTCAACAAGAGGTTAAGCCTTTGTTTACAGCACCAGAAGCGGTTAGTTGTGCCAAATTGCCCGCTCAATCGTGTCGTCACCCGTTAACTGATTTGCATGCAAATGCGCAATTAGAGCGTTGTGAAGAAGCGATAAAAGGACGGTTTGATGCGATTGTTCCAGTATTAAAAAAACTGGCCAATATGCAACATGACAGCGGCTTTACTGCTCAAGCGCAAGCTTTAGTAGAAAAGCAGTTGGGTTATAACTTACCCGAGTCTATTTTAGGGAATGCTTGGCTTAAAGGTTTAGATATGCCGGCGCTTTATGCGCACAGTGTCTTTGGCGCATTACAGCATTCGGTAAAACAGTTTGCAGATAATCTGCGTACTCAAGTCGAAGATACGCTTGATACCCAAGGTCTATTTTTAGATTGCGGCTTTCATTGCGTTGATATTACACCGTGTTCAGATGGGCGATTAAAAGGCTTATCTAAGTATATTTTGCGATTACCGTTATCAGCGTTAACGGTACGTAATGCGTATGCAGGTGCGTTGTTTAATGTTGAAGCAAATATTAAGCACTGGGAAAGCGTCGAGTTAGCGCGTTATCGTACGGGTCAGCCCGTCGCATCTGATGCTCAAACGCGCTATTTAAAAGTGGTGGTATATCATCGCAGTAGCTCGGATCCATCACATCAAGGATGTGCGGCTCACGGCAGTAACGATCGTATTTCGGCTGAAGCAGGTTTGGAGCGGTTACAAGAATTTAGAGAAGCGATAGAGAATAGCTTCTGCTGTGGCGCATCGGTCGATATTTTATTGATTGGTGTGGATACCGATACCGATGCTATCCGTGTGCATGTACCCGATAGTAAAGGTGAGTTGAATGTATTTCGTTATATTGATAACGCTCAGCTCTATCAAGAGACACAAGATTTAACAGCCGATAATGCACGTATTAAAGTGTATCAAGCAGTCAATGCCATCAGTGAGATGGATGGTTGGGGTGCAGGTGAAGGTACGGCTCATGAAGGTATAGCGCGATTGATTGTTAATTTATTGGTTAACAATTTGTCGCAAATTGAATATGTAAACGATCGTTATGAGGGTTGCTATCCGGATATAGGGCATGCTGAGCGTTATATTAGTGTTGGAGATGGTTTCCAAGAAATTCAGTTACGCAATATTGCGTATTATGCGCACCTCCATACGGTAGAAGAAGGTGCAGCCGATCTTGATATAGGGATTAAAATATTTACGGGATTAAATTTGGCTAATGGTTTGCCTATCCCGATAGCGATTCATTATCTTTATGATTCGAAAGTGCCAGGTTCGCGACAGCGTATGGTTGAAAAGTGTCGACGTATTAAGGCGGCAATAGAAAATCGTTATATAGACCTAAGCAAACAAAACAAATTGGTTTGCCAAATGAGCTTGCAAGACCGCCCATTAGGTAGCCCTTTAGAAATTATTGATGAGGAAGTAGCATGAGAGTCATGCAAGTAGATAAAACCTTGGTATCGACAAATCGTGTTGAAAGCTTGGGTCATAGGCCATTATTAGTGCTGCGCGATAAACCAGGTGGTACGCCTGTCGTTGCTGTTGATTCGGTTGGTTGTATTCCAGGTGATTGGGTCATTTGTGTAGGTAGTTCTGCCGCTCGTGAAGCAGCAGGAAGCAAAGAATACCCAAGTGATCTGACCATTGTTGGGATTATAGATTACTGGCAGGAAAGCTAAAGTGGAAATAATGCAGGTACGTGATGACCTAGTGACTACTCGCCGTATTAATGGCTTGAAGAGCGTGTCTTTACGTGTACTAAGCGATTACAACGGTAAGCTTTGTGTCGCTACTGATCCTGTAGGAGTGCCACCCGGACAGTGGGTGATTACGGTTAGTGGTTCGGCAGCGCGTCATGCAATGCCTGACTACAATGTATTAACAGATTTGACTATCGCCGGTATTATCGACGATTGGGTTCAATAACTAAATTTTAATTAATGAATAACGGAGAATGATATGGCAAATGCAGTTACAGGTGTCGCTTTAGGTATGATCGAAACTCGCGGATTAGTTCCTGCTATTGAAGCAGCCGATGCAATGACGAAAGCAGCTGAAGTTCGTTTAGTAGGTCGCGAATTTGTAGGCGGTGGTTATGTCACTGTGTTAGTTCGCGGTGAGACAGGTGCGGTAAACGCAGCAGTACGCGCTGGAGCAGATGCATGTGAACGTGTTGGTGACGGCTTAGTGTCGGCTCACATTATTGCGCGTGTACATGGCGAAGTAGAAAATATTTTACCAAAAGCTATTGACGCTTAAATTTTTAGCACATAGCGCTCTTTAATGTACCAAGGTACTTAAAGAGGCTTTTTTTGAATAATTGACATAAAGTCAGGAGAAATACAATGAGTGAAATATCTGGAGTTGCATTAGGCATGATTGAAACCCGCGGTTTAGTACCTGCTATAGAAGCAGCTGACGCGATGACAAAGGCTGCTGAAGTTCGTTTAGTAGGCCGTGAGTTTGTTGGTGGTGGTTATGTGACTGTATTAGTTCGCGGTGAGACAGGTGCGGTAAACGCAGCAGTTCGTGCTGGAGCAGATGCTTGTGAACGTGTTGGTGATGGCTTAGTGTCAGCTCACATAATTGCACGTGTACATGGCGAAGTAGAAAACATTTTACCAAAGGCTATTGACGCTTAAGTCATTAGTTTTTTTGAATAATTGATATAAAGTTAGGAGAAATACAATGAGTGAAATATCTGGAATTGCATTAGGCATGATTGAAACAC
>CAYZQE010000017.1:0-7467 GCA_964480635.1 uncultured Gammaproteobacteria bacterium | reverse complement strand
AGGAGAAATACAATGAGTGAAATATCTGGAATTGCATTAGGCATGATTGAAACACGCGGTTTAGTACCTGCTATAGAAGCAGCTGACGCGATGACAAAGGCAGCTGAAGTCCGTTTAGTGGGCCGTCAGTTTGTTGGTGGTGGTTATGTGACTGTATTAGTTCGTGGTGAGACAGGTGCGGTAAACGCGGCAGTTCGTGCTGGAGCAGATGCATGTGAACGTGTTGGTGATGGCTTAGTGTCAGCACATATTATTGCACGCGTACACGGTGAAGTAGAAAGCATCTTACCAACGGTTATCGAAGGATAGTTAGCGCTATTCTGATCATAAAACTAACAGTAGTGACGATCAATATAGTGGCACTCTAAATGTTGATAGATCCTAAATTAATTGGATATTTGCATCGTGCAGTCAATCACGAAATGGCTGCGGTGCAACAATACCTAACACAGGCGACATTATGTGGCTTGTGGGGTATGTCTGATGCTGCATCAAAACTTCGTCAGGAGTCTGCAGAGGAACTAGAGCATGCTGAGCGGCTTATTCGTTACATGTTAGGTTTAGGCTTATTGCCTAACGGCACACAATTGCCCGCTGTTAAATCGACGCAAAATTTACAGCAAATGTTATTGGCTGATTGGCAACTTGAGGCTGATGTTATTCATTTGTATCGAGAGGCTACGCAACATTGCCAACGCGTGGGTAATGACAGTGGATTTAGACTATTTAATGACTTGTTAAAAGAAGAACAAGATCATCTTAAATCTATCGAATCGTGGTTGTTAGAGCTGGAGCAGCGAGATGTCTGATCAGATGTTAGCAATGCAGGCTAGTGAGCATTGGAAAGTGCAAAAACGTAGCCAGCAGATAACGCAACGTTTTGATTTTTCAGATTATGATGCGATGCGTGATTTTCTTGATCAACTAGAAGCATTGTCTGAAAAAGAGTCTTATTATCCCGATTTAACGTTTAGTCGAACCCACGTTAATGTCGCTATTAAATCAAGAGATGACGAGCTTGCTCAGGTTGATTTTGATTTTACAGTTTTGGTTGATGAGTTGTTAAATGACTCAAAATAGTACCAAGTTTGCTGTTGCTAATTTAAAAGGTGGTTGTGGTAAATCGACACTATCTCTGAATCTTGCGGCGGGTCTAACCAAGTTGGGAAGCACTGTTTTGCTTGATGCTGACCCTCAAGGTACCTTAGAGCATTGGATAAATTTTGAAGATGTAGAAGGTATGCCAAAAGTGGTATCGGGAGCATCAGGTTTAGCCAAAGAAATACGTTGGGCAAGCAGTACGCATCGCTATGTTGTTATAGATTGTCCGCCAACATTGGGTAGTGGATATACCGAAACAGCCTTAGAAATGGTGGATATATTACTAATCCCTGTTTTGCCGTCGCCTCCTGACCTTTGGAGCAGCGTGCATATGATTGAGGCGGTACAAGTAGCGCGGGAAATTAACCCAAATTTACAAGCTTATTTTGTACGTAATCAAGTAGAGCCAAGAAGTGCATTGTCGAACGCTATGAAACAAGCTTTGCAGGCGTGTGATTTGCCGGCATTAGAAAATTCATTGGGTCGTCGTGCTGCGTATCGATGGGCAGCGTTAGAAGGCGTGAGTGTTTACCAATTAGGTGGCAGAGGAAAGAAAGCTGTCAGTGACATCGAATCCATTATAAACGAGGTTTTAAATCATGACTAAACTTGAAGATAAATTGATCGCTAGTGTTAAAAAAACTGAGCCTGTAAAAAATGTGGCTAAGAAAAAAACACAAGAAACAAAAGCGTCAGTGAGCTCAAAAAAGCCTACGACGGTAAAACCCAAAGCAAACACAAAATCAAAGTCAGCTAACAAGGCAATCAATAAAAGCGCAACACAACAACGTGTTTGGCCAGATTAATTGATAGCATGATTGATATGATGTTTTGCCAATATTTTGAAATTAAAAGGTGATTTTTGGCTATTCAATTATCAGAACACCAAGATTTACTGGATGAACTTGGCGAACAAGCCAGTGAAGTCCTTGAAGCTACTTGGCATGAAGCCGTGCGCGTCTTTAGCCCACGTGGGTTACAAGCCTACCTAGACGGTGCTGCCGGTTTAAAATCGCTCGGTAGAGGAACTGACCTAGTTATTTCTTATATCGAAAGCGCGCCTCTAGTCGCTAAAGAAATTGGTGAGCAAGCCGTACCTGAGCTGCTGACCACGGCTATAAAAATGTATTCTCGGACCAGTGCAGAAGTTTTAGCTTTGGTCTTTTCTACCTCGCCCACGGCTGCAAGCCGCTTAGGTGAACTTGATTTATACAATGCTTATTTAAGTTTATTGGATAACTTAGTAGGCAAAGCACCCCGTGCCATACGTCCCTTTCTAGAAAATTTAGATGTATTACTTGGGCAATTAACACTCGGTGGATTGCGGCGCTGGATTGCATGGGGTATTTCGGCATATCGCAATGATTTTGATGCCCAAGCTGAATATTTTAGTTTAAAAAGTGATCAAGCAAAAGCGGTGTTATTACAAGAACAGCGTGGCGTATTATTTGTTAATGTTCAACGTCGTTTGAACATGTACCTGCGTTCATTATGGGGTCGTGATTTCTTTATTCGCCCAACCTCAGGTGACTTTGAAACGCGCGAAGGTTATCAGCCTTATATTGAACACTATTTCATCCATCTACCTGATGCCTTTGATGACTATGTACCAGAAGGCGTAGAAGCTAACTCTGCACAAGCGAAAGAATTGACTGTGTCTGGTATGGATGTATACCGTGCAAGTTCAGCTCATGCAGCGGCACATGTTGTCTTTTCTAGTTATGCAACTGATGCCGATGACATAACAAAATTACAACGTTTGTTGATTGGTGTTATTGAAGATGCCCGTATCGAAGCGTTAGCATTAGCAAAATTTCCAGGGATGAAAGCTTTATGGATTAAGTTACTGCCAGCAAATATAGAAAACAACGAAGGTCTACAGCCTCTGTTAGATCGTATGGCAAGAGCTTTAATTGATGAGCAATACCAAGACAGTCATCCATTAATTATTTTCGTGCGTGATGCTATGGCCGAAGCTGTGCAAGAGTCGCGTTTAAATGATCCTGAGTTAGCACGTGAAATAGGTTTGAAGTTAGCTGATTTAGTCGTTCAACTGGATATTTCGCTTAATTCTAGAACAGATAAATACAGCAACCCATATCGTGATGATAATCGTTGTTTGTGGCAGTCACCCGATCATCGTGAAGAAGGCCATGAATTATTGCCTGGTGAAACACAGCAAGTACGTAAATACGTCAGCTTAATGCAAATGATTAACGAGGTTGAGGTTGAAAGCGCGGGTGATGATGCGCAAGAGATTTGGGTCTTAGAAACCGAGTTGTTTCCCTATGAAGATGAAGGAAAGTCTTATAATGACATGGAAGGAAAAGAACCTATTTCATCACCTATTCACTACCACGAATGGGATTATCAAACCCAATTAGAACGGCCTAACTGGGTGACATTGCTAGAAAAACGTCCAAAAATGGGCAACCCCGATGACATTGAACAAATTATAGAACGAAATAAACCCATTGTTCGTCGTTTGAAAACAATGATCGAAGCGGTGCAACCCCAAGGTGTGATTCGTCAGCGTAAAGTTGAAGATGGTGACGAAATAGATATAAATGCAGCCATTGGTGCGATGATTGATATTCGCCGTGGTGTGCAGCCTGACCCACGCATTGGCATAAGAACAACCTTACAAATTCGTGACCTATCGGTGTTATTGTTAATTGATTTGTCTGAATCAACCAATGATCCTCTGCCAGGTTCTAAATCAGCTATCACAGCAGAGTCATTGGATAGTGCGAGTTTAGAATCTACAATAAATGCTGACGATGACGCTGCAACGGTTAAAGAGACCACGATATTAGACTTATCTCGCGAAGCAGCCGCATTAATGGCCGATGCGATGGATAAGATTGGCGACCCTTTTGCTATTCATGGTTTTGATTCAAATGGTCGCCATGATGTCGAATATTATCGTTTTAAAGATTTTGAAGAGTCTTATAATGACGATGTTAAAGGCCATTTAGCAGGTATGACAGGGCAACTATCCACGCGAATGGGTGCAGCAGTACGGCATTCAGGCAGCTTATTAAAGCAGCGTGCTAGTGCAAAGAAAATACTGTTCATATTAACCGATGGCGAACCTGCGGATAACGATGAACATGATCCGCAATATTTACGCATGGATACTAAAAAAGCTGTCGAAGAGCTAGCGCGAGAAGGTATTAATACCTTTTGTTTAACGCTCGACCCCTATGCCGATCAGTATGTGTCGCGAATTTTTGGCGCTAAAAACTTTTTAGTTTTAGATGATGTGTCGCGCTTACCAGAAAAACTACCTGAGTTGTATTTGTCATTAACAAAATAATGGCTTAATACTTCAGCAATAGAATTAAAGATTAATTGAGGATATATAGATGATAGATAACAACGAATACATGATAAGCAAAGAACCTTATTATCACACAATAGGTAAGGAAGTAGAGCGTTACGAAGCAGCTTACTCGGTGCGTATGCCTGTCATGTTAAAAGGCCCGACGGGCTGCGGAAAATCACGCTTTGTAGAATACATGGCTTGGAAATTAAAAAAACCATTAATTACCGTTGCGTGTAATGAAGATATGACCGCCTCTGATTTGGTGGGTCGTTTTTTACTCGATGCTAATGGTACAAAATGGCAGGATGGCCCTTTAACAACGGCGGCACGTATTGGCGCTATTTGTTATTTAGACGAAGTGGTTGAAGCACGCCAAGATACCACGGTTGTTATTCACCCATTAACCGATCATCGTCGCCAATTGCCCTTAGAAAAGAAAGGCGAGCAAGTAGATGCACATCCAGATTTCCAGATTGTTATTTCCTATAATCCAGGTTATCAATCGATGATGAAGGACTTGAAACAATCAACAAAACAACGCTTTGGTGCGATGACGTTTGATTATCCACCCAGTGAAATGGAAGTTGAAATCGTTTCTCATGAAACCGGTATTGATAAGGAAACGGCTGAAAAGTTAATTCAAGTTGCCCAACGCTCGCGTAACCTCAAAGGTCACGGCCTTGATGAAGGTATGTCGACGCGCTTGTTAATTTATGCAGGTCAATTAATTGCTAAAGGCATAAACCCCTCTGATGCATGTCAAATGGCATTAGTTGAGCCTTTAACCGATGATATTGATATGCGCGACACACTAGAAGCGGCTGTTAATACATTCTTTTCTTAGACATAAAATGAATCGTTATATGAACTAACGAAAATTTTATTTACTAACCCAGCGTTGTTAAACATGATGGATGATGTCATTCCTGTTTAACAACAAGTATCGGTAGAATTGAATAGAGTAAAAACATGAAAACATCATCACTTCACACATGGCTTCCCTTTTTACGTTGGTTTCCAATGAGCAAAGAAGGAATCCGTGCCGATGTGATTACGGGTATTACCGTGGCCTTACTGTTGGTGCCTCAAAGTATGGCCTATGCACAGCTAGCGGGTTTGCCAGTTGTGTATGGGTTATATGCATCTGTATTGCCCGTTATTATTGCTGCCATGTGGGGCTCGTGTAATCAATTACACACAGCACCAGTCGCTATGCTGTCGATGATGTCAGCAGCAGCTATCATACCTTTTGCACAGGTAGGAACGGACAAGTTTATTGAACTGGCTATTATGCTTGGCCTGATGGTCGGTGTCTTTCGTTTGGGCTTAGGTCTCGCTAGACTCGGTGTGCTAGTTAATTTTATTTCAAACCCAGTGTTGGTTGGTTTTACCAATGCAGCCGCCATTATTATCGGTTTTTCCCAGCTCAGTAAAATTATTGGGGTTCCCTTTCCGCGCAGTGATTCATACCTTAGCGATTTGTGGGGAGTGGTTTTGCAAATGGGTGAGGCACATTGGCTGACACTGGCTTTTGCGGTCGGTGCTTATTTGCTGATAAGGGCAACCGATATATTTATGAAGCGCATTCCGGGTGTGCTTTTAGCGGTTGTTATTGCAACGGCACTGAGTGCATTCATTAATTTTGAAAATAAAGAAACCATTTCATTAGATGCGATACATGCTACGACAGAAGTTAATTTGATTCGAGATTATGCTGAGACTAAAGATCAGCTAGAAGTGTTAAGTTATAATTTAGTCAAAAAGAGCGAAGAATTAAGTGGCCTTTCTAGTGGTGATACTGAATTAAATTTAGTTAAAGCACAGTTACAAGGTGAAGTTTTAACCTTGAGCATTTTAGAAGAGAATCTAAAACATGATTACAATCAGCGCAGAATCGAGCTATATCAAACACATTTAGTTCGCGCGACTCAATCCAATGGTGTCATTAACTATTATGCACAGGGCCAAGTACCTAATGGAATAAAGGTAGATGAACGTCGCTGGCGCTTTATGACCGTCAATAAAAATGAAGTCGTATTTTCATCTGGTGGTGCAGTGGTGGGTCATATTCCCAAAGGATTGCCGCAGTTTGCCGTGCCCGTTATTGATTTGAATATTATGGTGATGTTGATACCGGCAGCATTTATTATGGCACTTATTGGTTTTATGGAAGCCACCTCAATCTCTAAAGCGATCGCAGTGACAACCAAACAACGCACCGATGTGAATAAAGAATTAGTCGGGCAAGGTTTAGCCAATGCTATTGGCAGCTTTTTTAGCTCTTATACCGTGAGTGGGTCTTTTTCACGCTCGGCTGTGGCGGCTAAGGCTGGCGCTAAAACAGGCTTGTTCTCAATTGTCAGTGCCTTAGCTGTGGTCGTCGTTTTACTCTATTTAACACCGTTACTTTATCACCTACCACAAGCGGTACTGGCGGTTATTGTTATGATGGCGGTGTTTGGCTTGATACGAGTACAACCACTTATTCATGCTTGGGATGTGGATCGCACAGGGGCTGTTATTGGTATCATTGCTTTTGTAGCGACCCTTGTTATGGCACCAGCCATTGCTAATGGCATTATGGTGGGCATTGTCTTAACCATGGTGGCTTTTGTTATTAAGGCGATGAAACCACGCTCTGAAATACAAGCATTAGATTCAGATGGCGTATTAACCAGTATGACTGCCCACGATTTAAGCCCAATCAGCCAAGACTTTGTTCCTATTCGATTTGATGGGGCATTGATTTTTGCCAATGTGAGTTATTTTGAAAATGCAATTATCGAAGCTCGTTCTTTATTTCCAAATGCACGAACCATTTTAATTATTGGTGGCGGGATTAATTGGATTGATGCCAGCGGAGAAGAAAAAATTCGTGAAATGGTCGGTAATTTACGTGATGTTGGTATCACGTTAACGTTTAGCAGCTTAAAAAAACAGGTTGTAAAAGCGATAGACCAAGGAGAGTTAATGGATGTTATCGGTAAAGAAAATATTTTTCGTACTAAAGCGTATGCGATCCAAGTATTGTGTGAACG
>CAYZQE010000016.1:0-35157 GCA_964480635.1 uncultured Gammaproteobacteria bacterium | reverse complement strand
TTTAACAAACCCTTATATGACGGGGTTTGGTGAAAAAAAGTGCGGAAGTCAGGAAGAAAGTTAAGTCTCAATATCAGGTAAATTATTTAATACCTCTGAGTATGTCGAGTGAGTCGTTAATGCCTTTATAACTTGGGGTAAAGGCTCTGCATAAACATCGGGTAAATCAAATTCCCCTTCAACAATGATGGGGAAGGCAAGTTGTTCTAGGGGTGGAGTAAACTGAGCGTTAATACTGCCTTTATTGCCTCTAGCATCCACTTTATACCAGCCAAACTGTTCAAGATAAATCACATTTAAGCCATGTAGGCAAAAAGGGGGTTGATCATCATCAATGGTTAAGCGTTGATAACATAAGCCTGCTGGAATTGAATTAGCTCTCAACAAGGCTGCCAGCAAATGACTTTTGGCATAGCAATACCCCGTTTTATGACGCAGCACATCTGAAGCCTTGCACGTCACAGGGTTCAGTTTGTAGTCATTGCTGTGTTGTATTTCATCCCTTACAAATTCAAAACAAGCTTTAGCAATATCAGCTTTAGAGCTTAAGTCGTTGGCAAGCTGATTAGCCTTTTTAATAATCTGGGGATGTTGGGTGTCGATATAACGACTAGTGCTTAAATATTTTTTCATAGGCATTGCTGGTTGAGTGAAAATAACATCCGTCAAAAATAGCCTGCGCTCAGTTTAAAAATCATGTTGAAATAAATGCTTTTTATACCTTATCAGATGATGATAAAGCCATAAAGTTAAAGCTACAGGTGGCGTAATCCTCAATGATGCTAGTAAAAAAATGACTAGTTTAAGTGCTTCGTTGCACAGAAAAATCAGCTAAAAATACTAAGGCTGATTTATATTCAGAGTCTTCAATGTCTTGTAAGCACTGTTTAGCAAGGTCGGCTTGCTCATTGGCTTTATCAATGGTGTATTGCAATGAGTTAGTGCTGACTAAAATTTGAGTTATTTCTTTTAAATGTTTTGTACCGCCATGCTCTATGGCTTCACGAATCATTTTTTGTTCGGTGTCACTACAGTGCTGCATAGCATGAATCAATGGTAAGGTCATTTTACCTTCTGCTAAATCATCACCCACATTTTTCCCCAGTGCTTCGCTAGAGGATGAATAATCTAAAGCATCGTCAATCAGTTGAAAGGCAATACCAAGATGCTTGCCATAGGCTTTTAAATGGTTAGTCGTCGTTTCATTCATGTCGCTAATCATCGCGCCAATTTGAGTTGCGGCTTCAAATAAACACGCTGTTTTACAATAGATAACGCTGTTGTAGTTTTCTTCTGTGGTGTCAGGGTCATTGATGTTGAGCAATTGCATCACTTCGCCTTGAGCGATAATGTTGGTGGTATTGGCTAATAATGCCATTACAGGCATAGATTCGGCTTCGACCATCATTTGAAAGGCACGTGAATATAAAAAATCACCTACTAAAACAGCCGCTTCATTGCCCCACACATTATTAGCTGTGTCCTTACCTCGGCGCATTTTGGAGTCATCAACCACATCATCATGCAATAATGTTGCTGTGTGTATAAATTCAATAATAGAGGCGAGCAGGGCATCGTGTTTACCTTGGTACGAACAGGCTTTAGCGGTGAGCATAACGAGCATTGGGCGTAAGCGCTTACCGCCACTAGCTATGATGTAATTGCTGAGCTGATTAATTAGTACCACGTCGGAGGTGAGGCGCGACGATATTTCATCGTTAACGCGCTGCATATCCGTTGCTGTGAGTGATTTTATGTCGTCTATAGTCATTAAATTAGTATTTATAAATTAAGGGCATCTCTAAAAATAGAAGTGCGGTTTAGGTGATGCAGAAAATAGTGCATTTTTCACCCAAAAAGGAGGGCAATAGTAGGCTATTGACTGAGTTTTTGGGTGGAAAGGGTGCTGTTTTTTGCGTTTCATAAAGTGTGCTTCTATTTTTAGAGATGCCCTTAAGGAGCCTCTGAACAAGTCCAATAATTTTGAACGTGCTAAAACTGCCGATATTTTCGTCGAAAATCGCAGCAATAGAGTGACTATTACGGCTCATTTCGACGAAAATAGCGACAGTTTTTTCTGTGCTCAAATTTTATTAACTTAATCAGAGGCTCCTTAAGGGTTATGCAAGATCACGGCTTTGCTTAACATCGTTAGCGAGCCACGACTTGATGAGAGACTGGTACGGCATATCACGCTTGTTAGCTTCAATTTTAATGCTATCTAATAAACCTTCGGGAAGGCGTAGTGAGATGGTTTTAGTTGAGGGCTTCAGGTTGGGTAACAAAACTGATTTTGCTTGTTGCCAGTTAACATATTCACTGGAATCATGTTGTTCCCAAAAGGTTCGTTCTTCTGCTTCGGTTTTAAATGTGGGTATGACTTTAGCGTTGTTCATAAGTCTCTCTCTCTTTGCGGTGCATATCACGAGCTGAAATAACGCGAATTAATTTGTCATCAGAACGTAAGGTAAAGGTTATATGTAACAATCTAGCATTATTGCTCCTGCCTAAAGCATGATACCTCATTTCGTGTTGGCTATGTTTCTGATCAGGTAAAAGGAGTAATGGTTGATTAAAGAATACTTGCTCTGCCTCGAACTGGTTAACAGCATGCTTTGTTTCGTTTTTTCGCTGGTTTCCTGTGTCCCATTCAAAACCGCATATATGCTTCCAATTAATCATTATTGTATATTACAGCCATATACACTTTAATCAAGTTGACAATTTTAAGTTGGTTAACTTCGATTAGTAGAATAGCAATAAAAAAGGGCGATTATCTCGCCCTTTTTTATTGCTAGCTCATCATGCAAAACATGATGAGCTTAATTAACTAAAACCTATAAAGAACGGTAATAGTTAATTAAAATTTCAGCCACTTCTGGACGTGAAAATTCTTTAGGTGGCGCTTCGCCATTGCCTAACATTTCACGAACCTTAGTGCCTGAAAGCAATACAAAGTCATCTTTTTCATGATCTGGAGCTTCGCACATCATCACAACTTTGTTTAACTTTTTAGACCATGCAGTGTGGTCTGCCTTAAAAATTTCGATATCTAAAGAGCCAGCAGGTACACGGTCTTCAAAAATTGTTTGTGCATCAAATGCACCGTAGTGATCGCCAACACCAGCATGGTCACGACCAACGATGAAGTGCGTCGCACCCATGTTTTGACGAAAAAGAGCATGTAATACAGCTTCACGAGGGCCGGCATATAACATGTCAAAACCGTAACCAGTCACCATTGCACTGTTCTCAGGGAAATAAAGCTCAACCATTTTACGAATTGCTTCATCGCGCACGTCAGCAGGAATATCGCCCTTCTTAAGCTTGCCTAAAAGCATGTGGATAACAAGGCCATCACAGCCTAAACGATCCATTGCCATGTGGCATAGCTCTTCGTGTGCAAGGTGCATTGGGTTGCGCGTTTGAAAAGCAACCACTTTTTTCCAACCGCGTGACTCGATGTCGTTACGAATTTCGACAGCAGTACGGAAGGTGTCAGGGAAATCTGTGCTGAAGTACGAGTAGTTTAATACTTGAATGTCACCAGAAATACACACCTTACCTTGAGAATTAAAGGCATCAACACCAGGATGCGCTTCGCCATCAGCGGCAGCGTAAATTTCTTTAGACATTTCTGCCATTTCTGCATCACTGAATTCTTCAACAGCCGCAACGGACATCACTGCAATAATAGGGTTGCCGTCGACGTTTGGATCTTGTAATGCAATTTTGTCGCCAGCAGCAATGCCATCTGCATTTTCGACAAGATTTAAAACAGGCGTTGGCCAAAATAAACCAGACGTAGTTTTAAGATCACGCGCAACCGATAAAGCATCTGCTTTGTTCATGTAGCCAGTTAATGGGTTGAAATAACCTGTGCCCATCATCACTGCATTAGCAGCAGTTGCTGAACTAACAACGATAGATTTTAAGCCTTCGGCTTCTGTTTGTAGTGCTGCACGAGCATTGTCGTCGGCAACATATAAAGGGTTTAATGTATCCGAACCATGAGGTTTGATCATAGGGAGTCTCCAAATGTGTGAAAAATAGAGAGAATGTTTGTTGTTAGCAAACGGCTTCTCCCATAAAAAAAGTGTGCGGATTTTAAGCTTTAAGGGGCATCTAAGCAAGTTAGTCTGTCTATGATGTAATAGAGGCGGCTTATAATGGTGGAATTTACGTTGGTGGATCAGTATGAAAAGTATGTTTTGATACTGGTGTGTCAATAATGATAATGTGGCGTAGGTGTTATTACCTGCTTTATCTGTAGTTCATAGCTATTCATTCTAAGGGGCGTGCTCATGCCGCATGCGACTGTATGGATACAGGAGGTAGAGCAATGCAGGAGCAATTGCCGAGGCATTGCCTTTTTTTACACCAAAAAAGCCAAATAAAAAGGTGCCCTTAATAATTCAGTCCTACGGATCCCCTCATTTTTTCCTTTAAAACAGGCGCATGGGAACTCGCGTTGCTCAAACAGCCCATGTCCCACCCTGTTTTAAAGAAAAAAATGAGGCTGATTAAAAAAGGAGAAGGTTTTGTCAGAGAGAATGCTTGAAAATAATTTTGTGGCTTCTGTGAAGTTAAATTAAATGGTTGGCGAAATTAAGGCATCAACATTATGTTTTATGACTTATTGATGAAATGCAGTTGGTCGCCTACTTGTATCTGTCCGCTTTTAATCACTTCTATGCAGCAGCCACTTTTTTTGCCCAAAGCAAAGCACATTCTGCGTAGGCTGACTTTATCAATGTAGCCGCAAGGTGGTCGTGGTTTTTTATAATGAAAAATAGCACCACCAATCTGAAATTTTTTGCCGATTAATTGCTTGGTTTTCATGCCTTTAATGACTAAATTACGTCGATGTGCGCCCGTTAAAAGGGCGGAAGCGAGCTCTTTAGTGGGCGCTCTTTTTACGGCGTATTGAATGTCATTGTCGGTAATGAGGGTGACTTGGCAGGCTTCTAATACTTTCCAAAAACCAGAATCACTATAATAGCGGTCATCAACAATGCCTTTATGTTTGACTAAGGCCGCATGTGTCAATAACTGCATAGGCTCTCCCGCTAACGGGCTGATATAAATAGCAGCCAGAGTGGCTTGAGTTGGTTTTGCAAACCGTTGTAATAGATTTAGTATAAAATTTTTTATCACTCGGCTTGGTTTAGAACTTGCTGATAGTTGCGAATGCGCTGTACATAGTTTTGCGCCTCTGAGCCTCGTGCATAGCCATATTTAAGTGATTTGTAATGCTTTTTTTGAGCCAGCAAGGGCAATACTTGCTTAAGGTCAACCCAGCTATTTTTATCTTTGCCAAGTTTTTCAGCTAAAACACGTGCATCACGTAAATGACCGAACCCAATATTGTAGGCGGCTAAGGCAAACCAAATGCGATTTTCACCTGTGACTTCTTTGGGTATGCGTTTGATCATTTTTGCAAGGTATTTTGCACCGCCTTCTATGCTTTGATTAACGTCAATTCGATTTGTGACACCCATTTCTTTTGCCGTATTTCGGGTGAGCATCATCATGCCTCTAACACCTGTTGGGCTTTTGGCTTTAGGGTTCCAATGCGACTCTTGATAGGCTTGAGCGGCAAGTAAAGAAGGCTCTAAATTATATTTTTTGCTGGCTTTATCAAATAAGGCTTTATATTTTGGTAGGCGGCTTTTAATGCGTCGGTTAAAGGCGCGCATGTCAACAAAGTCAAACAAATCAATATGGCCATAATATTTTTCATGGATGGCTGCTAGCTCGCCTGTTTCTTCGGCGTGATCTAACCAATCTTGTATATCATCTTCTAAAAACGACCATTTTTCATTAATCACCCAAGCCAGAGATTGTGTTTCAGATAATGGGAAGGCAACTAACAGCTCAGGATAATATCGTCGATTGATACTGACAATGTTGGAGTCCGCAACGGTACAATCAATTTTCTTTTGCCAAACGGCTTGAAGCAATTGCTCGGTATCCATGTCATCAACTTCTGTCCAAGTTAAGTTAGGATATTCGCTTTTAAGGTCTGTCAGGCGCTCGACATAACTGCTATTGGCAATGACGTGAATGTTTTTGCCGATTAAATCATTCATCGATTTAGGCACGGCATTTTTGCTGCGGCGACAAACAACTTGCTGTTGTACTTGATTATATTCAGGGCCAAATAATATGTTTTGATCTCTGCGTTCTTTGATGTTGGTTAATCCGGCGGCCGCGATATGTGCTTTATCTTGCTTTATGTGCTCAAGCACTTCACTAATGCTGGCAACAACTTTTATTTCTACAGGTACATTAATGAAGCGCCCAAAGGACATAATTAAGTCATGCTCTGGGCCTTGAGGGCCATCACGCCCTTGGTACCAAGTGGTTGGTGCATTGCGTGTGACAACGGTTAAGGTGTCAGGGTACACATTGTTGTCACTGCAACCGTTTAGAAGCAGCAGAGCAAAAAATAGGGCTAATATTTGCATCATAGGTTTCAAGTTAAAAATATCGTGGCTAAGCCTAAAAATGACATAAACCCAATCACATCGGTCACCGTTGTTAACACCACAGCGCCAGATAAAGCAGGGTCTATATTCAATCGGTTTAAAGTGAGTGGCACTAAAATGCCTGCAAGCGCCGCCGCAATCATGTTTAAAATAATGGCCGCGCCGATGACTAAAGCAAGGGGGTAGCTGTTAAACCAGAGGTAAGCCATAATGGCAACTACAAAGGCCCACAGCAAACCGTTTAACACACCGATACCAAGTTCTTTTTTAAGCAAAAAGGAGGTGTTACTGCCGGCAATTTGCCCCATCGCAAGGCCGCGAATAGTAAGAATTAATGTTTGACTGCCTGCAATGCCGCCCATGCTAGCGACTATTGGCATGAGAATAGCCAAGGCTACAACTTGTTCAATGGTGGCTTCAAATAAGC
The DNA here is from genome assembly GCA_964480635.1 of uncultured Gammaproteobacteria bacterium. Lineage (GTDB taxonomy): Bacteria > Pseudomonadota > Gammaproteobacteria > CAYZQE01. Next base: position 28,239 of record CAYZQE010000016.1, on the reverse strand, counting down.
CGATAACCCAAGAGGCTAAAAAAGCAGTGACTAAATTTAAGGCTAGCCACACTGTGCGTCTTTTGGCACTTGGAATCATTGGCGCAAATAAATCTTCATCCTCATTTAAACCTACAGGCGCCAGCATGGCTCGGTCAGCTTCATCTCGAATCGTGTCAATAACATCATCCACCACGATACGGCCTAAAAATAAGCCTTCTTCATTCACCACCGGCGCAGAAAACCAGTCATGATTTTCAAAATGACGAGCCACTTCGCGTTCAGACATATTAGGGTCAAGCGTGTGCCAGTTTTTATCCATGATATCGGCTATTAAGGTATCGGCAGGTATTAAAAACAATTTTAAAACAGAAATAGCGCCAAGAAAGTAATTTTCACGGTCGACGACCATGAGCACGGTCGTATCCTCAGGTAGTTCATCATGACGGCGTAGATAGCGTTGTACGGCTTCAATCGTGACGTCTGCACGCACACTAACGGCGTCGGTATGCATTAAACGACCGGCCGTATCTTCTTTAAAGCTTAAGTTGAGTTCAATGCGTTCACGGCGTTGCTGATCCATGCTGTCCAAAAGCTCTTCGGCAATATCCTTGGGTAAGACTTCATCGAACAGTTCAACAACGTCAGCGGTATCCATCGATTCAGTCGCTGATTGAAGTGCATCAGCATCCATGTTTTCGACAAGCTCTATTGCAGCGCCTTCACCCATATGCAGTAACACTTCACCATCAATGCCATCGGGAAGATGTTCAATCAGTTGGAGTCGTTCCCCGGAGGGAAGCGCATCCATGACATCAGCCGTTTCAGCATGGTTTAACGGTTCAAGCCATTGTGTTATCTCTGCGCTATCATTTTCGGTGATTGCTTGAGAAACGCCGTCGATAATTTCATGGATAGGAAGCGCTACTAGGGATTCATTTTTGCTATCTTCTGATGTGTTTTTGTCAGACAAGAGTAGGCCTCGTGTTAAAATAGGCTCTCACCTAGCAAGACTTTATATTGATAAGTGAGAGGGATTTATTTGATGTATAGATCATAGCAAACACTTTGTTAGAAGCCATGTTTATATTTATGAGATAAGGGAATGCGGACGAAGGCATTTTAAATAAGCTCAGTCGCTCTAATCGTATGGTTTTTAATGCAAAGTAGCGGCTTAGTAAGTATGATTCGCTGCTTTAATTTTTGTTGATAGTTAGTGAGCCGTGTCTAATAATTTAATCAGTGTTTTAAATGTGGGTTATCAAGTGAGTGGCCGTACCGTTCTTAAAGATATTTCATTTACCTTAAAGCGCGGTGAAATCACCACCATTATTGGCCCTAATGGCGCAGGAAAATCAACCTTAGTTGGTATTATTAGTGGCTTACTAGGCGGTTATAGTGGTGAGGTTAAACGCCACAAAAAGCTTAAAATTGGTTATTTACCACAAAAAATTCATTTAAACCCATTAATGCCGCTGTCTGTCAGAGGCTTTTTATCTTTACCTTATCAACAATCGGCGCAGGCTGATTTAGCGGCGTTAAAGAGCACTGGTGTCGATTATTTAATCAATTACTCAATCCATGACTTATCAGGCGGTGAGTTACAGCGTGTGTTACTGGCGCGCACCACGCTTGGAAAGCCTGATTTACTGATCTTAGATGAGCCGACATCGAGTGTAGATATTACGGGTGAAGCTGATATGTATGAGCTGATCTCACGGTTAAAAACAACATTGGATTGTGCCGTGTTATTGGTATCACATGAGCTGCATCTCGTAATGTCACAAACCGATCAAGTGTTATGCCTCAATAAGCACCTATGTTGTTCAGGTCAGCCTGAAATGGTGCAACAACACCCCGAATATTTAGCCCTTTTTGGCAAGCATGCGCCAACTGCTTTAGCTGTTTATAAGCATCAGCATGACCACCAACATAGTTTAGCAGGGTGTGTTAATGATGACTGAAGCCGTTATTATTTTAATTTTAATTAGCGTTTTTTCGTCCTTAATCGCTGCGCCTATGGGGTGTTTGGTGATGTGGCATAGATTGGCGTTTTTAGCGGATACCATTGCTCATGCCGCTATTTTAGGTGTGGCTATTGCAATGTTTATGTCAGTGCATCCGATGTTTGGTGTTGCCATTATTTCCGTGATTGTGATTTTTATCATTGTGCAGACGCAACATCAACAGCAGCTAGTATCTGAGTCTGTTTTGGCTATTATTTCGCAAGTGGGTCTGGCGCTGGGCATTTTATTACTGGCGAGCATTGGCGAATATGACGGGCACGTGCATGTAGAAGACTTACTGTTTGGCGATATAGGGCATGTCGGTATGGGTCATTTATTGACCTTAGTAGCTGCGTCAGTGGTTATTTTATCAGTGCTCGCTATAAATTGGAAAAAGCTATTGTTAATATCCATGAGCTGGGAAATATCTCAGGCAGAAGGGTTATCGGTGCAAAAATATCGCCTAATTATTTATTTATTAATGGCATTGATGATTGCCATGCTGATGAATGTGATGGGCGTATTACTGATTGCTTCTTTATTAATCATTCCGCCAACGGCAGTGCGTTGGTTTAGCAACAGCCCAGAAAAAATGGTGGTGTTTAGCTTTGTTTTTGCATTATTGAGTATGCTGTCAGGTCTTTGGTTTGCGGATGCTTGGAATCTGTTATCCGGGCCAATGATTGTCTTAACAGCGACATTGGGCTTAATTATCAGCCAAATATTTAAAAAAGTACAAAACAAGCATTGACCCTGTGCCTAATCACCGTTAAAATCGCCGCCCTTTCGAGGTTGACGCTTTAAATGACTTTACGTCTGCGCCAATTTCCTTATTAACTGCTTGAAGCAGAATTAACAAAGAGTATCCAGACTATGTACGCTGTAATCGTTACCGGTGGAAAACAATACCGAGTTACTAAGGGTGAAACCCTTAAAGTAGAAAAAATTGTTGCTGAAGAAGGCGCTGAAATCGAATTAGATAAAGTGCTAATGATTGCAGATGGCGACAAGTTAAGCATTGGTGCTCCTGAGTTAGATAGAAGCTCAGTGAAAGCTAAGATCGTATCTCACGGTCGTGGCAAGAAAGTGACTATCATCAAGTTCCGTCGTCGTAAGCACCATAGAAAGCAAATGGGGCATCGTCAGAGCTATACAGAAATCGAGATCACAGCAATTAACGCATAAGCGTTATTTGTTAAACACATTAGAGGTTATTCAATATGGCTCATAAGAAAGCGGCAGGTAGTACCAAAAACGGACGCGATTCCCAGTCAAAACGACTCGGCGTGAAAAAATTCGGCGGACAAATTGTTGTTCCTGGAAATATTTTAGTACGTCAGCGTGGCACAAAATTTCACCCAGGCGTTAATGTTGGTTGTGGTAAAGATCACACTTTGTTTGCAAAAGCTGACGGCAATGTGCAATTTAATATTCGCGGTAAAAACAACCGTACTTTCGTTGATGTGGTTATAGCTGCATAAACAAAGCAATATTAAGTTTGTTCAAAAAACCCGCTTATGCGGGTTTTTTTGTTTCTGACCTTGTGTGCCGGCTAAACATAGCGTTTGAACCCTAGTTAGAAATGCCTATAATAAAGAGACGTTTTTAACTAGGGTGAGATTAATGGAAGCGTCAATAGTGGATTTAAGATATAAGACGGCTGAAATTCTTAAGGCGTTGAATAAAAACGAAAGTGTTACGGTTAAATATCATGGAAAAGTTAAAGGCATTATTGAGCCTGTTAAAAAAACGCAAACTTTAAAAGTTAAAGAACACCCTTTTTTTGCAATGCACAAATCGCCTAAGCAAGCAGTACTTGAAGAGCTGGACGAGCTAAGATGTTCTCGTCATGATTTATGATACTGATATTCTTATTTGGGTTCAGCGAGGAAATGCTAAAGCGGCTAAATTAATTGATAATGATGATGATAAATTTTTATCAATACAGAGCTATATGGAACTGTTACAAGGTGCGAGTAATAAAATACAGCATCGTTACGTAAAAGACTTCATAACTGATTTTGGTTTTTCAATATTGCCGTTGACCGAAAATATCGGGCATAGAGCGCTGATTTATGTTGAAGAGTACGCACTTTCATCAAATATGCGGTCGGGTGATGCTATTATTGCCGCTACTGCAGTAGAAAATAATATGCCTTTGGTTTCGAGTAATAGAAAACATTTTAAAGCGGTAAAAGAATTGCGTTTAAATATTTTTAAGCCGCAATGATTAAAACACAATAGATAATCAATCATGAAATTTATAGACGAATCAAATGTTCACCTCAGAGCCGGCAATGGCGGTAAAGGTATTGTCAGTTTTCGCCGTGAGAAGTATGTCCCGAATGGTGGTCCAGACGGAGGCGATGGCGGTGATGGTGGCAGTATTTATATGGTGGGCAGCCATGATTTAAATACGCTGTCCGACTTTAGAAATTCACGTAAATTCATAGCCCAAAATGGTGCCAGTGGGCAAAGCCGAGATAAGACTGGCCGAAAGGGCGAAGACCTTATTATTCCCGTGCCAATGGGTACGACAGTCACGGTCATTGAAACGGGTGAATTAATTACTGATATTGAATCGGACAATGAACCTGTATTAGTGGCTCGTGGTGGTTTTCACGGTTTAGGCAATGCACGTTATAAAAGCTCAACCAATCGTGCGCCAAGACAGTTTTCTTTGGGGTCTATTGGTGAGCAGTTTGATATTAAGCTTGAGCTTAAAGTCATGGCTGATGTCGGCTTGTTGGGCTTACCTAATGCGGGAAAATCAACGTTTATCCGTTCGGTATCATCGGCTAAACCTAAAGTAGCAGACTATCCATTTACCACGTTGATTCCAAATTTAGGTGTGGTTAGTACCACGCCCTATAAAAGTTTTGTGATTGCCGATATTCCGGGTTTGATCGAAGGCGCCGCAGATGGCGCTGGGCTTGGGCACAAATTTTTAAAGCATTTACAACGCACCCATTTGTTATTACACATTATCGATATAAAGCCGTTAGAAGGTGATTATGATCCGATTGATGGCGCTAAAAAAATCGTTCATGAATTGCAAAAATATGACCAAGAATTGATTGATAAGCCGCGTTGGTTGGTGCTTAATAAATTAGATTTAGTGCCACAAGACGAGCAGCAAGCGCTGTGTGATGAGATTGTTAAAGGCTTAGATTGGACAGGGCCTATTTATAAAATCAGTGGTATTAATAAGCAAGGCGTAGAGCAATTGTGTTTTGACATTATGGCTCATGTTGATGCAAAAAATGAAGATGGCGCAGACTAAAAAAACATCAAAAAAAGTTGTCATAAAAATTGGCAGCACGCTAATTACCGACCATGGAGAAGGCTTAAATAAAAAATCTTTATGCGCATGGTCTGATCAAATAGCAACATTGCATGCTCAAGGTCATTTAGTGGTGCTGGTTTCATCCGGTGCTATTGCCGAGGGTGTGAGTCGTATGGGTATGACGCAACGTCCAACCACTTTACATGAGCTTCAAGCTGCTGCTGCTGTGGGTCAAACGGGCTTAGTTCAATCGTATGAAACTTGCTTTCAAAAGCATCAATTACACAGTGCCCAAGTATTGTTAACACATGAAGACTTGGCAAATCGACAGCGTTATTTGAATGCGCGTTCAACATTAAAAACTTTACTTGATTACGGCGTGATTCCAATAGTAAATGAAAATGATACCGTATCAAACGAAGAAATTCGCTTTGGTGATAACGATACCTTAGCAGCCTTAGTCAGTAATTTAATAGAAGCAGATTTGCTTATTATTTTAACAGACCAGCAAGGGCTTTTTGACAGTAACCCCCAAACTAATGCCAATGCAAAACTTATTAAACAAGCCGATGCAAATGACCCTGAATTATTAAAGTTTGCTGGGCCTAGTGCGACAGCGTTGGGCAGTGGCGGTATGACTACTAAAATTTTGGCGGCACAAAAAGCATCTCGTTCTGGCACAGACACCATTATTGTTTCGGGCTTAGAAGATAAGGTAATAGTTCGTTTGTTGCAAAATGAATCAATAGGCAGTTATTTGTCAGCAGGACAAGAAACAGCTGTCGCTCGAAAGCAGTGGCTAGGAAGCCATTTAATTGTTGCGGGTACAGTCGCGTTAGATGATGGCGCTATTAAGGCATTGCTTCATCGCGGAGCCAGTTTATTGCCAATAGGGGTCAATAAAGTAACAGGCGGGTTTAAACGCGGCGATATGGTGGCGCTTGAAGATGGGTCTGGAAACGTTTTAGCGCACGGCTTAATTAATTATTCAGCCCAAGAGAGCTTAAAAATCATGGGGCAACCTAGCCCTAATATTGAAAAAATATTAGGTTATGTAGCAGAAAGTGAACTAGTGCACAGGGATAATTTGATTATTTTTTGAAGTTAAGCTCATTTTTTTGTTATATTGTCTCGTAAATTACGATTTGTAATTATTGGATGATACAAATAAATGAAAATAATAATCACTATCTTGGCCTATATAGCGCTTAGTTTTTCGGTGTATGGGCAATCAGCATTAGAGGAAATTCGCTTTAATGTTGGTGAATATCAAATTATTGGCGATAACCCGCTTGGTCAAAAAGCCTATGATGTCTTGACGCCTTTTATAGGTGAGCATTTAGGTTTAGAGGGTTTGTCTTCTGCCGCTGACGCGCTAGAGCAGGCCTTAATTTCTGCTGGCTATAGTTTTCACCGCGTTAACCTCCCGCCTCAAGAGCTATTTTCTGGCAGTGTTATTTTAGAGATTGTTCAGTTTAAAATTGGGGCAATTAAAGTAACAGGAAATGCCTTCTTCGATACAGAGAATATTAAACATTCTGTATCGCCTTTAAGAGAGGGGCAAGCACCTAATACGCTTGATGTTTCTCATGCTGTTAAGTTTGCGAATGTTCATTCATCCAAATCACTTGTTTTGCGCTTTAATGAAGGCAATGAGCCTAATACGGTTGATGCTGAATTAAAAGTTACTGAAAAAGACCCCTCAAGCATTTTTTTCGTTTTAAATAACTCAGGCGGTCATGCAACCGAAGCTATCCGCCTAACATTAGGTTATCAGCACACTAATTTATTAAATAAAGACCATAGCTTAACCGCAACGATAACAGTCGCACCAGAAGATGTAGACTCAGCTGCCCAAATTGGCTTAAATTACCAAATCCCCTTTTATTCTAATGCCTCTTATTTGCGCTTTTTATTATCAAGCTCAGAATCAAATACAGGTGAGGTTGCGGATTCAAGCTTAGTGACTGGTAAGGGTAATGTTTTTGGGGCGACCTATACAAAGACCATCTTTAGTTCATCATCAATAGATCAAAGTATATCTATTGGGCTTGTGTATAAGCTATTTGATAATGAGCAAGTGTCTATTAGCTCAAAAGTGTTGAGCTTTCCTTTAGAGCTTGCGTATGACTTTAAATATCGTACCGCTCAGGCACAAGTGTCTGGTGGTATCACATTAGCGAGCAATATTGAATCGGGAGATGATAATACCGATACGGGGAGGTGGAGTACCGTCCAATATCGTTTTTCTGGCGACTATTTATTTAATAAAGGCTGGCTAATGCATATGGATTTGTCAGGCCAAGTCAGTAGTGACCGTTTAATTTCTGGTGAACAGTTTGGTGTAGGTGGAAGCGGAACTCTGCGTGGTTTTGAAGAGCGCTCTATTAATGGTGACGAAGGGCATGCGCTTCGGGTCGAATTGTGGACGCCATCATTCAGCGCTTATCATATTCGTTTATTGGTGTTTGCAGACCAAGCTCAAGTGACATTAAACGAAAGCTCGGCCGCCGCAAATGATGGTCGCGTAGAAGACCTCTCATCAGTCGGGATTGGATTAAGGTGGTCTTGGAAGCATCAGTTAAGCATTGATGTGGATGTCGGGAAGATCACTAAAGAAGGTGGCGTTGATACGGAAATTAATAGAAAAGATGATACTAAGGCGCATGTTGGCCTTGTCTACCGATTTTAAGGAAGAATGATTATGGTGAAAATAATGTTAAAAAAGATAATCTATTCGGTACTTATATTACTGGTTAGTATCTCGCATATCCAAGCTAAGGAAGAAGTGGGTGAGGTACAGTATGTAAGAGGTATTTTAACCAGTCAGGCAGATGGCGAATTAGCAAAATTGATTGGCAAAGAACAACCTCTTTTTAATGGCGATGTGTTAAATACCGGTACACGAGGTTTTGCTATTATTAAATTTATCGACGGCACAAAAATGACTCTTCGTCCCAACACTAAATTTAAAATTAATAATGTTAGTATCAAGAAAGATGAAGAAAACGCCTTTTTTTCATTATTTAGAGGAGGCTTTAGAGCAATAACAGGGGCCATTAGTAAATTAGGTTCAAATACATTTAAAGTACAAACACCCGTCGCAACCATTGGTATCAGAGGGACAGAGTTTGATGCACGATTATGCGATGCTGATTGTGATGCCGAAAACAAAAGCATTAACAAAGAGTCATTAGAAAAGTCACTGGTTATAGGTCGAATAGTTGTGCTTAAAGGCACGGCCAACTCACTTAACGAAGCAGGCACACGGCATTCATTATCAGTAGGCTCTGCGGTGTATGAACGCGATAAAATTCGTACGCGAATGAATTCATATGCGGTTATTGCCTTTAACGATAAAACGCGCATAACGATGAACCCAAATAGTATTTTTAAAATACAAGAGCATCGATATAGGCCTAAAGAGCCAGCAGAAAACAATGCTTTTTTTAGTTTTATACGAGGAGGCATGCGTTTAGTAACAGGCTTCATTGGTAAGCTAAATAGGCCGTCATTTCGTATAGGCACGCCGACAGCGACGATAGGTATTCGTGGCACGGGTTTCGATTTGGTTTGTGAAGGCAGTTGCGTCACGGGAGATGAATCTGCATCTCGACCTGTAGATAATACGGCTATTGCAAAATTGCTTGGTTTTTTCATGAAGCCTGCTTATGCTGCCGACAATAACGGCATGTATGCAAAAGTCTGGAGTGGCGCTATAGAGTTGCAACTCGCGTCAGGCACCATAATTTTAAAAAATGGCAAAGCGGCATTCTTAAAAAATGGCTTTAGTGCGCCCATTATTTTACCCGATATACCCGTGCGTTTTCGTAAAATGGGCGGAGCACCTCGTCCAGATAAGGTTGATATCAGCGATGATTTATTTGGTGGTGTAGACCAAGATGATGTTAAGCCTGGCTTATACGTCAATGTCAGAGAAGGTGATGTAGTTATAGATGGTGGTGATGGCAACAAGGTTAATTTAGGCAAGGGTGAGTCCGGCATGTCTGGATTGGCTGGAAAAGTAGTTCGTCTTAAGTTTGTGCCTGCTTTTCAGAAATTTGATGTGATACCTGACCCCGTTAACTTTACGCCCGAAATGGAAAAAGCGGTAAGCTTGTTAGGCTTAAAAAAGACTCTAAAAAGTAAATTTGAATGTACGATTCAATAAGGGATGTGATGCTAATGAATGTTAAACAAAAAAAACTAGGGTTAATCATTGCAAGTTTATTAGGTGCTCAAGCGGCTTATGCTTTGCCACAAGGCGCACAAGTGGTACAAGGATCGGCGTCTTTTTCATCACCAAATACATCCACACTGAATATTACCAATTCGAATAACACGGTTATCAATTGGCAGCAATTTAATATTGGCTCGGGTCAAACCACCAATTTTATTCAGCCTAATAGTGCTAGCTCGGTGTTAAATAGGGTTATCAGTAATAATCCTAGCCAAATTTTAGGTAATTTAAACTCAAACGGCCAAGTTTACTTAATTAACCAATACGGCATTTTAGTAGGCGAAGGCGCTCGCATTAATACCAATGGTTTTTTTGCATCGACATTAAACATCACCAATGAAGACTTTTTAACGGGTAATTTAAATTTTTCAGAAGGCGGCTTTGGTGACATTAACAACAAAGGTTATATTCGTGCAGGTGAAGATGGCAACGTCGTATTAATTGCCCCCAACATTGAAAATGGTGGCGTTATTGAAGTTGAAAACGGTAATATCATCTTAGCCGCAGGCGAATCTATCACTATAGCCAGTTTAGATAACGCCAGTATAGAGTTTCACGTTCAAGCAACAGAAAATAGCATCACCAACTTAGGTTCTGTTATCGCCAAAAATGGCGCAGTCAGCTTATTTGCAGGCACACTCAAACATTCTGGCTCTATTCGCGCCACAGGTTTAGTGCGTGATGCTAATGGCATCATTCGGCTAGTTGCACTCGATAAAGTCGAAGTGTCAGGCTCGGTTGATGTGAGTGGCGAACAAGCAGGCAATATAAAAATATTAGGCGAGGTAATTGATGTTCAGCAGGGCGCAAACATCAATGCATCAGGCTCGATTGGCGCGGGCGAAATTTTAATTGGTGGCGACCAACAAGGCTTAAACCCTAAGATTAAAAACGCGACATCAACCACAGTAGCCACAGGTGCAAAAGTCAGTGCCGATGGTGTAGGCGAAGCCGATGGTGGCCGAGTGATTGTATTTGCCAGTAACGACGTGCATATTCAAGGTGACATTAGCGCAACAGGTGGTGACATAGCAGGTGATGGTGGTTTTATCGAAACTTCGGGTCTTAGACAGCTAGACATTACCGCCGTACCCGATGCATCAGCCACAAACGGTGATGCGGGTGAATGGTTGATAGACCCTAATAATATAACCATTCAAGCAACAGGGCCTGATACGAATATTACGAATACATTTGGTGCTATTGAGGCATCAGATGATGGCGCTATTTTAACCACTGAAACCATTGTTGCAGCTTTAAACCAGGGTACAAACGTCACCATTACCACTGGCACAGGTGGTACAAACTTAGAGCAAGGCGATATTAATATTAATGATGCTATAGCTCCAACATCCTCTTTTACTTTGGGAAGTTTAACCTTAAATGCGCATAACGACATTAATGTGAATGCGGACATTGGGCCGTTAAATAATTTTGTAGCAATGGGTATTACATTAAATGCCGATACGGATGCTGATGGGAATGGTGATATTAACTTTGCTAATGCCATATTAGACACGGGTTCAAGTAGTTTAACATTATCAGCGAATGCTATTAACGTAAATGGGGGAACTTCTTTTCAAGGCGAAAGTTCACTCATTAATTTAAATGCGCCTTTAACCATTGCCGCTTCAGGTAATTTAACGCTGTTAAACAATGGGTTTACAACCACAGTATCTAATACCGCTGGGATTACCAACAATGGAGCCTTAACGATTAGCTCCTGTGATGAAGGCTGTCAAGCAATATCAATTAATGGGGTTATAGATAACAATGGCACAATTGACTTTTTACTGGGCGTTTTAAGGTCAACAGGGACTTTAAACTTAAATGCAGGCACCGCTATTAATGCAGAAACACCAGCTGATGGATCTTTGGATTTAAATGGGCTAGAAATAGCGGGAATACTTAACAATAATACCAGTATTATATTTGATGTTGACTTAGAGTTTGGCCTTAGTAATGGAACGATAAATAACTTTGAAAATATACAGATTTTTAATAACTTTTATATTAATGGTGGGGCTATTAATTTTAACTCAGACATTATTTTAGCCAATACGGTGACTACCAATATTGATAATACCGATGCTTTGTTAACACTAGCAGGCCCTGCATCAACTGCAAGCTTTACAATGTTAGGCGAGACCAATTTTGAGGCCAGTGACTCCAATTTTGATATTGTTTTAACGAACACCCATCTAGTGAATGGCGGTGATTGGATCGTTGACGGTTTTGTTGGGCAATTGCCAATTGGTGCAGGAATAAGTGGCACTAATAGCTCATTCAATTTAATCAATGATTCTCGATTAGTTTTTAACAAAGGTTTAAGCCACGCCATCTCTGTACCCGTATTTGCAAAAGGTGCCATCGAGTTGGTTGACCCCTTTAGCAATGTGTCTTTTACAGGAGCGGGCGGTTTAACCTTAGAAAATGGCGGTCGTTTAAGCGGCATCGGAACCTATACAGGCAATGTTATTGTTAACCAAGGTGGGCAAATTTCACCAGGGTTACATGGTAATAGTCGAGATAACACAGGGGCACTAAACATTGTCGGTAATGTAAACTTTAATGCGGGCTCTATCGGTATTTGGGAGATTGGTGAGAGTGGATTTAATTTTGACCAATTAAATGTAGCAGGCAATGTGGCAATAGATAATGCGGAGTTGTTTTTATTTTGGGATAGTTTGGCTACGACTAACCCTAGTTTTTCAGCGCCTATTGATTTAATTCAAGCATCTGGAGGGATCACGCTAAATAATGCCACTTTGAATGATTTGCCTGCTATGGCTGGCGGGGGAGTGGCAATAACAGTAGGTAGCGGTGATTGGCTAACTTATACACCCGGAACGGTAGCAGAAACGATAAATTATTGGACAGGTCTTAGTTCGGATTTATGGAGTGATGGCGCTAACTGGATAACAGAGGCTGAACCAATAGCAAATGAAGTGTTAGTTATCGAAACAGCGACAACTATTGAGCTTTCATCTGCTACCCCAAGTTTGGGCGATATACAGCTAGATGCCAACCTCAATATAAATGTAGGTGGCTCTCTTAATGGCGCAGGCATATTAAGTAATTTACAAGAAATTAACTTATTAACCAGCACCTCTAATGTGACTGGAGCCGGCGTTTGGAATAACCTGTTAGCCGTTAATGCCATAAACAACATAACGTTGTCTCGCACCACTATTAACAACTACGGTAGTTTTACTTGGAGCAACCCAAATACAACAGGAGCTAGCTTTAATTTTGTTGGTGACGATTTTAATAATGTAGGGATGGTTAACTTTAATCCTCTAGATAATGGAAATACCATAGATTTTTCAGGTTCTGCCAATGGGCTGATTAATGCTGGCTTAACGTTGTTTAATATAGGAGCAGCATCAACTGACTTTATAGGTAATTTAAATAACACCATACTAGGGATTGTCAGTGTCGTATCGCCAACTCAAAGTGCAACACTAAACCTCGCGTCAGATAACACCAATAATGGCGAAATATTTTTAAATGACACCGTATTATCGCTAAACAGTGGCGTAATCTTTAACCTTGCCTCAAGCAGTAATTTAACTGGAACAGGGAACTACCTCATCAGTACAGGCAGTACCTTGCAAGTCAATAATATGACTTTTGGTAGCGGCTTAAGTGTAGATTTATCGGGTGGTACCTTAGAAATAGAAGCGTTAAGTACTCTTGCCATTAATGATGCCTTTAACTGGATCTCAGGCACGTTAGAAGGTAATAACACAGGTGTTTTAACCACAGGCTCTTTCGCAACAACGCTTCTGGGTTCAAATTTAGATACCACCATGAATAACGTAAATTGGAATAATAATGGGCATGTCGCTTGGATCTCTAGTCAAGGTGACTTTGTGATTAATAACTCAATATTTACCAATAGCATTCAAGCGGTGAATACATTCTCTGTAGAAACCACCAGTAATTTAGCGGGAATTACAGGCATTAATGGTGTTTTCAATAACGAAGGGAGTTTTGAAATTAATAACGCCACCACCGCGACTAACACCATAATAGACGTTGAGTTTAATCATAGTGCCGCTCAATCAACGTTTGGATTAGATTTAGGTGTTGCGGGTCACACATTAGCATTAGAAGGGAATAGTCATTTCTCGGGCAGTGCGTACACAAATATTGTAACGGGTGCGACATTATCAATTACCAATGGGGCAACGCTTAAATTAAATTCAGCTAATATAGAATTTGAGGGTTTAGACGGTCGGTTAAGCATAGCGTCTGGCTCAACCCTAGATGTGTCTCTTGCGCCATTAAGTTTTAATGTGACATTAGATTTAAACAGCGGAACGATTAATAATGCCCAAAACCTTACGTTATCAGGCATGTTTAATTGGAATGGCGGCACGATTACAGGTGCAAGTGGCGGCAGCTTTACAGCAGATGGGAGTTCAACAGTAAACTTAAACGCCACCAGTAATTTAACACTTAATGCTGTTAATATGACTACAACAGGCACAACAACATTCAGCAGCTCACTAAGTGACTTTATCTTAAATAATAATGCAGTATGGACTAATACAGGCATATTAAACTTGGCTAATACATCACAGTTAGCCGATATACAGTCAGCAAACACAACCATAACAACAGCACAATTAATCAATACAGGCACTATTAATGCATCGCCAAGTATTGATATTGATATTTTTACTCAGTTTGATAACCAAGGAACTGTGAATATTACGAGTGGCATATTTGATATTAATAGCCCCTCCACGCTCAGTGGAACGATTGACATTGATTCAGGCACATTCTTTTTAGTGGGTTCAGGTGCTAGTTTAACCTTAGCAGGCACACCTGCAATTACAGGAAACGGAACCTTTGGTGTTAACAATGGCGGAACATTTGATAGTGCGGTCGCACTAACATTGCCACAAACACTAACCACACAATTGAATATAGGAGGCACAATCAGCAATGCCCAAAACCTAATATTATCGGGCATACTGAACTGGAATGGCGGCACGATTACAGGTGCAAGTGGCAGCAGCTTTACAGCTGATGCCACCTCTACTGTAAATATTACGGCTTCTCTTGGGAATGCAATATTAGATACTGTCAATATGGTCACTAATAATAATGTGAATTATTCAGCAGTAACCAATAGTTTTATACTAGGCAATAATGCCAACTGGACGAATGCAGGCACGTTGAATATGACCACCAATGCAGGCATAACGGCAACAAACTCGACTACAGCGAGCTTAGTGAATAGTGGAACGCTAAATTATAGTGATTTGGGTTTAATGAACATTACTACGGACTTTGTTTCATCTGGAGCCCTCAATATTAACTTGGGTAATGTTGCGCTAGCCTCTACATCAACTTTGTCAGGTGATACCACAATAGCCTTGGGTTCAGTTTTAAGTTTTACTGGCGATGCAGCAACCAATATTAATATCTTGTCAGGTGCAAGCTTTAATGGCTTAGGCGTATTGAGCTCAACGGCTAATGTCACTGTAGCCGATGGAGTTAATATGACACCGCGCTTAATCGTTGATGGTGGAATAGTTAGTTTTGAAGGCTCATCGACACTGACCGCATTAGACTTAAATATAGGAACCATTAATGTAGATACGCTAGAAGGGGCTTCTGTTGGGGACACTTTAACAGTGGCTAATTTAAATTGGACGGCAGGAACAATTTCAGGTGACGGTTCGGCTAATTTAGTGACGACAGGTCTTTCTTCGTTAGTAGACGGCTCGCTTGAAAACATTGTTTGGACAAATAATGGAATATTGAATTGGGGCGGGCTTTCAACCGCTAGTTTAACTTTAAATAATGCCAGCCTTATTAATGCAGTATCTGGAACATTGAATATCATCGATACAGATAATGTAGTTGCTCAGCAATCTCTAGCGCAACAAGGTTTTGGCAACAAAAGCATAGTGGCTAATAATAGCCTATTTGAAAATGAAGGGACGATAAACCTAATTAACTCAACTTTAGATCTAAATGGTCAAACGTTAGTATTGGATACATCAACAGCTGTGCTTAATGGCACAGGAATCATAGTGGGTGATGTGATTAACTCAGATGGAACAATTAGTATGGGTAGTGCTGTTACAGCAGGTTCAATAGTGATTGATGGTGACTATACACAAGGCGTTAATGGAACATTAGTAGTCAGAATAGTTGACCCAATTAATGGAGATTTTCAATTTGACACATTTGCAGTAAATGGTTTAGCGACATTAGGCGGCACTTTAGAGCTTGTTTATTTTAGCAATCAAGTGGTTTCAATCACCGAAAACTTTAACCCATTTACCTTTACCGATAGAAATGGTGTTTTTGATACACTGGTTGATTCAAATGATAATATTTTAGATGTCGATATTAGTAATGGTGGCTTTACCATTTTGGGTGCATCCAGCCAAACTACGTCACCAGCTATTCAAGAAGTATTACAAAATCTAGATAGGTTTGAAGAGATATTTAACATTTTAAATGATGAAGAGCTAGACGAAACCTTAGCCTTTATTAGTGAAATAATTAGAGCCCAAAATAAACAGAAAAATAATAATAAAGAAAGTGAAGAGAAAAAATGGCCAAAATTGGTCTGCATATAAATTTTACAAAAAGGGTCGGAGTCAATCTAAGCTGTGCTTGAAATTTGTGGCGTAAATATCGAAGGGGAAAGGTGCTAGCGTTAACAGCAAAACTGTTTGGCTGCGATCCTAGGCTAAAAAGCTTCAAGCGTGATTTCTTTAGCCATGCATAGCCTAATCAATAAACTAGCGGGTCACTTAATAAAACATAAAATGCTGCTGGCCAGTGCAGAATCATGTACCGGTGGTTTAATAGCAATGCTATGTACAGATGTAGCAGGCAGTTCTTGTTGGTTTGAACGTGGAATGATCACCTATAGCAATGAAGCAAAAATTGAGATGCTAGGTGTAAAGAAGTCAACAATCGAAACTTATGGTGCAGTAAGCCAACAGGTAGTTGAGCAAATGGCATTAGGTGCATTAAAAAATAGTCATGCAGACATAGCAGTTGCCGTGACAGGCATAGCAGGGCCAACAGGTGGCACAGAGCAAAAACCCGTTGGAACCGTATGGATAGCATGGGCAAGCGATAAAAATCTAAGTAAAGAAAAGTTCTTATTTCAAGGAAATAGAGAAAAAGTACGAGAGCAAACAGCAAAAAAAGCAATTGAAGGCTTGTTGAATATAAAATAAAAAAAGTATTGTTTTCATTTTGTTCTCATTGGTGTACCCTGACAATTAAATATAAAATAAAATCTAGGTGGCTCACCTCATGAGCTACTCATCTAATAAGATACATCCATACATTAATCAATTAGGAATCAATAATGGACGACAACAAACAAAAAGCACTAGCAGCCGCATTAGGCCAAATAGAAAAAAACTTTGGTAAAGGCTCAGTGATGCGCTTGGGTGATGACAGAGCTGCATTTGAAAACATGCCAGTTGTTTCTACGGGTTCAATCGGCTTAGATGCCGCATTAGGTGTGGGGGGCTTGCCATTAGGCCGAGTGGTCGAAATATACGGTCCAGAGTCATCAGGCAAAACAACATTAACCTTGCAAGTAATAGCTGAGGCTCAAAAAGACGGCTTAACCTGTGCATTTATAGATGCCGAGCATGCATTAGATCCAATCTATGCAGAAAAACTTGGCGTTAATATTGATGAATTATTAGTGTCCCAACCTGATAGTGGTGAACAAGCATTAGAAATTTGTGACATGCTAACAAGGTCAGGCGCAGTAGGTGTTATCGTTATTGACTCAGTAGCAGCTTTAACGCCAAGAGCAGAGCTTGAAGGCGACATGGGTGATTCACACATGGGGCTACAAGCCAGATTGTTATCACAAGCTTTAAGAAAACTAACGGGTAACATTAAAAAATCTAACACAATGGTAGTGTTTATCAATCAGTTACGCATGAAAATTGGTGTTATGTTCGGTAATCCAGAAACAACGACTGGCGGAAATGCGCTTAAGTTTTATGCATCTGTTCGTATGGATATTCGTCGCATTGGCGCAATTAAACAAGGTGACGAAGTAGTCGGTAATGAAACCCGAGTTAAGGTCATTAAAAATAAAGTCGCACCGCCATTTAAGCAAACCGAATTCGAAATTCTATATGGTCATGGTATTTCACTAGAAGGTGAAATTATAGGCTTAGGTGTTAAGTATGAAATTATTGAAAAGGCTGGTGCTTGGTATAGTTACGAAGGCAATAAAATTGGCCAAGGCAAAGAAAATGTACGCAAATGGTTATTAGCCAACCCTGAATTTTCAAATGAAATAGAAGCAAAAATTAGAGAAATACTGCTACCTAAAAAGAAAGTTGAAGAAGCAGCAAAAGCAAAAAGTTAAAATTAGTGAAAAATCCAGTGAGATATAGTCCTCGCAATGTTGCGATGGATTATTTGTCACGGCGAGAACATTCACGAGCTGAATTAAAAATAAAACTTAATAATAAAGGTTTTGATGAGGATGATGTTACAGCGGTTCTCGACAAATTAGCGGTTGAAAATTTACAAAATGATGCTCGTTTTGCGCAGAGCTATATTCGTTATCGTAGCTTAAAAGGTATAGGGCCATTAAAAATTCACCATGAATTAAAGCAAAAAGGCATAGCACCTGAACTACTAAAAAAAGCAGAACAAGCTGAAGAATGTGACTGGTATGAGCTATTAAAAAGAGTCGCAGAACGCAAGTATGGTGAAGAAACAGCAAAAGATTTAAAAGAGAAGCAAAAACGAAGTCGTTTTTTACAACAACGGGGTTTTGTGATGCACGATATTATGAGATTATTAGCATAAGTAAGACTAAACAACGGTTTAGCCTTTACAAAAAAAACCTACTTAACGAAAGGCTCTTCATGACAACCAGTGCAGAATTAAGAAATCAATTCCTTCAGTTTTTTGAAGACAAAGGGCATAGCGTTCAACCCTCTAGCTCTTTAATACCTATTAATGATGTAACTCTGTTATTTACCAATGCAGGTATGGTGCAATTTAAAGACACCTTTTTAGGTAAAGAAAAGAGGCCTTACACAAGAGCCACAACATCACAACGATGTGTGCGTGCAGGCGGCAAGCATAATGATCTAGAGAATGTAGGTTATACAGCTCGGCATCATACATTTTTTGAAATGTTGGGTAATTTTAGCTTCGGTGATTATTTTAAACGTGAAGCAATTCAATACGCATGGGAGTTCTTAACAGTAACAATTGGTTTGCCAGAAGAAAAGTTGTGGATAACAGTATATGCAGATGATAGTGAGGCTGAAGCAATATGGCTTAACGAAATAAAAATTGATCCAAATCGTTTTTCACGCATTGGCGATAAAAAAGGCGGTAAGCCGAATGAAAGTGATAATTTTTGGCAAATGGGTGACACGGGCCCATGTGGCCCATGCAGTGAAATATTTTTTGACCATGGGGATGACATTTGGGGTGGGCCTCCTGGTACTGCAGAAGAAGATGGTGACCGATATATCGAAATTTGGAACCTCGTTTTCATGCAATATGAGCGCGATAAGGCAGGCGTTTTAATGAAATTACCAAAACCATCTGTAGATACAGGGATGGGTTTAGAGCGTTTAGCCGCTATCTTACAAAATGTGCATAACAATTATGATATTGATCTTTTTCAAGCATTAATTAAGCAAGCAGGAACATTATTAAATATAAATGACCTAGAAAATAAATCTCTTCGCGTCATTGCTGACCACATTCGCTCATGTTCATTTTTAATCGTTGATGGTGTACTGCCCTCTAATGAAGGCAGAGGTTATGTTCTTAGGCGGATTATTCGACGTGCGGCACGACATGGGCATCAACTCGGTAAGTCAGAGCCGTTTTTCTTTGGACTGGTCGCTGAATTAGTCAATCAAATGGGTGAGGCTTATCCCGAATTGAAAGAATACCAGCAACATGTCGAAAGCGTATTGCAAAAAGAAGAAACACGTTTTGCTGAAACCTTAGCTAAAGGCATGAAAATTTTACAGCAAAGTATTGACGATTTAAAAGGCGATACGATTCCAGGTGACATTGTATTTGTTTTATACGATACCTACGGGTTTCCTGCGGATTTAACAGCTGATTTTGCACGTGAAAAAAGTTTAAAAATTGACCAGAAGGGCTTTGATGCCGCAATGGTAGAACAAAAAAATAGAGCACGCTCTGCGGGGCAGTTTAATGCCAATGCCGAGGATATTAATGTGTCAGAAATCACAGCAACAGAGTTTAGTGGTTATGAATTGCAAAAGGATAATAGCCAGATAGCAGCTATTTTTAAAGGTGGCGAAGCAATAAAAAGTGTCAATGGAGAAGAGGCAGCGGCCTTAGTTTTGAAAAACTCTCCATTTTATGCTGAGTCTGGTGGTCAAATTGGCGATAGCGGCCTTATCAGTAGTGACGATGGCGTATTTAAAGTAAGCGATACGCAAAAGCAAAATGGTGTGTTTTTGCATTATGGTGTCATGCAATCAGGCGCTCTGCACATTAATAGCGCTGTTCAATGTGACATTAATACACCACGAAGAAATCATATTATCCGTAATCATTCTGCAACGCATTTAATGCATGCGGCATTAAGAGATGTATTAGGCGAGCATGTTCAACAAAAAGGCTCTTTAGTTGATAGTGAAAAACTTCGTTTTGATTTCTCACATCACCAGCCAGTGACAGACACTGAAAAACAAAAAATTGAACATATCGTTAATGAGCAAATACGCGAAAACTTAGCCACTCAAGCCCGAGTGATGAGTATGGATCAAGCTAAAGAAACGGGCGCTATGGCCTTATTTGGTGAAAAGTATGGAGACGAGGTTCGAGTTTTAAATATAGGCTCTAATTCAGTTGAATTATGTGGTGGTGTCCATGTAAAGAACGCAGGTGATATAGGTGTTTTTAAAATTTATTTAGAAACAGGTGTTGCATCTGGAGTCAGGCGCATAGAAGCAGTTACAGGAGAGTTAGCGTTCAATTATATTCAAAAAATGGACACACAATTAAATAATCTATCGTCATTGCTGAAAATAAACAATGACGATATTGGCGAAAAGGTCGCTCAATTGGTTAAAAATAACCGAACATTAGAAAAACAAATTGAGCAGCTAAAATCAAAAATGGCGGCACAGGCGGGCGGTGACTTAACCTCTAAAGCGAAAGACATTAATGGGATTCAAGTATTGGCAGCACAGCTTGAAGGTGCTGATGTAAAAACACTTCGTGAAACAATGGACCAATTAAAAAATAAGCTTGGTAAGGCAGCCATTGTTTTAGCAAGCGTTAATGATAATAAAATCACAATTATTGCTGGTGTGACCAAGGCAGAAACAAAACAAATAAAAGCAGGCGATTTAGTGAATGTGGTTGCCATCCCCTGCGGTGGGAAAGGCGGTGGCCGACCTGATATGGCTCAAGCTGGCGGGAATTTACCAGAAAACCTAAAATCAGCACTAAATAGTGTCGAAAAATGGGTAGAAGAGCAACTTTCGTAAGTTTTAAGCAATTAACCCTTGCACCATTAATTTAACTTTCTATAATTCCGCTTTTAAAATGATTGATTTAATTTTATGGCACTAATCGTCCAAAAATATGGCGGAACATCTGTCGGTACGGTAGAACGTATTGAGGCTGTAGCCGATAAAATTATAGGCTATAAAAAGCAAGGCAATGATATGGTCATTGTGGTGTCTGCAATGAGTGGCGAAACAAACCGTTTGGTTGGGTTATATAAAGCCATTAACCCAGACGCGACTGGTCGTGAAGTTGATGTGATATTGTCAACAGGAGAACAAGTGACCATTGCACTATTAGCAATGGCACTTGAAAAGCGCGGTTATCCTGCTCGTTCTTATCTTGGTTCTCAAGTGCGAATTACGACAGATGAAGTTCATAATAAAGCGCGTATAAAGAAGATTGATGGAAAATCAATTCGATCAGATTTAGATAAAGGCCGTGTCGTCGTTGTGGCTGGATTTCAAGGCGTCGATGAATATGGCAATATTACAACCTTAGGTCGAGGTGGTTCTGATACCACAGGTGTCGCATTGGCAACGGCCTTAAAAGCAGACGAATGCCAGATATTTACCGATGTTAACGGTGTTTATACAACCGACCCAAGAGTTGAGCCGAAAGCTAGAAAATTGGATAAGATAACGTTTGAAGAAATGTTAGAAATGGCCAGTTTAGGTTCTAAGGTGTTACAAATTAGAGCCGTAGAATTTGCAGGTAAATATAAAGTACCTTTACGTGTTTTATCTTCTTTTGAGGAAGGAGAAGGCACATTAATTACCTCCGATAATAATGAGGACGCATCAGTGGAACAAGCAGTCATATCAGGCATTGCCTTTAATAGAGATGAAGCGCAATTAACCATAAATGGAGTGCCCGATACACCAGGTATTGCCTATCAAATTTTAGAAAAAATATCAAACGCTAATATTGAGGTTGATATGATCGTACAAAATGTGGGTGCTGATGGCGCTACAGATTTTAGTTTTACAGTTCATCGCAATGATTATAATCAAGCACTAAAGATATTAAAAAAACAAGCAACAACATTGGGCGCTAGAGAAGTGACAGGCGACAATGAAATCGTTAAATTATCAATAGTAGGTGTTGGTATGAGGTCGCATGCCGGCGTTGCAACTAAAATGTTTAAGACGCTAGCCGACGAAGGAATTAATATACGTATGATCTCTACATCGGAAATAAAAGTATCGGTTGTCGTCGAAGAAAAATATTTAGAATTGGGTGTTCGTGCGCTACATCAGGCTTTTGACTTAGAAGATAAAAAAACACCATAGATTAAGTAGAAATACCTTTAAAGAACGGTTAGAATCGCGGTCTTGCAATCTTGGAGGTTGCAAGTTTTGAACTTAACGTTTTTATGTTGTGATTGACATAGTGGAGTAATTAAAATGCTTATATTAACAAGAAGAGTTGGTGAGACTTTAATGGTTGGTGACGAAGTTACTGTGACTGTTTTAGGGGTTAAAGGAAACCAAGTAAGAATTGGTGTCAATGCACCGAGAGAAATTGCAGTTCATCGCGAAGAAATTTACGAGCGAATTAAAGCTGAAAAGCAACAAGACAATAATGATAGTGATAATGTTGGTAATGTTGCTGAATAGTTGTTTAGTATCCCTTAATCAGAACTGATTTTTATTGTTCTAATAAGGAGAGGATGAAACCTCAAATAATACGTGACCAAAAGCACCTTTCATTAATTGAGAGGTGTCAGGTTACAAAGTAGTAAAAGAAATTCCGGAGAAGTGGCCGAGCGGCTGAAGGCGCTCCCCTGCTAAGGGAGTATACGTCAAAAGCGTATCGAGGGTTCGAATCCCTCCTTCTCCGCCATATTTAAAAGATCATCATTGATGGTCTTTTTTTTTGCTTTTTAAATATAAATGAGAAAACAATGAAAGTAGCTATCGCGTTAATAATTATAATGATCACTGTTATGTCTTGCACTGATGGAAATGTAGAGAAACCAGAAGAAAGTAATGACAATGTCAAAGCATTGATAAACGAGAATCTAAATGATAAAGATTTTAAAGAAACTGAATCAGGGCTTAAATATAAAGTTTTAACAATAGGGAGCGGAGCGCAACACCCAAAAGCAACAGATAAAGTTAAAGTGCATTATCATGGTACATTAACTGACGGAACAGTTTTTGATAGCTCAGTAGATAGAGGGCAACCAATTTCATTTGCGCTTAATCAAGTAATAAAAGGGTGGACAGAAGGCCTACAGCTTATGGTCGTTGGAGAGAAAACTCGGTTTATTATCCCTTCACACCTCGCGTATGGAAAGAGAGGCGCTGGGCGCAAAATTGGGCCAGATGCGACATTAATATTTGATGTCGAGTTATTAGGAATTAATGAGCAATAAAACTAGATATAACATGGCATAACTGAAAACAGTTGCTAATATTGAATCATAACAATTAAAAATAGAGATTCTTATGTCACTAAACTTAAAAGTTGTTTTTACATCCATTGTTTTAATGAGCAGTACACCTCTATCCGCCGCAAAGTTTTTTGATGGTTATCAAGCATTAAATATGTGTCAATCACCTAAACCGACTATGTCGGCAGGGTGTTCAATGTTTATAGTAGGCACCGCAGAAACACTTAGGATGGCAGGTTATAATGGCGTTAACTATTGCGTACAAACGAGCATAAGCAATAAACAATTAAAGTATGATTTTATAACGTATTTAAACGCTAATACGAACGCTTTAAAGTATTCAGCGACTTCACTTTTATATGCATCACTTGTGCAAAACCATCAATGCGATAAAGGGCAATAAATTATTCTAGCCTAATAGTGATTAATGAGAAAGTTGCCAGCGACAAATTAGATAGTCAAATACTAAGGTAGCCAGACCAAGACGTGGCATGGGTATTCATTTAGCCGCAAAATTAGCAATCACTAATATAATAATATATCATCCGCTGTCTTTTATCACCGACACCACTCAAAGCTATGTTTGAATTAACTTGTCCCGGAAAAGCATGCGTTAAGCATGATATATTGTCAGGCTTAACCGTAGCGTTAGCTTTAGTTCCAGAGGCGGTTGCATTTGCTTTTGTCGCAGGGGTTGACCCCTTAGTCGGACTGTATGGTGCTTTTATGATGGGGCTAATAGCCTCAGTTTTTGGTGGGCGCCCAGGCATGATTTCAGGTGCAACGGGTGCAATGGCCGTTGTTATGGTGGCACTGGTCTCACAATACGGCGTTGAATACTTGTTTGCAGCCGTATTGTTAACCGGTTTAATACAAATCTTAGCAGGCGTTTTTAGGATTGGTAAGTTTATACAGCTAGTCCCTTATCCGGTTATGCTTGGATTTGTAAATGGGTTAGCTATTGTCATCTTTTTGGCACAAATGCAGCAATTTCAAGTGGTTGGTACTGATGGTGAATTAGAGTGGCTAACCGGTCAACCATTAATGATTATGCTGGGTTTAATTGCATTAACCATGGGAATCATTCACTACTTACCCAAGTTTACAACAGCAGTACCCGCGTCTTTGGCAGCTATTGTCACCGTCACTTTAGTGGTCATTGGGTTAGATTTAGACAGCCGCTCAGTGGTAGATGTGTTAAGAGACATGACGGGTAATGAAGCAGCAACCATTGCAGGTGGGCTCCCCACATTTCATATCCCCCAAATTCCATTCACTTGGGAAACCTTACAAATTATTTTACCCTATAGCATCATCTTGGCAGGCGTAGGTTTAATTGAATCATTATTAACCCTTAACTTAATTGATGAATTAACAGAAACACGTGGCCGTACTAACCAAGAATGTGTGGGTCAAGGGCTTGGTAATACCGTCAATGGTTTGTTTGGTGGCATGGGTGGTTGTGCCATGATCGGCCAGTCAATGATTAATATAAATTCAGGTGGGCGAGGACGATTATCGGGTATCAGCGCAGCTTTATTTTTGCTCGCGTTTATTTTATTTGCATCAGGCTTAATCGAAGTAATACCAGTGGCGGCTCTTGTTGGCGTAATGTTTATTGTAGTGATAGGCACGTTTGAATGGACAACATTTAGGCTATTTGGAAAAGTCCCTAAGGCAGATATTTTTGTGTCAATTTTAGTGGCGGTAGTAACAGTAGCAAGTGATTTAGCCGTTGCTGTGGTGGTGGGTGTTATTGTGTCTGCACTTGTCTTTGCTTGGGAGCACGCCAAACAATTACAGGCTAAGTCGTATATTAACGATAATGGATCAAAGGTTTATGAATTAACAGGGCCATTGTTTTTTGGGTCAATCCATGGCTTTAACCAATTGTTTGACCCAAAAAATGACCCAGATGATGTTGTCATTGATTTTTCAGGATCCAAAGTAGCCGATCATTCGGGCATTGAGGCCATTGATAGCTTAGCAGATCGTTATAAAAGAGTAGGAAAGCAGCTGCACCTCAAGCACTTAAGTAAAGAGTGTTGCGAGCTACTGGATACAGCAGGAGATTTAGTTGAAGTGAATCGGCTCGAAGACCCAACCTATCACGTGGCAGATGATCAATTAGATTCATTTCATTTAGGTAAATAACTATTGTACTTGTTCAGATTATCCTTAAATAGTATCTAAATGAGATCGCTTTATTTAGAGGTTCCTGAGTAATATTAAATCTCAGTCATACTTTAGTATGAGAGCAATATAGGCAATCGGCCCTACAGTAAGCATTAAATTAATCAATTAGGATGACGTTAATGCGAACTTCAATGTTTACACTTAAAACTATATCGATCTTATTGCTCACTAGCGTGCTTTGGGCTTGTGAAGGTGGAGCAGGCACTGACACAGGCACTGACACAGGAACAGATACAGGAACTGACACAGGAACTGACACAGGAACAGGCCTTCAAACTGGCGTGTTTTTAGACGGTTCGGTAGAAGGCTTGAGCTTTCAAACCGCAACACAATCTGGTTTAACCAACAGTGCTGGTGAGTTTGAATATAAACAAGGTGAAACCGTTACCTTTTCTATTGGTAACATCACGCTTGGCTCAGCATCAGGTGCTAATCAGATAGCACTGTTCGACTTATTTAACTTAACGTTGCCAGCTACAGAACTTGCCATACGGTCTGAATTGAATAATAACTCAATCACTGATTTTGACCGTGCGGCGAATACCATTCATTTAATTGTCTCTTTGGATAGTGATGGAAACCTCGAAAATGGCATAGATTTAACGGGATGGGATACCACATTGGCTGCCGCGAGTTTAAGTTTTGAGCATGATTTATCTGATGGCCAACCCTTCTTTGTATTGGCAGAAAAATTTAATGTGAATCAAAAAATTACTGTTGGCGAAGCATTAGCTCATTTGTACAGCGCATTGGGCGTTATGGTGCCTGTCCATTTACAATCAAACATTAGTACAGATACGGGAAATGATGGCTCTATTAACAACATTGAAACCAAAGCTTATGATGCCAAAGCACAACTAACCAATAAAACTAATGATTATAATGGCAATGGCAATATTGATATAAGCTATGTTTACACCTTTAATGCGGATGGGCTACTCACTTTAACCCAGCAAAATCAAGATTATAGTGATGACGGTGTTGTCGATTATATCGTTTTGTCCACTAATACATATGATGCTAATGGTTTAGTTTTAACCCAAGTTAGTGAAGAAGATTATGATGCCGATACTGATTTAGGGATCAATAAACGCAGCACTTATACATCGACTTACCATTCATCAGGTCAACAGTTAACCTATCGCTACGACCTAGATAGCAATGCCGATAATGTCATTGATTACAGTCTAACCTATAGCTACACCTATGATGCTAATGATAATCAACTGACTGATGTTTCGGAGGTAGATGATGATGGTGATACAGGTGGTGTTGATGTCAATTCTAATACGACTTTCACCAATACTTATGGCGCCAATGACAACCGCCTAACACGCATAAAAACACAAGACCGTGATGGTGATGGCGCTATTGATTTTCGTGAGACCATTACATCGACTTACGATACAAGTGATAAGTTACTGA
Source organism: uncultured Gammaproteobacteria bacterium (assembly GCA_964480635.1). GTDB lineage: Bacteria > Pseudomonadota > Gammaproteobacteria > CAYZQE01. The sequence continues at coordinate 1,171 of CAYZQE010000016.1, read as the reverse complement.
CCTCGACATCAGAAATTGATGGCGATGGTGATGGCCCTAATGGCGTTGAGTATATTGAAACTAAAACCTACACCTATGACAGCAATGGCAATCAATTAACCTACATTAGAACAAAAGACCCAGATGGTGTGGGTACTAGCCCTGTCAATTATATCCAAACTTATACCTATACTTACAATGCTGCTGATCAGCTGTTAAGCAACCTGCAAGAAAGGGATAATAATGCAGATGGCGTTAATTACACGAATTTAACCATTTACACTTTTGATGCCAATGGCAACCAATTAAGTCGTTTAAATGAGAGAAATAATAATGCCGATGTCGATAGTATTGCTGATTATTGGTATAAAAACACCTATACCTATGATGCCAATAACCAGCTATTAACGAGTAAATATGAGCGCGACCGCAATAACGATGGTACTTTAGAAAACTCTCGTCAAACTACCTATACTTATGATGCCAATGGATTTCTAATCACTAGACTATTTGAAGACGATGGTAATGGTGACGACATACTGCCTCGTACAGAGTTAACTAGTTATGTCTTCGATGCTAATGGTGTTGTGGTCAGTAGAACAATCGAAATTGATAGCAATGCCGATGAAACGATTGATAACACCAATGTAACGACCTATACCTACGTTACTTTTGCGGATAATTTTCTTGCTTTATTTAACGGCAATGACAAAAGAAGACGATAAGGTTTCTAATAAAGGCATTCTGTAACTTTGGCACTCCATTGTGTGCCAAAGTTGTTAGCCATTGAATGCCCAAAAGAGGTCGAGTCGTACGCCGTTATCGGTGACTAATTGTATGAGTTTTGACCCAGTCTGACACTTCATGTTGACGTGTAGAGAGCCCCCCCGTTTTGATAAAGGTGTCGAACTTTAAATCTAAATAAAAGGTAACTCTCAATAATACATATCAACAACTCAGCCATACTTTAGTATGAGCCCCTTTTATTCACTCTAACGTACAGTTCACATTAAATTAATCTATAAGGATGACTTTAATGCGCTCTTCAATATTTACACTCAAAATTCTATCTGTTTTATTACTCTCTAGCATGCTTTGGGCATGTGAAGGTGCCACAGGCACTGACACAGGCACTGACACAGGCACTGACACAGGCACTGACACAGGCACTGATACAGGAACAGATACAGGA
>CAYZQE010000015.1:26624-35546 GCA_964480635.1 uncultured Gammaproteobacteria bacterium | reverse complement strand
CTAAAACTGGGTTTTTATTGATCATTTATACCTTGTGTGGTATATATCGCGCCAATTTTTATTTACCAAATCTTTTAGGAGAATTTTTCATGAAACTAGCTCAAATTAGTGGAGCCTTTATCTTAGGTGTATCTGCCTTAATCGCCTTTAATCCTGTTATGGCAGCCGACATCGAAGCTGGCAAAGCAAAAACAGCGGTTTGTGCTGGTTGTCATGGTGCTGATGGAAATAGTGCTGTTGCTATTTGGCCAAAATTAGCTGGTCAACACGCCTCTTATATTACTAAACAGTTAAATGATTACAAATCTGGTAAGCGCCTTGATCCTACCATGCAAGGTATGTCTGCGGCCTTATCTGATGATGATATTGCTAACATCTCTGCTTACTATGCTGCTCAAACTATTTCAGAAGCCCCCTTTAATGATGCGCTTTTAGCTCAAGGTGAAAACATTTACCGTGGTGGCATCACAGAAATCTCAGTCGCCTCATGCATGGGTTGCCACAGTCCTAAAGGCACCGGCAATGGCCCTGCTGCTTATCCTTCGTTAAAAGGACAACATGCTGACTATATCTCTGATCAACTTGATAAATTTAAAAATGGCTCACGCACAAACGATTCGGGTAAAATGATGCGTAATCTTGCTAAACGCATGTCTAAAGCAGAAATGGATGCTGTTGCAGCTTACATCGCCGGCATTAAGTAACACCCTAAAAACCTCCATTGATTGATGTCATCAATGGAGGTTTTTTTGTCTGCAACATTTACATTAAACTTTTAGGCTTTCTAATAGTCCTAAACGTCATCATTAACACTCAAGGAACCTAAACTTATGAAAAAACTACTTTTACCTCTTTTTTTACTTATGTTCGCGCTACCCAATTCGTGGGCAGAAGACTTTACTGAAGGCGTTGATTACACCACCATAGAAAACCCCGTTAAAACATCCGATTCTTCCAAAATTGTGGTCACTGAATTATTTTGGTATGGCTGCCCTCATTGCTTTCGTTTTGAGCCGTATGCTAACCAATGGAAAAAAACCATTGCCAGTGATGTCACTTTTGAACAAATTCCATCTACGTTAAACCCTAGTTGGGTTAATCATGCGCGCGCTTATTACGCTTTACAGCAAATGGGTAAGCTTGATTTAGTCCATGCACAAATTTTCAATGGCATTCACATTAAAAATAAACGTTTATCTAACCGTGACAGCATGGCTAATTTTGTTGCGCAATTTGGCGTTGATAAAGAACAGTTCAAAAAGGCTTTTAATTCATTTACTGTTGAAACTAAATTACGCAAAAATGGCAAAAAAGAACGTAAATACGGTGTTAGCGGCGTACCCTCTGTCATAGTTAACGGTAAATATATTACCTCTGGCTCTCATGCAGGAAGCTATAGCCGTATGTTAAAAATATTAGATTATCTTGTTGGCTTAGAGCGTCAATAAACATTTAAAAGGTCATTAATACTATGTCTCATATTGTCATTGCAGGCTCAGGGTTTGGCAGCTGTACCGCTGTTCGTACACTTCGCAAACAAGGTTTCGACGGAAAAATCACTGTCATCTCACCTAAACCCGAATTATTTTATTTTCCAAGCCTCATTTGGGTGCCTGCTGGCAAACGTAGCCATGATGATCTTATCGTCCCCTTACAAAAATTTTATCAACGTCATCATGTTGATTTCATTCAAGGCAGCGTCACCGGCATTGATAAAGAACAAAAAATTCTAAACACTGATGCCGATGACATTGCTTATGATGCCCTCATTATTGCGAGTGGTGGCCGATATATCCGCAAATTACCTGGCATCGAAAATGCTTGTGTTGTTTGTGCAGGATGGGACGACACTAAAGCCTTTAGTGATAAACTAGCGGCCTTAGATTCTGGCACCATTGCCTTTGGCTTTTCTGGCAACCCCAAAGAGCCTTCTGCTATGCGTGGTGGCCCAGTATTTGAATTTTTATTTGGTGTTGATACCTTATTGCGCCAACAAGGTCGTAGAGATAAATTTAATTTAATTTTTTTTAGCCCCGCTGCTCGCCCCGGCCAAAGATTGGGTGATAAAGCCGTTGACCGTATTTTGGGCGAAATGAAAAAGCGTCATATAAGTACCCATCTTGGCAGTAAAATGAAAAAATTTACTGCAGCGTCTATTACAACAGAAACAACCGAATTTAATGCTGACCTCATCTTATTTATTCCAGGCATGACAGGCCCTGCTTGGGCGCAAGACTCTGGCTTAGCATTATCTGAAGGTGGCTTTTTTAAAGGCACCAAAACAGCATCCGTCGAAAATGAAGAGTTTATTTACGTGGCTGGTGATGCAGGCAGTTTCCCGGGGCCTGAATGGAAGCCTAAACAAGCACATATGGCCGACTTACAAGCAGAAGCAGCGGCTAAAAATTGTATAGCCGTACTTGATAACAAAACACCCACAGCAACTTTTAAAACAGAGCTAATTTGCATTATTGATACATTAAACAGTGGCAGCCTAGTTTTTAGAGCGCAAGACTCTTGGATTAAATCTTTTATGATGAAAATGGTGCCATTACATTGGGCTAAGATATTTTTCGAGAAGATGTACCTAAAACCTTATCGCTAAAAATAACGCGTTAACAACGTATTAATGGGGGTTGGCAAGCCTACCTCTGCTAACTGTTGAGCATTTAACATTAACGTTTGTCGTTCGTTTATCTGACCCAATAACTTATCTGTTTGATAGACTAGTAAGTGAATTTTAAAATCGTAATGTGAAAATTTGTGCAGCAATTCATTTTCATAAACACTTAATTGCGCCTTATCCACCTCTTTGGCTTGCACCCTTAACCATTGTTCTGCGGCTTGTTGATTATCAAACTCAGGTAAACTCCATAAACCGCCCCAAATACCGCTGGCTGGCCTCTTTTCTAAATATACCGAATCTTGATGCTTGAGCATCACCAAGTATGCCTGCTTTAATGGGTTTTTCTTTTTAGGTTTAGAGCTTGGGTATTGCGACCAACTTTCATTCTTATACGCTAAGCATGTGCTATTAATGCAACATTCCAAACACTTAGGCTTAGAACGGGTACAAACCGTTGCACCCATATCCATCATCGCTTGATTAAAGTTTGCTGTTTGCTTATCCGGCGTTAAATTTTCTGATAGATGCCAAAGCTCTTTTAAAGTTGTCGAATTACCTGACCACCCTTTAACCTCATAATGTCGCGCTATCACTCGTTTCACATTGCCATCTAAAATGGGGTGTGACTGCTGCTTAGCAAACGTTAAAATAGCAGCGGCTGTTGACCGCCCGATACCTGGTAGGGATTGCATGCCTTCAACACTGTTTGGAAAGTCGCCTTGCCAATCATTGCACACTAATTGTGCCGTTTTATGTAAATTACGCGCTCTTGCGTAATAACCTAAACCTGCCCATAAAGCCAATACATCATCAAGAGATGCCGCAGCAAGGCTTTGTAACGTAGGGAACTTAACGAGAAAGCGCTGATAGTAAGCTATCACAGTGACAACCTGAGTTTGCTGCAACATAATTTCGGACAGCCACACTCGATAAGCATTTGGCTCTATTTGCCAAGGCAAATTATGCCGCCCATATTGCTCGAACCATACTAAAATTCGTTTTGAAAATTGTTTTGACTGCGTTACTGAAATTGTTTTCAAAGGCTTAAAAAATAAGGTTAATAAATGACTTATTCGGTTAGGATACGCGAACAATAAATATGAGAGACTTATTATGCTACAAAAAAATCAAAGCGCCCCTAATTTTTCAGTTCTAAATGAAAAAGAAACAACCATCAATCTCAATGATTATGCGGATAAAAAGAACATTGTTTTATATTTTTATCCTAAAGATGACACCCCAGGCTGCACAATTGAAGGCAACCAATTTACGGCTTTAGTTGACGACTTTACTAAAGCGGACACCGTTATTTTAGGCGTAAGCAAAGACTCATCTGAATCTCATCAAGCTTTCATTGATAAATTTGACTACAAAATTTCTTTGCTTGCCGATACTAATGGCGAGCTATGTGACGCGTATGGCGTATGGCAAGAAAAAGAAAACAATGACGTTAAGAAAATGGGCATTGTACGCTCAACGTTTATCATTGATAAATCGGGGATATTGCAACATGCTGAATATGGCGTAGTAGCTGATGGCCATGCTGCACAAATATTAGAGTTAGTAAAAGACCTTTAAAGGTCTTAACGCTGACACGAGGTGCCATGGTTGATAGCGACTTTCCCTTTTTTTGTTTCTATCACGCATGAGCACTGTTCATTAGACATACTCATACCATTTGGCTGCTCAGTCACCAATAAATCACCAGAACGTGCTAACGGCCCTAACTTATCAGCTGGGAACCCTGCCACTGCTTTAGAGCAAATAGAATGCACATCTTGATAGTCTTGCACGTCTCGATTCACCATAAAGGTATAACCACCTAATATTAGAATACAGATAAGTAGCGCTATTTTAACAATGGGTCGATTCATTATTTGCCTTTGTTATCCTTTTTATCGTCAATTAAAATATCCTTATCTTGAGAGTCGGGTTCTGATTTATTTTCATCCGTCTCTTCATCTAACTCAGACGTTGGTTTATCAAGCTCTTTACCCTCAATTTCGTCCTCTTCCGCTTCAATTCTATCCAGCTCGGCATCCATTTCTTCTTCACTTAACGCTTCAAATTTTTCCTCATCAGCTGGATAGTTTTCAGTCTCATTATGCTGAGTATCTGCGGGGTCATCGACAACTTCGTAATCATTGCCATAAGCCGAACCACCTATAGAATTATCCTCATGACTACTCACCTTTGAATCATCGGGGTCATTTGGGCTTTTTGGGTCGCTTGGGTCGCTTGGGTCATCATCTAAGGGTTTGGTAATGAGTTTTTCGGGCAATAGGTATTTCGCTGCTAATAATCCGCACTCAAACAATAACCACATAGGAATCGCTAATAGCAACTGAGAGATAATATCTGGCGGTGTTAACAGCATGCCGACAACAAAAGCGCCGACAATAACGTAAGGGCGTTTAGCCGCTAGCTTTTCTGGTGTCGATAAGCCAAGTGCAACAATAATAATCGTTGCTATTGGCACTTCAAAGGCTAAACCAAAGCCAAAAAATATAGCTAATACGAAGTCTAGGTATCGCCCGATATCGGTGGTTATGGCAACACCTTCTGGACCGATCGAGGTAAAAAAACCAAAAATAAGTGGGAAGACAATATAATAGGCAAAAGCTATGCCTAAATAAAATAGCAACACACTCGAAATTAGTAGGGGAATGGCTAAGCGTTTTTCGTGTTTATAGAGCCCAGGCGCAACAAATGACCATAATTGATATAAAACCACTGGCATCGCCAAGAATATAGACAACATTAACACTAATTTAAAGGGTGTTAAAAAAGGAGAAGCAACATCAATAGCAATCATTGATGAACCTTCAGGTAAATGCTGCGTTAATGGTTTAGACAAATAGATATAAATCTCATTCGCCCAGTAAAACAAACTTAAAAAGATCAGTAAAACAGCCAATAACATACGCATGAGCCGATCGCGCATTTCTATTAAGTGGCTCATAAAACTTTCGCTAGTTTTTTCTTTATCTTCAGTTTGAGCAGTATTATCAGACATAAATTGGTATTAGGTTATGATTTTGAAGCGCATCAACGTGTGCTTCAAAGGCTATAGCAGCTCAACCGATGGCTGAGTTGCTATAGTCACATTATTTTTTGACGTCATTATCTAGCTCATTAAGTTCTTTGTCTAATGATGCGGTAGATTCTGCCATGGAGTTATTAGCGTTACTCATGGCTTCTTTTAGTGACTGAAGTTCATCTTTTTGTTGATCTAAAATTTTCTTTAGCTCATCCGTTTTAAATTCACGTTCGACATCGTTTTTAACGTTATTGACAAAGCCTTTAATTTTTGCAATCCATTTACCTGCCGAGCGAGCAACAGATGGCAGGCGCTCAGGCCCAACGACGATCAAAGCAACAATGCCGATGATCATCATTTCGGCAAAACCCATATCAAACATGACTTAGCTCTTTAAATTAGTTAAAGAAAACAATTTAAGAGACTTTCTCTTTATCTTTTACAACACTGCCTTCAATAATATTGTCATCTTTTTTATCAATGGATGCTGAATCTGAATCCTTTGCTGACTCGTCTTTCATTGATTTTTTAAAGCTTTTAATAGCACCGCCTAAATCACCGCCAACATTACGCAGCTTTTTAGTACCAAACAATAAAATAACAATGCCTAAAATTAATAGTAATGACCAAATGCTAATTCCACCGAAACCCATAATAACCTCTTTATATTTGTTAAATTAATGCGCCTAATATGACGCCTATTGACGTATTTTTGTCACTGCTAAAATACGTTATTTATCTCTTGACGCTTTTTCTTCAATACCTGATAAGCCAAAACGTCTGCCTAGCTCATCTAAAACCTGTTGGGACTTAATCCCTTGGTGTGATAATAACACCATTGTGTGAAACCATAAATCAGCAGTTTCATATATTATCTGTTTTTCATCTTCATCTTTACCTGCAATGATGGTTTCTGCCGCTTCTTCACCTATTTTTTTTAAAATAGTATCTAAACCTTTTGCGTATAGTGAAGCGACATAAGACGAATCAGCCGAAGCATTTTTACGTTCTTCTAGTACCGCATCTAATTGCGCCAAGATATCATTGTCACTCATGCATAAATCTCTTTTGGGTCTTTAAGAATGGGCTCATCTTCAAGCCACTGGTTGCTGTTATCAAGCACGCGATAAAAACAACGTTTACGCCCTGTGTGACAAGCAATGCCACCTTTTTGCTCGACACTTAATAAAACCACATCGGCGTCGCAATCAATGCGTATGTCTTTTAAAATTTGAGTATGCCCTGATTCTTCGCCTTTAAACCATAGTTTTTGGCGCGAACGCGAAAAATAAACCGCTTGCTGTTTTTCTTGCGTCAGTTGTAACGCTTGTTTATTCATCCAGGCCATCATTAAAATTTCGCCTGTTTTATGGTCTTGAGCTATTGCAGGTACTAAGCCATCGGCATCGTATTTAATCTCGTCAGCCCAAGCCATTATAAACGCACCTCAATACCCTGAGATTGCATGTGTTTTTTGACTTCTTCAATGCGGTATTCACCAAAGTGAAAAATACTGGCGGCTAATACGGCATCCGCTTTACCTTTAAGCACGCCTTCGGCCATATGCTCTAACTTGCCGACACCGCCCGAGGCAATAACTGGTATGCGTACAGCATCTGATACTAAAGCCGTTAATTCATTATCAAAACCCACTTTTGTACCATCTCTATCCATGCTGGTGAGCAAAATTTCGCCTGCGCCAAAAGCATCCATTTTAGCCGCCCATTCAATGGCATCTATACCCGTGCCTTTACGCCCACCGTGGGTAAAAATCTCCCAACGCTTTGGCTCGCCATCGCCACTCACTCGTTTTGCATCTATGGCCACAACGATGCATTGTGAGCCAAACTTATCGGCTGCTTGCTTAACAAAATCGGGGTTAAAAATAGCGGCGGTGTTAATACCGACTTTATCGGCACCTGCGTTTAACATGCGGCGCACATCGGCTACTTCACGAATGCCGCCACCAACGGTTAGAGGGATAAACACTTCGCTGGCAACCGCTTCTACCATGTGTACCATCGTGTCTCTATTATCAACACTGGCTTTAATGTCTAAAAAGGTAATTTCGTCAGCACCTTCTTGATTATAACGTCTTGCGGCTTCCACTGGGTCACCCGCATCACGAATTTCGACAAATTTTATGCCTTTCACCACGCGGCCATTATCGACGTCTAAGCAGGGAATAATTCTTTTAGCTAAGGGCATGATTAATTATTTTCTAAGTATGCAATGGCTTCGGCCATTGTTATGGTGCCTTCGTATAAGGCTCTGCCCATAATCACACCTTCAATGCCACTGTCTTTGACTTCGTTAATGCGAATGATGTCGTTAATGTCAGTAACACCACCAGAGGCGATAACGGGAATAGAAATAGCTTTGGCCAAATTGGCCGTGGCCTCTACGTTAACGCCTTGCATCATGCCATCACGTGAAATATCGGTATAAACAATGGATGAAACACCTTGATCTTCAAACTTTTTAGCCAACTCATCTGCGGCAGTGGTGGATGCTTCGGCCCAACCTTCGACGGCGACCATGCCATTTTTTGCATCAATGCCCACAATCACATGACCCGGAAATTTTTGGCATAATTCAGTAACAAACTCAGGTTTTCTAACCGCTTGGGTGCCAATAATGACGTAGCTCACACCGGCTGCTAAATATTCTTCTACCGTTGCAATGGTGCGAATACCGCCACCAATTTGAATGGGTAAGTCGGGGAATTTTTTAGATATGGCATTAACCGCACTGGCATTCATTGGCTTGCCTTCAAAAGCACCATCTAAGTCAACAAGGTGCAAGCGGTTGCAGCCTTGCTCGACCCATTGCGATGCCATAGCAACAGGGTCGTCACCAAATACGGTGCTATCTTCCATGCGGCCTTGGCGTAAGCGCACACATTGCCCGCCTTTTAAATCAATGGCGGGTAAAAGTTGTAATTGTGAACTCATGCTTGTCCATCCCATTGGGTAAAGTTTGTGAGTAGTTGTAAGCCATGTTCGGCACTTTTTTCGGGGTGGCATTGCATGGCAAACACATTGTCTTTTGCAATAACGGCACTAAAGTCGTGGCCATAAGTACATGTGCCTGCATGTAAATCTGAATTCATCACCTCTAAAAAATAGCTGTGGACAAAATAAAATCGGCTGTTGTCGGGAATGCTAGCCCATAAAGGGTGTGCTTTTGCTTGCTGCACATGGTTCCAGCCCATGTGTGGCACTTTTAAACGATTGCCATTAGCATCATTTAATGG
>CAYZQE010000015.1:0-26524 GCA_964480635.1 uncultured Gammaproteobacteria bacterium | reverse complement strand
ATTTTTTGTTGGGGCGCAACATGCTCTAGTGCTTTAGTAACAGAGTGCAGGTTGCCCATGCCATAATCAATGACTGCGATAGTTTGCATAGTGGTGTTTACTCAGTATTAAAACAAGAACAGGCTAAAGCGTGCCTTTAGTTGAAGGAATAACGCCAGACATGCGTTCGTCTGGCTCTACTGCCATGCGCACCGCGCGACCAAACGCTTTAAACAGCGTTTCAGCAATATGGTGTGCATTTTTACCGTGTAAATTATCAAAATGAATGGACGCTAAAGCGTGATTAACAAAGCCTTGAAAGAATTCGTGAATAAGATCAACATCAAATGAGCCAATCATGCCACGAGGGTATTCCACTCGATATTCAATGCCTGGACGTCCCGAAAAATCTATCACCACGCGCGATAAAGCTTCATCTAAAGGCACATAGGCGTGACCATAACGGCGAATGCCTTTTTTATCGCCCAGAGCCTCTTTAAATGCTTGGCCTAAAGCGATACCAATATCTTCAACCGTGTGATGGTCGTCAATATGGGTGTCACCATTCGCATCAATATCAATATCAATTAAGCCGTGACGCGAGATTTGTTCGAGCATGTGCTCTAAAAATGGCACACCCGTTTTAAACGAACATTTACCTGTGCCATCTAAATTGATGCTTATTTTAATTTGAGTTTCGAGTGTGTCTCGGGTGATGCTTGCAGTTCTTTGCGTCATGATAGTTTTAAGTAATGCCAAAATAATGGTCGTAATTTTAACCAGTATTGAACAATAAAGCAGTAGTTTTAGTGCTTAGGCAGAAAATTTGATGCTATTTTTAAGCAATAAGTGCATTTAGTTCGCATAATTTGCGAACTAAATGTTGTTTTACAAAGTGTCTAACCAATTTGCGACAGCTTCAGTTAATGCCTCACCTTGGTCGGTAAAGTAGTGATTTGCATTCGGAACTTTTATTTGCTGTGACTTTGCATGACCTGCATCTTTCATTTGTTGCAAACGAACAGGTGCTAAACGATGTACCGCAGGGAAATCTTCTTCGCCATAGATATCTAATACAGGCTTTGAAATTTTATCTAATGGAAAGGATTGACGCATTGGTTGTTTATAATCAGTCGCCCCCATACCAATGCCCACATACGCATCAAAGGCAACATCGCCTTTTTGACGCACATATTCCATCGCCATATGAGCGCCGCAACTGTGTGCTACAAAAACAATTTTTTTAAAGCCTGCTTCTTTTAAGAACGCAACAGCTGCATCAATACGTGGAATAGCTTCTGGAAAGACCGGTTCATAATCATAATATCTAGCTGCTTTTTCTAATACTGGCATTTGTAACGATAAGGTGCTCCAGCCCGATTCAACTAAACCGACTCTTAATGGCTGAATCGTATCTGCCCAATCAGGATGAAAACCACGACCATGCATTACTATAACCGCTCCTTTTGGCTCATCCGCTTCTGTATAAATAGTTAAAAACTCATTGCCATTGGCTTCTAGCATTTCAGGATCACCATCTAAAATAGAATCAACTATTTCATCTGCCATGCGCTGCTCACGCGCCAAGTCTGATGCCATTAACGGCGTCATAAAGCATAATATTAATCCTATTAATGTAATTTTCTTCATATCATTTTCCTCTGTATTATTATTTTAATATAAATGTAGCGGGGCCATCGTTTTGCAAATGCACTTGCATATTTGCACCAAATTGACCTTGTTGTACCAATAAATCGGTATTCTTCGCTTGTGAGACAACGTAATGAAATAATCGTTGCCCCAATTCGGGTGGTGCTGCTTTTGCAAAGCTTGGCCGCCTTCCTTTTTTGGTGTCTGCAACCAAAGTAAATTGCGGCACAATGAGCAAACCGCCTTTAATATCTAACACCGACACATTCATTTTATCATTATTGTCAGCAAAAATTCGATAGTTTAAAATACGCGTCAGCATCTTAGCCGTGCTTTGTTCGTCATCTTCTTGCTCAAAACCGGCAAACAACAATAAACCTTGCTCTATAGATGCAATGGTTTTGCTTGCAACATCGACATGTGCCGAACGCACTCTTTGCAATAGCGCTATCAACTTAACTCATCTGCGACTTGCTGCGTAATTTGCAATAAACGTTGGGTAATGCCTGGCTCCGTTAAAGCATGCCCTGCATCTTCAATAATTGATAATTCACCATTAGGCCAAGCTTGGTTTAATGATGTGGCCTGATCAACGGGGCAAATCGCATCATAACGCCCATGCACAATATAGCCTTTAATATCAGCCATTTTATGGGTGTCCTCTAGCAATTGGTTGTCTCTAAAAAAACATAAATTAATAAAGTAATGGCATTCAATACGCGCGAAACTTAATGCAAAGTAAGGATCAGCAAAACACTCTTGCAGCGCTTTATTTGTAACAAAAGTTGCTGTACTTCCCTCCCATACAGACCATGCTTTGGCTGCCGCCATACGCACAAGTTCATCTTCACTGGTTAAACGCTTATAATAAGCCTCAATCATTTGGTGCCGCTCATCATTAGGAATAGGCTTTAAATAATGCGCCCAAGCCTCTGGAAACAACCGTGAAGCTCCATGTTGATAAAACCAGTCAATATCTTGTTGGCGACATAAAAAAATGCCGCGTAAAATCAACCTTAGAACGGTCTGTGGATGTTTTTGAGCATAGGCTAAAGCTAGGGTAGAACCCCATGAGCCACCAAAAACAACCCATTGCTGAATATTTAGCTTTTTACGAATAGCCTCAATATCATCAACCAAATGCCACGTTGAATTATTCTTTAATTCAGCATGCGGCGTTGATTTACCACAACCTCGTTGATCAAATAAAATTATATGGTATCGCTCAGGGTCAAAATAACTGCGATGTAAGGGGTTACAGCCAGCGCCAGGGCCGCCATGCAGAAACAATACAGGGGTTTTCCCTTTTGTGCCACACTCTTCAAGGTAGAGTGTATGCGTTTCATCGACCTTTAAATGGTGAGTTTGAAACGGCTTTATCGCAGGAAATAAGTTCATCTTTTTTTAGTGAGTAGGTTTTTTCCTACAAATCTCCATAATCTAGTCTTACTTTACGCATAGTTCTCGCAATCTGTTAATTTTCATTCCCTCATATAAACTTAAGTTAAGTTCTAAGGAAAGAATATTTAAAGGATCTAAGGAAGACAGGTTAGCACGGTTGCTAAATTAAGGAAGCCTACAAAATATGGATAAGCATTAAATCAATCACACGTTAAGGATAATACATATCGCCCCGTTCATGGAATGAACGGGGCTTTTTTTTGCCTATTCGAAAATCCACAGCTCTAAAACATCAACAACATGAGTCCTTATATTTATTTTAAGTCATTCGATAAGAAATAATTAAGTTTTCCTAAAGATAGTCGCTTATTTGTTATAGCATATCGCTATGCACACCACACCACCTAAACAAATTTTACGCCCCGCAGGCAAAGCCATTGCTGAATTCTCTATGATTCATCAAGACGACCGCATTCTCGTTGCTGTTTCTGGGGGGAAAGATTCGCTCAGCTTACTTCATAGCTTGTTACATTTTAAAAAGCATGCGCCGATTGATTTTGAAGTGGGCGCGATGACCGTTGACCCTCTAAGTGATGATTTTGACCCTTCTGCTCTTAAAGATTACATTCCAAGCCTTGGCGTTAATTATCACTATGTGGCAGAGCCCATTGTAGAGCTGGCTCAAAAACACATGCAAAACGATTCTTTTTGTGCTTTTTGCTCACGAATGCGCCGTGGCTTAATGTATAAAACAGCCAGAGAGCATGGCTACAATGTGATTGCTTTAGGACAGCACTTAGATGATTTAGCCGAAAGTTTTTTAATGTCTGCATTTCATGGTGGGCAATTAAAAACCATGAAAGCCAATTACGTGATTGATGAGGGCGATTTAAGGGTGATTCGACCTTTTGTTTATGTGCGTGAAAAATTATTGGCAGAATTTGCAACTAATGCAAAACTACCCGTCATTAAAGATAACTGCCCAGCCTGTTTTGGCATGCCAACACAGCGTGAAGCGATGAAGCAATTATTAGCAAAACAAGAAGCAGATTATCCCAATACGTTTAAATCGCTTCAAACGGCGATGCATTCCTTGTTGACGCCAAAATAAAATAATAATTTCGCATAATGGTGGCTATGTGACGTAACTTGAATTCTCCATCAACAGAAGTGACGTTGTGAAGCTTGGCGTTCAAATGCTTAACAAGTTGAGCGATGATGAATTGAGTAAGTGAGTTACGCGACTTAGGTAACTTAATTTAATCATAGACTTAATTCGCTATGAGCGCCTATTCTTGCAAGGCTTAAGAGTTCGTCAGTGACTTTGTAAATCAATATTAAATCGGGTTTTATGTGGCAATCCCTGTATGTTTTCCAGTTGTTTGCTAATGGATGATCGTTGTATTGCCTAGGTAGTTCTTCACCATTGACTAACATGGTTAAAGCTTTCGACAAGGCGGAATTCCCGCCTTTTACATCGTCGGCATAACGTCCTTTTTTAACTTTCTTTAGGTCTCGCTTAAACTGGGTAGATGTTTTAATCTGCATCTAAAGAGGTCATTAAATCATTAACTGAATTAAAAGATTCTCCTTCGTCGCGCTCTAATTCACTAATGGCTTTTTGAGTTATAGCGTTAGGCATTAAAGGCTCTACTGAATACCTTTTTTCTTTTGCAATCTTCGTTAACAACATTCTAAAGGCATCGGAAACTGTTAAGCCCATTTCGGCCAATACAATGCTGGCTTCATCTTTTATCTTCTCATTAATTCTTGCTCTTACTACTGCGTTAGCTGCCATTTTAATCTCCTCAATTGAGCCACAATGTAGCCCAGTTACAATAATTAAACAATATTTAATTCAGCAGCAAATTATCCCAATACCTTTAAGTCTATACCAAACGGCTCTACAGCCTTTGCTTATGCCTGATCAATAGGGAATTTCACCATAACTGTAGTGCCCTTACCTTCTATCGATTTAAAGCTCATCGAGCCATTATGTGCTTTCACGATAAGGTGGCTTAGATAAAGCCCTAAACCAAAGCCACCAGTCACCCGTTGTCTTGCTTGGTCTACACGATAAAACGCTTGGGTGATTTTATCTAACTCTTCAGGTTTCATCCCTATGCCATAGTCCTCTATCTCACAAATCACCTGCCTACCTTCTTGGTAAAGCCGAATTTGAGGAGCCTCTCGATCTTTAGAATACTTTAAAGCGTTATCTATTAAGTTTTTAATGAGCAGCATCACGCGCGTTTTATCGGCATGAATATCGATAGCCATTAATTCAAGTTTAATGTGGCTGGATTGAAAATAAAGATGAATTAATTCTTTAATCAATTCATCAAAGCTTAAATCTATTTTATTTAGCGCTGCATGTGTTTGGTTTAAACGTTGAGACTCTAAGATCTGACTAATGAGCAATTCCATTTCTTTCAAATCATGTTTTAACGCCTGTTGAATATCATCTTCAGGTAAAAGCGCTAAATTGACTTGAGCTCTGGTAATTGGCGAACGTAACTCATGGCTAATTGCTAGCAACAATTGCTGCTTAGACTCAAGCATGGTTTTTATTTCTCCCGCCATACTATTAATGCCGTTGGCAAGCTGTTCAAATTCAAAGCTATTTTGAATTTTTATCGCTGAATCTAAATTACCTTTGGCTATTTCTTTTATTCCTAAAGAGATTTTTTCTAATGGTCGTATACTTCGTTTGATAAGAAAAAATAGTAGCGACATAAACATTATGAGCACCACAATTAAAACAATATTACGGACATGTGATGTAGAGCCCGCTAAACGCCCCATGGAAAAATAATACTTGAATTGGCCTGCTTCTAATAAAACAAAATTATGTTCATGACTATGAGCAATTTTAAATTTTTGGCCTGGTAAGGGAGCGTCCTCAAAATCTAAATGGTGAATATTTTGCATACTTTTATTCGATCGCCAATTCATTTCAGGGCCAATGATATGGATTTTAATAGCCAAATCACGGCTTAGTTTTTGCGCTTTGATTAAATCAGGTGGCGTACCAATATCATCCTTAATATAAATTAAATATTGAGCGATATTTGGTAAAATTTCATTTTTAAAATGCACCTTTAAACCAAAGGCAATATTCATGCTAAATAACAAAACAAGGACAAAGCCTGCCAATAAAAAATAAACCATTAAGCGCGTAATTAACGATTGGCGAATTTGTTTTAACATGCTGCAATAAACTGATAACCGCGAGAACGGATTGTTTTTATAGCATTCAAAGGTTTTAACTTCGCTCTTAATCGGCTCATTAATATATCAATAGCCCGACTGTAAATATCAGCATCAATTCCATTTAGCTCACTCATAATATCATCGCGTGAAAAAACTTGATTCGGATGTGCCGCCAATAACTGTAACAAGCTAAATTCTGCTGCTGTTAGCTCAATCTGTTTTTTATCTATCATCACGGTCTGGCTTTTATTATTAATGGTTAAGGCCCCAAAAATCAATTCATCAGTTTGGTCTGCCGCTTTTAATGGCATGGTTCTTTTTAGAATGCTTTGAATACGAGCAACCAATTCGCGAGGCTCAAATGGTTTTGCTAAATAGTCATCTGCGCCTAGCTCTAAACCAACAACCTTATCCATAACATCGCCTCTTGCTGTTAACATGATAATCGGAGTTTGAGAAAATGCGCGGATGCGACGACACGTTTCAAAGCCATCAATTTCAGGCAACATGACATCTAAAATAATAAGATCTACTTTATGTGTTTTAAGATATTCAATAGCGTCTATAGGATGGGTTTGACTACTAAGGTCAAAATGATGTTGTTTAAAAAACGTTGCTAATGGTTTGGCCAGTAACTCATCGTCATCTATTAATAAAAGTTGTTTCATTTGTTCAGTATAACCTGCTGACACAAAGTATGCGCCAGCAGAACTACTTACATCATGCCATGTTTCACATGTTCTGCACCGTGCATACCTTTTTTGCCGTGCTGTCCTTTTTTGCCGTGTTGTCCATGACCACCATGTTTTTTAGCCATCATCTCTTTTAGCTCCTGCTTTTGCTCAGTGTCTAGAGAGTTTACAAAATCAGCTAATAAGGCGACCATTTCTGGTGCATATTGATTGACCATTGCTGCTTTATCATTAATTTTTTCAATTAAAGCCGCTTGATCTAATGATTTATCATTTAAAAACTCACTCATTAATTGTTTGGGCATTGATGAATGTGATTTTGTTTGCTGCATAAGTTCAACCATACGCCCAGACATGGCACTAAATTTATCTTGCTGCTGTTGATTAAGCTCCAACTTAGACGTCACTCGATGACCTATCTTTTCCGCTTTATCGTGTGCTGACATATTGCTCATTTGATGTGCTCCAAAAGCTAAAGCGCCTCCAGCAATTCCTAAAGTAATAACACTGATTAAAATAATTTTTGATACTTTTTTCATCATATATTCCTATTTAAATTTAGAACCGTTTAAGCCTTTAAAATGTGCTCATTGATTCGACAAGGAAATAGTAGATGAAAATTAGATGACAAACTTTTCAGGTGAGTAACGAAATGTAACAAATAGTAACATTTGCATTATAAAAAAAGTTCTGCAAAAAAAAATAAATAGACTATAAGCAAAAGGAGGGAACCAAGTTTTTGTTTATCTGTCTATTTTATTGTGCTAGCCCAGCACAAATGCTCGTTCATCCCCCAAGGACGAGTGAGATCCGGTTACCCCAACCGGATTTCGTTGTTGAACCCTGTACTATGGCAGGGTTTCTTTTTTATTATCAGTAGTTTATATTACATATCTAAAGTAATATCAAGCATTTTATAGCAACTATTTTCTAATGCTTGCATTCCATCTAAGCTGGTAGCAGAAAAAGTCTGTACGGTGACATCACTATTTGCCAACTCTGCCTGCACTTTCATTAAAGTGTTTTTGCGCTCTCCATTATTCAATTTATCTGATTTGGCCAATATGATGTGTATGTCGAGAGTGCCATATAACATATCAATTAGGGCTTGATCTAATTCAGACAGACCTCGTCTAATGTCCACAACAATAACCACTCCTTTTAGGGCTTGGCGCTCCAAAAGAAATTTGGATAAGGTTTTATCCCAATGCGCGCGCATTTTTTTGGGCACCTTGGCATAACCATAACCTGGCAAATCGACTAATTTACGCTCTTCAGTTAATTTAAAAAAATTAATCAGTTGGGTGCGCCCTGGGGTTTTACTTGTTTTGCATAAGTTTTTTTGTCGGCACAACGCATTAATTGCTGTTGATTTTCCGGCATTAGAGCGCCCTGCAAATGCAATTTCATACCCTATGTCGTCAATACATTGGTCTAAAGAGTGTGCGCTAGTCATATAAGATGCTTGATGAAATATTGTCATAAAACTACCTTATCATTGAAACATAACAAGGTCGCTATGAATTTATTGACGCCCTCTTAATTTCAACTAAACTTGGTTACTCAAGATACATTTAAGGATTAATTCAAGTATGGGAACTTCGTCTCCGTCACTAGAAACACTTCAGCGCCTTCGCCCACTGTCTGAATTTGATAGCAATCAATTGCTCGCATTAGCAAATGAAATCGAACTACGAACGGCTCATAAAAAAGAAGAGATATTAGCGTTAGGCTCTACCGAAGACATTAGTTTATTTATCATTGAAGGTGAGGTTACTATGACCTCAAGAGACAAGCATGTATCAGTTCATTCATTTAATGATGAAGAAACACTAAACCCCATTGCGCAACTACGCCCCAGCATGTACAGCATACAAGCCGTTAAAACGGTTACGTATTTAAAAATCCCTAGGCCTTTATTAACTAAATATTCTAACTTTAACGCCTCTGGCAATACACCAGACATTGAGCTTCTCGAAGAGAACCCAACGATAAATGAACTCACGTTAAAAATTTGTAAAGACATGATGAACGATGAGCTATCTATTCCTAGCTTGCCTGAAATAGCTTTAAAAATTCAACGTGTTTACCAAGATGATTTTGCTGATATAAATTCAATTGTTGAATTATTAATGATCGACCCCGCCATTTCTGCAAAATTAATTAAAATTGCCAACAGTGTTGTTTATCAGGGTGAAGTACCTACTGAAACCCTAAAATCAGCCATTTCTCGCTTAGGTTTAGACACCACTTATAAACAAGTGATGGCTTATGCGGTGAATGATTTATTTAAAAGCAGCTCGGTGCATATGAAAGAAAGAATGGAGGAGCTGTGGACTCATAGTCGAAAAGTCGCTGCCATCAGTCATTTATTAGCCAAAGAAACAAAGCTCTTTAACCCCGAGCTAGCCATGTTAGCGGGCTTAGTTCACGACTTAGGCACTATTGTCATTTTGGAGTATTTAGAAAATGCAGACTTAACCGATAATGATGACGTTGATTCGGATCTAGTTATAAATACGTTACGCCCCGTCATTACTGGCATGTTAATGAAAAAATGGAATTTTACCGCTGAAACAATAACCGTGGCTGAAGAATGTGAAGACTGGTTTCGCAACCCTGACAATGAAGCCGATTTGTGCGACATTGTTATGTTAGCGCAGTATCATAGCTTTATAGGCACTGAAACCATAAAGTCTTTGCCACCGATCACATCAATTCCTGCGATGAAGAAATTAGGTTTAAGCCCAATAGATAGCATCGCCTTAATAAAAAACTCAAAAGATAAAATCAAATCTATGGAAGCCTTATTTAATTAGCTGCCCCACATAAGGAGCCTCTGATTAAGTTAATAAAATTTGAGCGCAGAAAAAACTGTCGCTATTTTCGTCGAAATGAGCCGTAATAGTCACTCTATTGCTGCGATTTTCGGTGAAAATATCGGCAGTTTTAGCAAGTTCAAAATTATTGGACTTGTTCAGAGGCTCCTTAAGCAAGCAAACTCAGCTATTAAAAAATAACTCATTAAATAAGCAATTGCCTTCTAAAGCCTAGAACAACTTGCAGTACGCGAGCCCATGTTAATTTTTTGTTATGTTTTTTTATAATGATGACCATGCAGATAAGTGTTTTTTAAATGCTTGCCACTTATAGTGAATTGCCATCAATCTACCGAATACCCCACCAAAAGTTTACTTCGCTAAACGGTCAGTCTTTCGAGTATGACCAGCCGCTTCTAAACGCTCTAAATATTGCGCCCATTTCTTTTCATAGTTAGCCCCTAACTGGTAAAGGTATTCCCAGCTATAAATGCCTGTATCATGGTTATCATCAAATATTAACTGTAACGCATAATGTCCGACAGGCTCAATACGACCGATGTTGACGTCTTCCTTACCCAATTGCAGTACTTCTTGACCAATACCATGCCCCTGTACTTCGGCAGAAGGGGAATAAACACGTAAATATTCTGTTGGTAAGTCAAAAACAGAACCATCATTAAATTTTAATTCTAAAATTCGTGATACTTTGTGAAAGTTTACTTCGGTAGCTTTGGGGTTTGACATAATGTGCTCTCTAAAATTTCTAAATCGGATTATGAATGATATTATTCAATTATTTTGTTACTGCTCAGATTACCATTGAAATACGTCAGATCAAGGCAAAAAATGATCATTTTATAACGCAAATATGGCTTATTTCAAAGGTAATCTGGGTCGTTACTAGCCTTATAAAATGTATTGAGCTAGGTCTTCATCTTCAACTAACTCGCCTAAATGCTCTTCTACATAGGCTTCATCAATACTGATGTTAAGACCCGGTGTATCAGACGCTTCAAAACTAATGCTTTCAAGCAGTCGCTCTAAAACAGTATGTAAACGCCTTGCTCCAATATTTTCTTGCTTTTCATTCACTTGATAAGCCACTTCTGCAATTTTTTGCACGCCAGTGTCGGTAAATTCTAAAGTGACATCTTCTGTTTTCATCAAGGCAACATATTGCTCTGTTAAAGAAGCATCTGGCTCTTTTAAAATGCGTACAAAATCGTCAATGGTTAAGGCTTGTAACTCAACTCTAATAGGCAATCGGCCTTGTAACTCAGGCACTAAGTCACTGGGTTTAGACAAATGAAACGCGCCAGAAGCAATAAATAAAATATGGTCTGTTTTAATCATGCCTAGTTTTGTGCTCACTGTGCAACCTTCGACTAAGGGCAATAAATCACGCTGCACACCTTCACGAGATACGTCGCCGCCTGTATTACCGCTGCGCTTAGCCACCTTATCTATCTCATCAATAAATACGATGCCATTTTGCTCGACACTGTCTAAAGCAGTTTGTTTTAAATCATCATCATTAATCATTTTAGAGGCTTCTTCTTCCTCTAAATATTTAAGCGCATCTTTAACTGAAAGCTTTTTATTTTTAGTCTTACTAGAACCCAAGTTTTGAAACATACCTTGCAACTGATTAGTCATTTCTTCCATGCCAGGAGGTGCCATAATTTCAACACCAACATTGGGTAATTTAACGTCTAACTCAATTTCTTTATCGTCTAATTTACCTTCACGTAACATTTTACGAAACTTTTGGCGTGTATTACTTTGGCTATCATCTGCTTCTTCTACAAAATCTTTAGGCCGAGGCAATAAAATATCTAATACGCGCTCTTCTGCGGCATCTTCTGCCCTACGTTTCACCTTGACCATTTCAGTTTCACGCGTCATTTTAATGGCTGTATCTGCTAGGTCGCGTATTATCGACTCAACATCGCGGCCAACATAGCCCACTTCGGTAAACTTAGTCGCCTCAACCTTAATAAAAGGCGCATTCGCTAATTTAGCTAAACGTCGTGCAATTTCTGTTTTACCCACGCCTGTTGGGCCAATCATTAAAATATTTTTAGGCGTTATTTCATTGCGTAAAGCAGGGTCTACTTGCATACGACGCCAACGATTTCGCAAAGCAATAGCGACTGCTCGCTTAGCTTGGTCTTGACCAATAATATGCTTATCAAGCTCTTGGCTGATTTCACGAGGTGTCATTTGAGACTGGCTTAAAGCTAATGTGTCCATTAGGTAATCATTCCGCTGTAAAGTGTTTGGTTAAACGTTAGTGTTTAAGAAGCTGGGTATTCAAGCTCTTCTATGGTGCGATTATGGTTGGTATAAATACAAATGTCGGCTGCAATGGCTAAGCTCTTTTCAACAATATCGCGTGCTGATAATTCGGTATTATTAATTAAACCCAAGGCTGCTGCTTGTGCAAACGAACCGCCAGAGCCAATGGCCATTAAGCCCCCTTCTGGCTCAATCACATCGCCATTACCTGAAATAATTAAAGATGCCTCTTCATTCGCCACGCATAACAATGCTTCTAATTTGCGTAAAGCACGGTCACTGCGCCAATCTTTGGCTAATTCAACTGCTGAGCGCACCATATGACCACTGTGTTTTTCGAGTTTCGCTTCAAATAATTCAAATAGAGTAAATGCATCGGCCGTTCCGCCTGCAAACCCTGCAATCACTTGGCCTTTATAAAGGCGGCGTACTTTTTTTGCATTGCCTTTCATCACTGTATTACCCAAAGTGACTTGTCCATCGCCGCCAATAACAACTTTATTGCCTCTGCGTACAGATAATATGGTGGTACCGCGATATTGCTCCAAGCTAAACTCCAATCATTCTAACAATCTAAGAATACAGTCATATAAGGTTTAGTCGTAGTATTTCAAGACTTTTTACGTGCTCGCGGGTGAGCTTGATCATAAACTTTAGCTAAATGTTGAAAATCTAAATGCGTATAAATTTGTGTGGTACTGATATCGGCATGACCTAACAGCTCTTGCACTGCCCTTAAGTTGCCACTTGATTCCAACATATGGGTGGCAAAAGAGTGGCGCAACATATGGGGGTGAACGTGCCGACCCAATCTTTGTGTGGCTAATTTTTCGAGTCTTTTTTGTACGCTTCTTGGCGATAAACGGGTGCCTTGTTGACTGACAAACAAGGCCATTTCTTCCTTATTTTTTAGCATTTTAGTCCTTTCTTTAAGCCAATGTTGTAACGCATCAATGGCCTTCTGACCAATCGGTAATTGCCTTGTTTTACGCCCCTTACCCGTAACAATTATATTTTTCTCAACAAAATCAACATCATCTAAATCACAGCCCGTTAACTCAGACAAACGTAAGCCTGATGAATAAATAAGCTCAAATAAGGCTAGATCTCTTATTTCAAAAATTGTTAATGCCTTATTAGGCGCGCTCAACAACTGATCTAAATTATCAACATCGAGTGTTTTGGGTAGTTTTTTATGTGCCTTTGGGGTTTTGACGGCTGCCGCTGGATTTCGTGTGATTTGCTTTAGTTTTAATAAATATTGAAACAAACTACGAATGGCAGACATTTCTCGTTGAATAGAGCTCCCTTGAATACCTTGCCTATGACGCTTAGCCGAATAACTTAAACACATATGCGGCTCTACTTGTTGAAAGCTGTTGATTTCTTGTGCTTCTAAAAACCCTAAAAACCCTAAGCAATCGCGTTGATAGGCTTTAACGGTATGACTTGAATAATATCGCTCACTTGTCAGCATTTCGAGAAAGCACTCGATTTGCTGCCGCATGATTATTTAGGCTCAATGATGGATACTAAGCGACTGCTCACTAGCTCGCCCAACTGGGCTAAAAAAACAGTTCCTTTGGTTTCAGAAAAACGCTCCTTATCTGAACTCCCTAACAACAAGGTGCCGTATTCTTTAACCCCATAAAGCGGAATAACCGCCATGGATTTAATGTTTTTTTCTTTAGCAAATAAGGCAGAAAACACATCGTCTTGAAGTTCGCCGCACGCGGGCTTTCGCAGCTTAAGCCATTTTTTTAGTTGTGATGCTTGTCTATTTTTTAATTCAAATACTAAGTCATCTGAAATATGAGGGCGTAACTCCATGATCGAAAAGAAGCGAAATAACACCAGCTCGGTATTAAAAAATGACTGCATTTGTTCTTGAATAGTCGCCATTAAATCATCAAGCTCATCGGCATTCATAATTTCAATAAAGAGCTTATGTATGCGCTGACTTAAATCTTCATTGTTACGTGCTATTTCAATAAGCTGCTTTAAATTATCTTTTAAATGCTTATTTTCAGCACGTAAAACATTCACTTGGCGCTCAATAAGAGATGTCGCAACACCGCTATCATGAGGAATATCCATCTCTGCTAATTCGGTTAAATTATCGCGTATAAAATCAGGCCTTTCATTTAAAAAGGCGATGATTTGCTCATCGGATAATTCAATACCCTTGTCGTTGGTTGATTTTTTATCTGCACTCATTTTAATAATCTATTTTAGCCTCAAAAACCGAAGCAGTTGTACCTGTCATAAAAACAGGGGATTGCTCACCCTGCCATTGAATTTTTAAAATGCCTGCGGGTAAATGCACGTCGACATCTTGACCTAATAAGCCTTGTTTTTGCCCAGCAACAACGGCTGCACAAGCACCTGTTCCACAGGCCATTGTCTCACCTACACCACGTTCAAAGACTCTACATTTTATATTGTTTTCATCTAAAATTTGCATAAAACCAACATTCACACTTTGTGGAAACAATTCATGTGCTTGTAAAAATAGACCTATTTCTTTAACTTGAGCAGATTGAATGTCATCAACCGTCATCACAGCATGAGGATTACCCATAGACAGCACCGAAAACTTGATTAGCTGATGCTGATAATCAAGTTCATAACGTTCTTGCTCAACGCCATTCAACGGAATAGCAGCTGGTGAAAATTGCGGCGCGCCCATATCAACTCGCACATCGCTGTCATTCATCATTTCTAATGTCATCAAGCCCGAAGCCGTTTCAACGGCAATTTTAGAATGATTCGTTAAACCCTTTTCACGAACAAATCGTGCAAAACAACGCGCACCGTTGCCACATTGTTCAACCTCACCGCCATCTGCATTAAAAATACGATACTTAAAGTCGACCCCTTCAAGCTCCGATGACTCCACTAACAACAACTGGTCAAAGCCCACGCCAAAATGTCGATTAGACCATTTTTTTATGGTCTCGCTATTCGGCTCAAAAGACTGACTTAAGCCATCAATAACCATAAAGTCATTACCTAAACCATGCATCTTTGTAAATTTTATACTCATTAGGGCAGTAAGCTCTCGCCTTTAATTAAGTCATCAAAATTTTCTCTTTCTCGCACTAAATGGTGCTGGTCGCCATCAACCATAACTTCAGCCGTGCGCGGACGAGAATTATAATTAGAACTCATCGTAAAGCCATAGGCACCCGCAGATCGCACGGCTAACAAATCGCCTTGTGCAATCACGAGCTCTCGCTCTTTGCCTAAAAAATCACCTGTTTCACAAATAGGTCCTACTACATCATAGGTGCGCTTATCTCTGCTTAATGTTTTATCCACTTCGTCAATTTTTTGCCATGCGCTGTATAAAGCTGGGCGCATCAAATCATTCATTGCCGCATCAACCACCGCAAAGTTTTTATGCTCTGCCAGTTTTAAATATTCGACCTTGGTTAATAAGATACCTGCATTACCCACAATTGAGCGCCCCGGTTCGATTATTATTTCACCGTCAAAAGAGGCTAACTGGTCTTTTAACGCACCAGCCCATTCAGAGGGTAAAGGCGGTTTTTCGTCGTCATAACAAATACCTAAGCCACCACCAAGGTCTAAATGCTTAATCTTAATGCCCTCTTGCTTTAACTGGTCTACTAAAACAAGAACACGAGCAAGGGCATCAACGAATGGTGACAATTCTGTTAATTGGGATCCAATATGACAATCAATGCCGACGACATTAATCGCTGCCATAGCATCAGCTTTTTGATAGATACGCGGCGCATCTTCAATGGGTATGCCGAACTTATTATCTTTTAATCCCGTCGAAATATATGGGTGCGTCTTAGCATCTACATCAGGGTTTACTCTAAACGAAACAGTCGCAACCACCTTTTTATCACTTGCGATAGTGTTAATCCGCTCTAGCTCTTGTTCTGACTCAACATTAAAGCAACGAATGTTTTGTTCCAAAGCAAATGAAATGTCTTCAACCGATTTTCCTACGCCTGAAAATACAGTCTTAGACGCATCGCCACCAGCTGCTAAAACACGCTGTAGCTCACCTTTTGAAACAATATCAAAACCACTCCCTAATCTTGCCATAACGTTGAGTACGGCAAGATTTGAGTTTGCTTTTACCGCATAACACACCAAATGCTTATGCCCCGCCAAAGCATCATCATAAGCCCGCCAATGACGCTCTATGGTTGCTCTTGAATAAACATACGTCGGCGTACTATAGGACTTTGCAATAGCAGATAAAGAGATCTCCTCTGCATATAATTGATTGTTTTTATAGTCAAAAAAATCCACGCTTATTGAGCTCCAAAAGATTGTTGTGTCACAGGCTCTGATTCACTAGGAATATATAAAGGCCCTTTATTACCGCATGAGACGATTAAACCGCTCATTAGCAGTAATACGCTGCATGTTAAAATAGTATATAAAAATTTCATGAACTAAATATTAACTTACTTACTCTTATAGGTAGAATTATTTTTTATGAAATTGAAAAGTTTTTTAAAAAATACCCTCTGAAACGTTTATTTCAGCTATAATGAATAGTTGAATTCAATATTATTTTTAATCTTATATTTTAAGGAGATATAACCCATGAATAGAAGAACCTTATTAAAAAGAAGCCTAGCAGCCAGCGCAGTAAGCTTAGCAGCTGGTGCAGGCTTATTAAGCGCAGGGTCTGTTATGGCTGCATGGCCAAAAGCGGCATTTGAAGCAAAAGATGTTAAAGGTGGTTTAATGGCTGCTATGGGTATGGGCGATTATACTGACTCAGCTGACATTAAAATTAAAGCCCCCGATATTGCCGAAAATGGCTCTGTCGTACCCGTGACTATTTCGACCACACTGAGTGGCGTTGAACAAATTGCAATTTTTGCAACCAGCAATGGTTCACCAATGGTCGCGAGCTTCAACACGCATGGTTCACATGCTTATGTGTCTACCCGTATTAAAATGGGAAAGACAGGTGATATTCTGGCAGTGGTAAAAGCTGGCGGTACATTACATGCGCATAAAAAAGAAGTTAAAGTCACCATTGGCGGCTGCGGCGGATAATTCTCTATTAACAGTGGTTTCTTATAGATCACCTAACTTAATTAGAAAACGTCAATTAAAAAGACAGGAAATTTAAAAATGGCAAAATCAATAAAAATTCGTGCAAAGTCACGCAAAGGCGTCGTTACAGTCAAAGCTCTAATGACACACCCCATGGAAACTGGTCTGCGTAAAAACAAAAAAACAGGCAAGAAAATTCCACCTCACCATATTACAGAAGTCACAGCAACGGCTAATGGCAACACTGTATTAACTGCAAATTGGAGCGGCGGCATTTCTAAAAACCCTTATATGGCATTCAAATTTGATGGCGAAAAGGGCGGCAAAATTACCATCGCTTGGACGGACAACAAAGGCAATTCTGACTCGGTTGACTCTAAGATCAAGTAAGCTTAATTGATTACTTATAAAAGGATGCTTCGGCATCCTTTTTTTGCCTAAAATTAAGTTTTAAACCAATTAAAATGCTCATTACCTCAAAGCTCTTCTTAACCCGAGCGTTACCTTTCATTATTGGCAGATGAGCGCCAACATAACAACCAATAAAAGAACCCAAAATAAGCTCAGGTAACCAAGGCCAATAAATCTCGCCTAAATACCCTAACACTGCTGCGCCAATGCCTAAAGCGACACTCGCTACCTTTAGTGTTGCTAAATCAACACTAAAGGGAAGCCCAAAAACAATAGTGTAGGCAATTGCAGTAATCCGGCACCACCACCGGCTAAGGACGATAAAGTATTCGCCAATAAAGATATGACAAATAATATGCTATGCTCAATCATAAGTTTAATAATTAGAATAATTTATGGGTCATCAATCAGCGCATTGTTACATTAAAGCACATACTGTTACGCTAATTAGCGGTATTCTTATCTTTATGTCTACCGTGAGTGAAGCTCTCTTATACAAATGGGTAGATGCTAATGGCCAGATACGTTATGGCGACCAATTGCCACCTGATGCTTCTAATAAAAAACACTTTCAGCTGGATGCAGAAGGTCGGATTATTATGACAAAGGAGGAGGGTAAAAGCGCTAAACAATTAAAAAAAGAGCGTCTCGCTGCTGAAAAAATTAAAAAAGACAAAGAGATCGCTGATAAAAAACAATCTTTACAGAACAAACAAGATCGAATTTTATTACTCACCTTTAACTCGGAAGATGATATTTTTTATGCCCGCGACCAACGCTTACAAGTCTTAGACTCAAAAATAACATTACTTAATAAAAATAAAAACTCATCGCAAAAAAAACTATTACGCTTCAACGACCAAGCCGAAAAGCAATATCGCTCTAAACAACTTGATATCCCGGGTGGGTTGCAGCAAAAAATAGAGCAGATAAATAAAAACATTATTTCAACTTATAATAATATTGCCCAATCTAAACATAAACGAGCTGATGTTATTATTAACTTTAAAAAAGACTTGGAGCGTTTTCGCGACTTAAAGGCACGACAGAGAAAAAACAAATGAACATATGCAAAAATACAGCCGTTATTATCAACTATCGCCTTAACGATGATAAAGGGCAATTAATTGATGAATCTAGTGATGGTTCATTCTGTTATCTACAAGGCCACGACAACATTATTCCTGGACTAGAAAAGGCACTCGAAGGCAAACAGCAAGGAGATACCTTTGTCGTGGATGTTGCCCCTAAAGATGGCTATGGTGAACGCGATGAAACTAAGGTTGAGATCGTGTCAAAAGATATGTTCCCAGGTGACGAAGACATTAAGCCGGGGATGGAATTTCATGCCGAAGGCCCGAATAAAGAACTCGTGACAATAACCATTATTGAAGTGAATGACGACACGATAAAAATCGATGGTAATGACTCTTTAGCTGGCGTGCCTTTAACATTTGATATTGAAGTTATTAGTGTACGAGAAGCCGATGAAAGTGAAATTAGTCACGGTCATATTCATGCCGAAGAAGGTTGCGGCCACGATCATTAATATTTTGAAAATTGCCTTATGCTCAACGTTAATCAATTATGTGTCAAAGAAGCCGACGTTGAGTTAAGCGCGATTCGCTCACAAGGTGCTGGCGGGCAAAATGTTAATAAAGTAGCTACTGCTATACATTGTCGTTTTAATATAAAAACATCTTCCTTGCCTGAGCACTTCAAGCACAAGCTTTTATCCTGCAATGATAAACGTATTACACAAGATGGCATTATCATCTTAAAAGCCCAGCGCTTTCGCACTCAACTTAAAAATAAAGAAGATGCGTTAATGCGGCTTTGTCAAATTATCCAAGATGCGACTAAAATATCAAAAAGACGTGTTGCGACTAAACCCAGTAAATCTAGCCAGATACGGGGCAAGGCAAAAAAGAAAAGAAACGGCCTACAAAAAGCGTTAAGAGCAAAAGTAATTAGCTGGTAATTTTAATCAAGGACGCTTAAAACTCAACAACCATGGACTGCAAGTCACTTCGGGTAACGAGTACTTCCTGATACCAGATCAACCAGTAGCTGCATTAAAAATACAGTCATTTCATACCCTTTTTTTCGACACAAAGACCACAGCGTTCACAGAGAAAATATCCTTATACTTATCCACAGTGGTGGATAAGTTATCATTGAAGCGGCTATCGCCGCTTAATTCAGCCTTTATACTCTCTGTGAACTCTGTGGTCTCTGTGTCAAAATTTTTAATTGTGTAGCAAAGAAAAGAAATGGCCTACAAAAGGCGTTAAGAGCAAAAGTAACTAGCTGGTGAATTTAATCAAGGACGCTTAAAGCTCAACAACCATGGACTGCAAGTCACTTCGGGTAACGAGTACTTCCTGATACCAGATCAACCAGTAGCTGCATTAAAAATACAGTCATTTCATACCCTTTTTTTCGACACAAAGACCACAGCGTTCACAGAGAAAATATCCTTATACTTATCCACAGTGGTGGATAAGTTATCATTGAAGCGGCTATCGCCGCTTAATTCAGCCTTTATACTCTCTGTGAACTCTGTGGTCTCTGTGTCAAAATTTTTAATTGTGTAGCAGCTAAAAGAGTGCATAGTTTTAACTAGCGAAGTGAGACCAATCAATTAACTCTCTTTCTTTTTAGGCTTACGCTTCGCTGGGCTTTCAAAGTCAGTTGTTTTTTCTAGCTTTGCTTTAGGTTTACGCTTTTTAGCAAAAGAACCATCTTTATCTTTACTGATAGTTAAGGGCTTTTTCCCATCTTTTTCCGAACTGCTTTTTCTTGGGCTATCTTTTTTAAAACTTTCCTTCTTTGGAGTGCTGTTTTTCCCACCTTGTTTTGGTGCTTCCGTTAATGGCGCAATATTAATTTTTTGGCCACACACCCGTGTATTTTTAAGCACATCAAAAGTTTCTTTTGGCATGCCTGCGGGTAAATCAATGGTTGAAAACTCGTCATAGATATCAATAACACCAATGTATTCGCTTTCAATCTCAGCTTCATTTGCGATGGCACCCATAATATTGCCGGGTTTCACATCGTCATCATAACCAACTGATAATTTGTAGCGTACCATTTCAACATCTGGGTGGTGTTTTAATGGTGAAGGTTCTAAAACAAGTTCTTTATTGCCTCGGCTAGCATGACTGCTTTTTCCGCGGTCTTTATCTTTGCGTCCACGATCTCTATCATTTCGCCCACGGTCTTCTTTATCGCCGCGTTCAAAACGTTCACGATCATTACGTTTAGCTTCTTTAAAAGTCTTTTCTGATACTAATAGCGGCTCTTTACCCTGTACTAATTGCGCTAAAGCAGCTGCAACTTGTAATAAGTCGGCATCATTTTCTTCTTGATACTTGGTAATCAAATCAACAAACATATCCAATTTACGGTTAGACATGGTGTCTGTAATTTTTTGCTTAAATGAATTGATTCTACCTTCGTTAATCACATCAGCTGTTGGTAATTGCATCGGCTCAATAGGACGTCCAGAAACTCTTTCGATGCTGCTAAGCATTCTACGCTCACGTGGCGCGACAAATAATATGGCTTCACCACTGCGACCAGCACGGCCAGTTCGACCAATACGGTGTACATAAGACTCAGGATCATGGGGGATGTCATAGTTGATGACATGGCTGATACGCTCTACGTCTAAACCACGAGCCGCCACATCAGTTGCCACAAGAATATCTAACTGACCATTTTTAAGCTTCTCTATGGTACGTTCGCGTGTATTTTGTGCAATATCACCATTAATGCAATCGGCAGAAAAACCACGTGCTGATAAACGATCGGCTAATTCAACCGTTGCTGTTTTTGTACGCACGAAAATAATTAAGCCTTCAAAAGGCTCCACTTCTAATATACGTGTCAATGCGTCCAGCTTTTTAGCACCCGACACCAACCAATAACGCTGACGAATAGTCGTTGCTGTTGTCGTTTTAGATTTTATTTTTACAATTGCTGGATCTTTTAAAAACTGCTTAGCAATTTTTTTAATGATCTCAGGCATGGTGGCTGAAAATAAAGCGATTTGACGACTTTCAGGCGTTTTAGTTAACACCCATTTTACATCATCAATAAAGCCCATACGCAGCATTTCATCGGCTTCATCAAGCACTAATGCCCTTAAACCATCTAACTTTAATGTGCCTTTTTTGATGTGATCCATAACGCGGCCAGGTGTTCCAACGACCACATGCACGCCACGTCTTAGGGGACGTAACTGAATATCGTAAGCTTGCCCGCCATAAATGGGTAACACATGAAACCCTTTAATGAAACGCGCATACGTTTGCACTGCTTCTGCGACCTGAATAGCTAACTCACGAGTAGGCGCTAGAATAAGCACTTGAGGAAAATTATCCTCAATATTGATCATATTTAAGATTGGTAAAGCAAAAGCAGCTGTTTTACCTGTGCCTGTTTGCGCTTGCCCAATAATGTCTCGACCATTCATTAGGTGAGCAATACATTGCTCCTGAATAGGAGATGGCGTTTCATAACCAATGGCATCAAGCGCTTTCATAATAGGTTTTGATAAACCAAAAATATCAAACGTAAGCGTTTCTTTAGGGGTATTTTCTTGAGAGTCAGACATGCGCAAAGCCAAAGAGGCAAAAAGGGCGCACAGTATATATCTACAATACTATATTAGCAATTCCTTAATTTCTTATAAACACAGGAATTGATTTGCCTATTTTATAATGCTAAAACATATCAATAAATTTAACCGGTTAAAGACAAAATGGATCATCCCAAAGTAAACAAAGACCCTTTACACGGCTTAACATTAAAAACTATTGTGTCTGAACTTGATCAACATTTTGGCTGGGAGTCATTATCTCAGCACGTTAATATTAAATGCTTTAAAAATGACCCTAGCTTAAACTCAAGCCTTAAATTTTTACGTAAAACTGACTGGGCTAGAAAAGAAGTCGAGACTTTGTATATTAAAACCTTTAAAAAGCCTCATCATAATAGCATTTGGAAGCCCTAGCCTTTAATGCATAAATCAAAGACTTCTTTTTACTAAAGGGAATAAAGCGGTCAGGCGCTATTATCGCCCCACGCAAAAGCTTGTTTAAACGCATCATGTTGCAACCAAGTCTCTAACCAACGTTGTAAATAAGGCCATTTTTGCACGTCAAACCATTTTTTATCGACAAAAGAAAACTGGCGTATAAAAGGAAATAGCGCAATATCGACCACGCTCATTTTTTCTGACGTTAAAAACGCTTGCCCACTTAAAATACTATTTAATTGAGCGGGGAATTTACTTGCTAGCTGTTGATAATGTGAGACCGAATACTGTGGAAAACGATCGGCATATTTATAATGATCTAAATGCTTTTTAAAATCATCGTCATTCAAACTAATTAGCTCATGGCTAAACGTCGCGATATCAATGCCTTCTGGGTTATTTAGACTGAATGCCCACTGCATAATTTCTAAGCTCTCTTCAAGTAGCACATTATCATTCACCTTTAAAACGGGAACTGTCGCTTTTGGCGATAACAGCACAAACTCTTCTATTTTATTTTTAAGATCAATTTCAACTAGGTCAACTAACTGATGTGATAAAATAATGGCTATACGAGCGCGGATAGCATAGGGGCAGCGACGAAAAGAGTATAAGATAGGGCGTTCTTGATTCATGATGATAAGGCTAAAAATGCCCGAAATGTGGTTAATACTATCCTACCTTGGTTTAGGACTATTTGTGGGTTTTTTCGCTGGTCTATTAGGTGTTGGTGGTGGCGCTATTATGGTACCGGTATTAACCAGTTTATTTATTGCTCAAAACTTCCCCCATCAGCATGTGGTGCATATTGCCTTAGCATCTTCTATGGCTGCTATCATTTTTACCGCCCTATCTAGCGCTTGGTCACAACATAAACGTCAAGCTGTTTTATGGCCCATCGTGTTTAAAATAACACCAGGCATTATGTTGGGCGCTTTTGTTATGGCTTATTTTGTGTCGCTCATTCCCACCAAACCATTAGCCATTGTGTTCGCCCTTTTTATGGCGCTTATCTCAATACAAATGATACTTAACAAAAAGCCTAAACCATCGCGGCAACTACCATCACTCGCTGGCTTATCTATTGTCGGCTCTATCATAGGCTCATTGTCAGCACTTATTGCCATTGGCGGAGGCTCTTTATCCGTACCATTTTTGACTTGGTGTAATATACCCATGAAAAAAGCAATCGCCACTTCATCTGGTATTGGAATTTTTATTGCCTTAACCGCCGTTGCTGGATACTTTATTAGCGGACATCAACAACAAGGCTTACCCGAATTAAGTATTGGCTATATTTATTGGCCTGCCGTTTTACTGATCTCGGTTGTCAGTGTTTTTATCGCACCTTTTGGCGTCAAAATGGCTCATAAATTACCTGTTCCCATACTTAAAAAAGTTTTCGCTCTTTTAATGATGGGCTTAAGTATTAAAATGCTCTTAACCATTTAAACAAGGCTCTTTCTATGCAATTTAAATTATTTCATTCGCCCCAAATTGAATTTGGCTCGGTAAAATTCCTTTACTCACGAGTATAATAAAACCTTATGGCGATCCATTTTTGTTAGTCAGTGGCAGGCAGTCTTGGCCGCTACCATTAATTGTTAACTTGTTCAGAGACTCATTAAACTAACAGATAATGAAATTGCAGAGATTGTTTTAGCCCGTCTATAGCGATTCATTAAAAATACTTTCTATTATCACCTATTATCTTATAGAATTTGATAGAACTTCTATTCATTACTGGCAACTCAACAGCGATAGGTTTCAATGATTGAAATTCCTAAACTTATCATTACTTTTATGATCAAACATTTATGCAGCTAGACGGTTATACCCATATTAAAAAGTTCACTCAAGGCGGCATGTCCACCTTGTATAAGGGGTTCCAAACTTCTTTAGATCGAACCGTTATTATCAAACTGCTGTCAGTTCATGCGTTTTGGGATAAAACCAGCAAAATGCTGTTTGACCAAGAAGCCTTGGTGATTGCTAAATTAAGCCACCCGAATATTGTTCATATCATCGATAGAGGCCATTCAGAACGTGGGCGCCCTTATTTCGTTATGGAATATATCAAGGGTATGAATTTAGCTGAACTCATGAAGGCGAAAAGGCTCACTGTAAAATACAAAATAAACATTTTAATGCATTGCGCTAAAGGCATTGCTTTTGCCCACAAAAACGGCGTTATTCATCGCGACATTAAACCTGCCAACATCCTTATTAACACTGAAGGCCATGTGCAAATTTTAGATTTTGGCATCGCATGGATCATAAATGCAAAATATGATCCCGACATTGAGGTTTTAGGCACCCCTGACTATATGTCACCAGAGCAATTTAGCTCGTCATTTGATGTCACCCACTTAAGTGATATTTACTCACTTGGCGTGGTTATGTACGAGTTATTAACTCAAAAATTGCCAACAGAGCATTTAGGGAATATCGCTCAAAGCATGGATTTTGTCCCCGAATCCATCGCGCTATTGGTAGAACAATGCTTAGAGATGCGCCCTGAACTTCGCCCTCAAAGCATGGATGAGGTTCGCGTCAGACTCTTAAAAGGCCTTCAAGGCTCTCATATAACGGATAGCCAACGACAAGCCGCATCGGTTGATATGGGCAAGTCTATCGATAAGTTTTTATTATTAGATGTTATTAGACAAGACAGCTTTGGCGCGGTTTACCTATCAGAAGATCAAGAGACGAAACGCTTAATCATTATAAAAAAGCGCACTGAATCTCGCGCTGGCTATGATGAAGCTCGTTTATTAATGAAGCTTA
The DNA here is from genome assembly GCA_964480635.1 of uncultured Gammaproteobacteria bacterium. Lineage (GTDB taxonomy): Bacteria > Pseudomonadota > Gammaproteobacteria > CAYZQE01. The sequence goes on along the minus strand of CAYZQE010000015.1, from coordinate 1,169 downwards.
AAATTCCGCACAGCATTCGCATACTCGGTGTATCAAAAAATAAAAACGCTTTCATCGTGGTGATGGAGCATTTGTCAGGCGGTAACTTACAAGAACGTTTAATTAGGCCAAGCACCAGCCCACAGTTTTTGAAAATAGCTCATCAAATTTGCAGCGCGATGCAAGTCGCCCACGACAACAAAATTGTGCACAAAAATTTACGCCCCAGTAATGTGTTATTTGATGCTGATGATAAAATTAAACTCACCGACTTTGGTTTTGATGAGCATTATAGTGATGATGATGATGGCATTAAAGGATGGTATCAAGCGCCTAAATATTTTGGCTCTGACATTATTGGCGATATCTACAGTGCCGGCAGTATTTTTTTTCACATGTTAACGGGTGAACCACTCGCCTTAGAAAACAAAAAAATAGTGCCCAACAAGCTCTTTTTAAAGCTCACCCGTGTCGAGCAGGACTTAATTAAAAACATGGTTGAGAAAGACGCGCCTGATAGGCATATTTCTTTTGATGCGGTGTTTAATAACATTAAAGAAGTTAAAAAATATAAACGAAGGCTGCCTTTTATTCGTTTAGCAAAACAACTCATTTTTTACACGGTATGCATTAATGCTACCTTATTAGCCATCGCATTTTTTAACCCCAGTTTATACGATTTAGTGTTACACCAAATCGCAAATTTAATGAATTAATTTTTGTAATATTTCACTGTAAAAAGCTACTTAATTTGCATTCGTAACAATGCATCATGCATCTGAAAGTACGCAATAAAGAATTCAAACATCATTCGCCAGACTATTTCTAACATGACAAAAAAAATGAGCGCAATGGCCCATAATAAAATTCGATGTTTGGTTTCAACATGATTGACATATTGCTGCTTACTGACTTCTGTCGCCACATAAAAATACGGATGCTTCTGCTGTAACCATTTAACAAAAAACCAACTCATAATAGGCATTATAATAGCGCCAAGATAATACATCACGACTAATAGTGAAGGGGTGATGAATAGCTTAAAACTTAAGAAATCTATAATCGCATTCATAATTAAGGACGCTATGAACAAGTCCAATAATTTTGGACTTGCTAAAACTGCCGATATTTTCACCGAAAATCGCAGCAATAGAGTGACTATTACGGCTCATTTCGACGAAAATAGCGAC
>CAYZQE010000014.1:25615-36366 GCA_964480635.1 uncultured Gammaproteobacteria bacterium | reverse complement strand
AAAACAAACTAATTGCCTTGGCCTATCATCTAGGTCTACCCTCAAAGGTAGATTAATGGTAGCTATTACATCATCAAACTTTTTCGATAACAAAGCGACATATCTCTTTTTTATTGTTCGATTGATAAATTGTTGCTGTATAGATTTATAAACATGACTGTTTTTTGCTGCCAATAACAGCCCTGATGTTGCTTGATCTAATCGATGAATTAACAAACCACCTGTCGCTTGCGGATATTTATTTTTAAGCCATGTCAAAACACTACGGCCTTCTTCCTTACCTGGGATAGATAGCATCCCAGCAGGCTTATTTAAAACAATGATAGATTCATCTTCATAGACAATTTTTGGCTCAAATAGAGACCTCTTTATTAAATTATCCTCCAACTCTAAACCTTGAAACATAAAGGGTAAAATTTTATGGCATTTACTACGGCAAGGCTCATAAAAGTGCTGATGGTGGCGTACTTCTTTTTTGGGTGAAGCCCCCCACCAAAACTCAGTGAGCGCTAAAATTTTTAACCCCTGTTTTAACGCATAATGAATAAGCTTGGGTGCTGCACAATCGCCAGCTCCACTAGGAGGAGTTTTTTCATCGAAAAGCTCAACCAGAGGTGTTACAACACCTGCGTTATTAACTAATTGGTATTGATTAAACACACTTTGCTGCAAATTTCTTGAAAGTATTTTTCTTTGCTGCTTAAGAGCCTCTAATGTCACCTCAAACATGTCATTTAACTTTTTTTCTAATGCATTAATTTCTTTAGTTCTGTCACGTTTAATTTTTTTATAATGTTTTTTTTCAAATTGACTTTGCCTCGCCAGATCATGGAGCATTTTATCCGCATTAGTGTCTCCAACTAAATTGACTCTTTTTAGGTCACGTAATTGTTTATTAACCTTATGAACATGCTTTAGCGCTAACAATTCATTGTGTGATGTCTTTTTAAAAAATGCCAAATTAGTCATTAATAGCAATCTTTGACTGTTATTTGTTAATTGAAATATGTCATCCGTTAGTGCTATTAATTTTCGCTCACCTTTATTAAGCAGCAATGCCATCTTATCGGTATCAAAAATAGGAGGAACAAAACCTGAGACAATCCATCGACTGTCTAACATACCCGAAAAACTACTCAAATATGCGATATCGCCATTATCATTTGCCACAATCATCACACCAAACATTTTCCCTTTCTCTTCGTCAAAAAAAGGGTGTTCATTGACATAGTCAGTTTTAAGTTTTTGCTTTAACAAATCAGCAGCATGAACAGCCAAAGCATGAGGGTCATTATCAAAGGGGTTGCGTAAGCACGAAGGGGTATCTAAAAAATTTGGTTGGGGGTTAAAATATTGAATGATATCCATTATGGCATTTTAACGTAAAACTCAACCACTATGCACTGAAAGTACATAGGTCGATTATAACGTAACTAAACATCACTCAAACAGGAAGTGAGGCTTTAGCTTCACCAGTCATGTGGGACTAAAGTCCCACTTCCAAATTATTTCCGCACATGAATTCATCCTCAGAACTAAAAAAATTTTGCTAAAGCACTTGCACTGAAAGTGCATAGCTTTAAACTTGCGACGTGAGACTAATAAACGGCGCGATTACACAATAATTTTACTCCGTAGAAATAAACTCACTAATCATTAATTGTAAAGAACGCTGATTTCTAAATTCGTTTATGGCCATTCGGTAACAAATTTTTATTGTTTCAAACTGTTTATTTAAAAGCTCCTCATCACAAAAAAATGCAATGGCGTCGTAGCTTTGGTTTGGACTGCTTAAGCTTAGTACAAATTTAACATGCTTATCTTTTAGCGTTTTTTGTTGGGTCACTTTAAACGTTCCGACAAACTCTGGCTCTTCAAATAACTGCCCCCATGGCCCTGCTTGGTTAAGCTCTTCTGCTGTCTTAAGGCTTAATTCGCTGGCACTTAACTCACCATCTATTAATCGGCTTTGTAAAAAAATATCATCTTCATACAGCTCGTGTAATACCGCATCAAATGCATGTTTAAAATCATCAATTCGATTAGCAAGAATACTTAAACCCGCTGCCATTGCATGACCACCAAATTTAATCACTAAACCTTCATTTCTCTTAGCGATTAAATCTAAAACATCTCTTAAGTGAATGCCTGGGATTGATCGGCCTGAACCTTTAAGCGTACCGTTATCAGCATGTGCAAATACAAACACGGGTCGATATGTTTTACCCTTAATCTGTGAAGCAACTATGCCCACTACCCCTTCATGCCAATCTTTATGACTTAACACAATACCTCGGGGGTATTGCCCATCTGTCATTAATTCATCTAATAACTGAGCTGAATCAATTTGCATATCTGCCTGCAACTCACGTCGCTGGCTATTAATATCATTTAACTGCTGGGCTAAGTTTTCTGCTTCAAAACCATTTGCCAATAAACATTGGACGCCTAGTGACATCGTATCAATGCGCCCTGCAGCATTTATTTTGGGCGCTATAGCAAAGCCTAAATCTTGATGGCTCGCTTGCGCTTGGTTTTTTTGACTGACTTGAAATAAGTATTTTATGCCATCACAGCATTGGTTTCTTTTAATTAGGTTTAGGCCTTGTGCTACCAATACTCTGTTTAGGTGATCTAAAGGTACCAAATCAGCCACAGTACCTAAAGCAACTAAATCAAGTAATAACGCTAAATTAGGCTCAATTTTCGGTGCCTTAAAATAACCCTGAGCTCTTAACTCAGTTCGAATGCCTAACAGCAAATAAAAAGCAACGCCGACTCCAGCCAGACACCGTCCATTCTCTGATTTACTTTTATCATAAGCATTCGGATTAACAATAAAATTAGCTTCTGGTAACTGTTCAGCGGGTAAATGATGATCCGTTATCACAACATCTATTGCAGCTTGTTTTAGTGTTTTTATTCCTTCAATGCTAGAAATTCCTGTATCAACAGTAATCACCACATGTGGGTTAATCAGCAAAATACGCTTAACTAAACCTTCGGATAGACCATAACCTTCAGTAACCCTATCAGGCAGTAGAAAGTCTATTTTTATAGCGCCCAGAGCCGTTAAACCCTTGACCATTAGAGCTGTAGCGGTTGCCCCATCGGCATCATAATCTCCTACGATTAAAATATGCTTGTGCTGGGTTAGTTTTTCCGCCATAAATAAAGCGGCATCGCTTAGGTTTATAATATCATTTGGATTGATCAGTTGAGACAAATTATAGTCTAACTGCTTAACTGAGGTGATGCCTCTTGCCCCATAAATCCGCTCTAATAATGAACTCAGGTGCTGTTTATCTTCAATACTATGAGGCTCTCTTAAACGGAATTGTATATCCATATTAGGCTTTGAATTGGTCGATATGATCTATCAATTGATTGGCTAGGTTTTGCATTGCCTGCTGGCTTGCCCATGCTATGTGTGGTGTTAAAATCACATTACTGTTATTAGCGATGCTCATGATAGGCGAGCCTAGTTCGGGAGGTTCTTGTACTAGCACATCTAATGCGGCTCCCGCTATTTGATGTGTTTTAATGGCATGCGCTAACGCAGCTTCATCGACAATGGCACCACGAGCCGTATTAATAACAAAGGCCGTTGATTTCATGGCGATAAACTCATCAACACTTAATAGATGATGCGTCTCTTCCGTTAATGCACAATGACATGAGATTATATCTGACTGTGTCATGATGGTCTCTAAATCGACTTGTGCTGCAAAATCACATGATCGTTGCGAACGATTATAATAAATGACTTTCATGCCAATATTATGAGCCAGTTTTGCGGTGGCTTGCCCTAAAGCTCCAAAACCAATAATCCCTAATACTGACTGCGATAAATCATTAATGGGTTTGTCAAAAAAACAAAAAGATTTTTCTTGCTGCCAACGCCCTGCTATCACTTCATTTTGATACTGTTGGATTTGACGTTTAAGCATTAACATGACGGTTAACACATGCTCAGGCACGGTTGTCAGCGCATAATTTTTAATGTTGCTTACTTTGATATGTCGCCTTTCACAGGCAATTAAATCAATAATATCTAGGCCAGTAGCTGCAACAGCTATCATTTTAAGCTGTGGACACGCCGCTAAAATAGCATCTGTTATAGCGACTTTATTGGTAATGACTATCTGCGCATTATTGATGCGTTCAATGACTTGGTGATCGGAGGTTTTGGCGTATTCAACCCAGCGGTGTTCAAAATTTGGTAAGCGTATTTTTATATCACTTCGTAAGGTTGCGCGGTCTAAGAAGCATATTTTTATAGTCATAAAGAGCTGTCTTGTTGCGCCATTGTTAAAGAATCCAAGAGATTCAAGCGTTGTTGCCAAAATTTAAACTTTGACCAAAAGTCAAAAATAAGTCTATGGCCATCTGCGGTATCAATGGTTATTTGTTTTAGGCTTAAGCCCTTAAACTCTTGTTCTAATTGGTAAAAAAAGGCTTCTAACTCTAACGAACTATTCAGTTTTAAGTATTTTATTAAATCCGTTTTAATTAACAATTTATCTTCACATTGAGCATCTTCTTGGCTCAATGCCAGTTGTAACAAAGCATCATCGCTTCGAACCTGTTTTTTATGGGTTAAAGATTGCGTACTATCACCACCCCAAAACCATAGGCTATTGAGTATTTGTTGACCCGAGTCAGTCTTATTTAACGCATGCCCATGAAGATACATTTGTATTTCATTGAGCAACTTAAACCACTCTAAATTGTCTCTAATTGATTGCTGATAAGAGTCAATTTTTTTCCCTAATACGGTTAAATAATTAGGCAAATTTTTAACCACTTGAACATGTTTAAAGTGAACAACAAAATGCTCGCCACAGTGATCAATTAAAGATAAGTCTTCTGCAAAAAAATCAGCCATATCATGAATGATTTTTGTCATATTTTGAGAGGTAAGTGCGGGCTGTATCCAGGTACTATTAATGTCTGCTGTTAATCGAATGGGTGTTGCAATTAATACGTTTTGTTGACTGTTAAAATGATGTGCGAAAGGTGCAATATTGTGCGAATAGTCTAGTTGCTCGCACAATACGTCATCAAGATGTTGATTGTCCGTAGAGACGCGTTTTGACGACTTAAAAAATTTTGATAAATTTGGATACTGATCATCTGAAATAAATTCCAGATCTATTGGTGACAAATGAAATAAACCTGGAATAACAAAATAATGTGCTGCACGATTCATTTACATTGATGATTCCAAAATTTCACGGACATCACCGGACAAAGCGTCTTCAGCGAGCACTGTTTTAATGCATTGTTGCATTTTAGAGCGTAATGGCTCGACCATTTTATTCCAATGAATCAATGCACCCGCTAAACGTGCGCCTACTTGAGGGTTTAATACATCAAGTTGTATCAATTGGTCTGCAATTAAATCATAGCCTGCACCATCTAACTGGTGGAATACAACAGAACCAGAATGAGCGAATGTGCTAATTAAGGATCGCGCTCTATTGGGGTTTTTAAGCGTAAAAGCAGGATGTTCTATTAATAATTTAATGGCGTTTAAACCACTATCAGTCACCGATACGGCTTGTAAGCTAAACCATTTATCAACCACTAAATTATCATTTTCAAAACGATTATAAAAGTCACTGTATAACTGATTTTTTAAATCACTCGATGAGTCTTTAAGTGCTGATAAAACCCCCATTCTGTCCGTCATATTATTAGCATGCCAATAATGTTCTGCACATAAAATTGATGTTTCATTTGATTTAACTAAGGCAATATAGCTTAAACAAGCATTATTTAAAGACCGTAAACCCATTGCTTCTGGCGTTATTTCAAACTTATCTGTTTTGTTAACTGTTGCTTGATAACGTTTAACAAAACTATTATTTAATGCCTCAGCAATTTTATGTTTTAATTTTTCACGGGCATTATAGATTGCATGAGGGTCAATCTCATCGACGAGTTCAGCAATATACTTAGCCGCTGGCAATTGCAATAATTCTGCGCTTAATGCGGGATCTAAATTATCATCATTTAATAACATGTCAATGGCATGAATATAGCTATCAATTAAGTCGCTTTGCCCTGAATCTATAAGCTGTAAGATAATATCGCATGCTATTTGCTGCGCGGCATCCCAACGGTTAAAAGCATCGCTGTCATAAGCCATTAAGGTTAATTTTTCTTGAGCCGTTAAATCATTAACCACCTTAACTGGCGCAGAAAATGTTCTAAATGCAGATGTAATAGAGTTCTCAGGGATGTTATTAAATTTAAATGTTTGTTCAAGCTCTGATAAATTCAATATCACTTCAGTCTGCTTATCGCCAAGTTCTAAAATATCACCTTGCACTGATAATAATGAAAAACGAATCGGAATTAAAAATGCTTTATTAGGTGATTCTTTAGTCTGACCGGGTATTTGTTTAAATGTCACTGATAGTTGTTGCTTGACAGCATCATATTGTCGAGTCATCTCTACTATAGGGGTTCCTGATTGCTCATACCACAGTTGAAATTGATCTAAATTAATGCCTGATGCATCCTGCATAACTTGACGAAAATCATCGGTCGTTACCGCTTGTCCATCAAACCGCTCGAAGTATAAATCTATACCTTGTTTAAATTTTTCATCACTAATAATGCATTGGTACATGCGTACAACTTCTGCACCTTTGTTATACACTGTTGAAGTATAAAAATTATTGATTTGTTGGTACTGTGCTGGACGCACTGGATGTGCCATCGGGCTTGCATCCTCGGCAAACTGATGTGTCCGTAAGACACAGACATCATTAATACGTTGTATGCCACGAGAGTTTAAATCTGAACTAAACTCTTGATCTCTAAAAACGGTTAAACCTTCTTTTAAACTCAGCTGAAACCAATCACGGCATGTCACACGGTTGCCCGTCCAGTTATGAAAATATTCGTGCCCTATCACACCTTCAATATTTAAATAATCTTGATCTGTTGCGGTCTGTTGAGTCGCTAATACATATTTTGTATTAAAAACATTTAAACCTTTGTTCTCCATTGCTCCCATATTAAAGTCATCAACGGCTACAACCATATAGAGATCTAAATCGTACTCTAAGCCAAAGGTGTCTTCGTCCCATTTCATCGCTTTTTGCAATGAAACTAATGCATGACCACATTGATCTTTATTATGCTCTTCAGTAAAAAACTCTAAGGCTACTTTTCGACCAGAACGCGTGGTGAAATAACCCTTAACACACGCCAGATCACCTGAAACTAAAGCAAATAAATATGCAGGTTTTTGATGAGGGTCATGCCATACAGCAGTATGGGTTGTCTCTGTTTCGCGATATTCCTCTCTATGCCCATTCGATAACATCACTGGGTAAGTTTTTTTATCAGCCGTTATTGTTGTTGTAAATACCGACATAACATCAGGGCGATCTAAATAAAATGTAATGTGTCGAAACCCTTCTGCTTCACACTGAGTGCAGAAATTACCACTGGAAACGTACAAGCCTTCAAATCGTGTATTAGCCGCAGGATCAATGATCACGGTACTTTCAAATATAAATTCATCAGTCACTGATGGGATTGTTAACCACTCCCCGTCATATTCATATTGGTCTGTTGTTAAAACATCTCCATTTATTTTTATCTCTAAAGGCTCTAAATGACAACCATTTAAAACTAAAGGTTCATCGCTATCATCTGTGGTACGTTTAAAAACTAAACGGCTTTTAACCTCAGTTTCATTGGGTTTAAGATTAAATAAAAGCTCTGTTTTAGCTATACTAAAATTTGGTTTTTTATATTCACTTAAACGTTTAAGTACGGGAGTGTCTGTTTTCATATTCAAAGGTGGTATTAAAAAAAGAAGGCGTCTTTAAACGTCTATTTTAGTCGAATCTGTTTCGAATAAAGATAGCTTTACTTTAGAGCCTGATGGGTCAGTAAATGAATCATTGAGCTTTTGCACAAATAAGCCAGAGTTTTCTACCACATTACGGATCCTTCTGCTCTGTCTCCTCCCCCAACCAACAGGATCAATGCAAAATACACTACGCCAGTAACTTGTATTCTTTTCAAAGGCTGTCACTAAATTACCGGGCATATCAGCTCTGGGCAGCGTTTTAGCAACACGTTTAGCCCAAAATTGACGTATAAAAGCATGAAGCCCCATCACCACTAAAATAAATACTGCTAAAATAAACAAACCGCCTAAAGGGCTCGCTTCATAAGTCTTTATTATATGAGCGGGGTCTAAAATTGATAGTTTATCATGGTGATAAAGTGAATAGATAAATGCAGCCAATAAACTACTAAAAACAATTAAATCAGTTGTAATAACTCTTGATGACCATTTTTTTATAGCGGCTTTTAAAGCAGGTACTGCTTTATTTTCAATATCATTAGCCGTCTTTTCTAAGGCACCAATAATACGATATGCTCTTTCAGTCTCAACTTCATGCATTCGACTATAAATCGCCGCAAGATCTGAGTCTTTTTTGGACTTAAAACGTTTTTGCAAAGCTTCATCTTCGATGGGCGTGGCAGAAGCTTCATCATAGATCATGTAAAACTTACCCGCCGTTAAACCACTTTGAGATAATGCTCTTTGCCATGCGCCCACCACTTCTTCAGGGTTATCTTCTTTTGATGCGGTATCTATTTGATTTAAGATATACAAAAACTTACTAGAATCAGAGCGTGATATCGTTTTGGTCACCAAGTGCTCAAGGGTATCTTTCATTGCACCTGGTTCAGGATGGCGCGCATCAAAAAACACTAATACTAAATCAGATAAATCAATAATATGGTCTGTAATTCTTAGGGTTGAATTTCTTTGAGAATCAGCATCAAAACCAGGGGAATCAATTAGGATTTTACCTTTAATAGGGTCTGTAGGACATGTCTTAAGCTGTAAATAAGCATTAATACGCTCACCTTCACCTGGGGCTACCTTTTCAATGTCATCTGCAATATTATAAAAAGGAAATCGTGGGTCTGCATCTAACGCTAAGCCAGGTATCACTTTTGATTCTTGATCGTGGGTATAACAAATGACAGTAAACTTGTCATCAACCGCTTGATTACCCGAAGATTGTAATGTTTTACCGAGATATGAATTTATAAATGTTGATTTACCCGCAGAGAATGTTCCTAAAATAGAAATTAAAGGCCACCAAGGTATCTGGGTCGCATAAGACTCATCACGAGAAATAAGCCCCATTTTAAAAGCAATCGCATCGAGTGATGAAAAGCTTTCTACTGCTTCAATTAATATGGGGTTTTCTTCTTTTAAATGACTTTTTAAGTTTTTTAAACGTTTTTCTATGCCTCTACGAGGGTAAAAAAAATCAGTTATAAGCGTATCTTGAGTGTCATTTGTGTCCATAGGTATTGATCAATCTCTTGTATTAAATGAAGTGACATATTGCATAGAGGAGTTTAAAAAAACAAAATTCTCATATCGCTTAATGAAAAAATATTAAGCGATATGAAAACTAATGGCTATGGAAAAAAACCACTCATAAAACCCATTGGTGATGAAATATTACTAATATCTCTTTGCATTCGCTGCGTAGAGCCTGCCATCGAATTAGTGTTGTATGTCATTGTTGCTAAATTAACAGTCATCGTCTCAACGTTAGTACTGATACGACCAATATTATTGTTTAACTTAGTCATTGTATGATCCATAGCAGTCACAGAAGTTGACATGCGAGATAAATTACTATCAACAGACTCTGTTAAAGCAATCACGGTAAGGCTCAGATTGTGAACATCTCGTGACAAGCTATAAATAAGAAAAAAACCATAAACTGCTAAAACAATAAAAGCAATCATAGAGGGGTAAACAACCATTTCCCATCTTTTAGCGCTATTTTCAAATGTATCAGCTAAACGAACCATACATTCAGTGTCTAACTTTAACGTTTGACTTTGCCGACGCTCTAACTCTGTATCACTGATGTTACTACTCTCAGTTTTATCCATATTGGACCCTTTTATTAACAAGTGGTATGAAGTTTAGTACCAAAATTAAAATTAATATAGCATTAATTTTTCATTAGAAATCAACAATATATTAATAACACTTAAATTGTTTTCTATTCTAATTTAACTTGAAACCTTTGCACAAAACGAAAGCAAAAAAAAACACAGGTAATAGCGAGCTATTGACAAGTTTTTCAACGAAAAGCAGGTAGATTTCAGTTGTTTTTATGAGTTTATGTTTTGTGCAAAGGCCTCAATTTACTGATGCTGCTGGTTTCTTAGTTGTAATAACCTTTCAGCTCTAGCTGGAGCTATGGAAATTAAAATATCATAAACTTGCTTCGCGCGTATTTCATCCAGATTTTGAATAAAAAGCTCCCCTGCCTTTAAATAATGCACTGATGCAACATCATAATTATTTAAACTATAATAAATATTACCCAATTCTCCATACAAGTCGGCTGAATTTGGGTTTTTAGTGATTTCATTAGAATACAACTGAATCGCAGTTTGATAATTTTTATCCCGATATGCTTCACGAGCTTTCAATAAATAATCGATCGCTACTGGTTCAATTAACGGTTCGTTTTCAACCTGTTTTATTGCGCTTGTTAATGCAATAGTATTGTCAACAGAAGTGTCTATATCACTTTTGAATTCATTCAACGCCGTATCAGAATTATTCACTTCATTATCATTCAATGTCGATGCAGTTATTACTGGATCAACTGAATGTTTTTTTATATTAACTGTTTTACTAGATGTTTTATCAGATGTTTTATCAGATG
>CAYZQE010000014.1:0-25515 GCA_964480635.1 uncultured Gammaproteobacteria bacterium | reverse complement strand
AGATGTTTTATCAGATGTTTTATCAGATGCAACGGTGGGTTCTGCGTTGATGTCATTCCTCTTAACTTCTTCTGTTATACCTAGTTTTGAACCATCTATTTGTAATAATTGACTGTAAGCTTCACTTAACTTAAGTTCTTCTTTAAAAAGATAACCGACACCAAGCATCACAACAATGCTAATGCTCAAACTATGAATTAATAACCAGCGTCCAAATGTCATTTTATTTTAGGATATAATGTAGAAGCAAAAGCAATGAATTCTTTAGATGCCTTACTTGTAGGTTGCATTTCAAAAACAGCTAAACCTTCACTAAAAGAACGTCTAAAAGCTGTGCGTTGATATAATCTTTTTTTAATTCGTTTAATTCCTTTTAAAAAATCAATGGCTGCTTCTGCCTCATCCGTTTCTCTGATACCTTTATGAGTATCGCCTCGATTTATAAAACCCAAAACTTCAGGTTTTTTTTCACCATCGGTTTCTTCTTTAATGATTTTTAAAAAACGCTGAGTTGACCAAATATCAGCTTGGCTTGGCGGTATAGGCACAATAATTCTATCAGCAATTGTTAATGCTTGTTTCATAGCACTAAAATCAGCCGTACCTATATCAACAATCACTTCGCAACGTTTAGTTTTATAATCAGCCAGCAAATTAATATCGTCATAAAGCTCAAAAGAGGGTTCATAACCCTCTTCTTCACGTATATCGATGACATCAGTAAATGTTTTTTGTGGGTCTAGATCAAAAACTACCGTTTTCTTCTTTTTTAAGAGCAGCCAAATAGCCAAATTAAAAGCGACTGTACTTTTACCGGTACCACCCTTTAAATTACCAACAATTGTTATCATTCTATTTTTTTTTAATTATATTGATATGATGATAGCTTACTTTCTCATGACTTTCTTTTCAAATCCTATTGGCATCTCAAATAAATTTTTATTTAACTTCTCTACCACAATGTCTTTAAGCTCTTGATGACTACCATTTGAATATAATTGTCTAATGCTAATCTTTAATTCTGTATCGAACCATTGTTGCCGTTTTATCAACTGACCGTCACCTAAAGAAACAATTTCCATCCATTTTTGTGTTTCCCTAGTTCCAAGCTGTTCATTTCCTTGCCAAACAAGTTCTAATGTACTTTTTTTGTTTTCTAAGTTTTTAACCATTATATTAATCTCCGCATCAACCCATACGTATGAATAATAAATTTTTTCATCCTGTTTTCTAGATAGTTTCCATTTGATTGCTTTTCGCTTATTTAAGACTTCTTCTCCAATACGCTCGCACGTAATGTTTTTTAATGAGCTACATGGATTCACTTTAGCTTCTGAAATCCCTACATCAATATTTTCAAGTAATGTATTTTCATAACAAATTTTTTGATCAGAAAAACACATTAAACTCACTTTAGCTTTTGAGTTTAAAATTTCAACGACAGGTTCTCCATAGTAAAAGAACTCTTTACGAATTTTTTCGGGTGAAAAATAAATTCGTGATGTTATATCTGCGCTACCAGGGGAGGACATGACGGCTGTTGCAGAAAATTGAACAGCATTAGCTGTCGGCAATAAAAGTAACAACCATAAAGTAATGAAATGTATCATATAAAATTATCTAAAAGTTTACCAAGGCATAAATGGGAATGAACCGTTGCTATTATTCATCCCTGGCCAAAACTGATTTGTAGGGAAAAAGTTATCGCCAAAAGGCGTTGAAAAAGAACCACCATTAAAGGGTGAAAATTGATTTTGATAACCGCCATAAGGCGCTGTAGAAAAACCTGCTGATGGCATCATCTGCCTTGAAAATGAAGCCCCAGCATCAGTGTAAGGGTTTTTTTCAGGCCGCATCATATTAGCGCTATCATATGGCAATACAGGGGCTCCAATAGGAGCCCAAGGATTTCCTTGAGGAACTGCATTATACCCTTGAATTTGCATATTTCTCTGCCTAGGCTTATTTTGCGCCCATGGATTAACGGCAATACTGTTATTAAAACTACGAGGAAAAACTAACTGCCTAGCATTATTTTGAATAAAGACCGGCATTTTAACGACGCCATCTAAAGTACCTTTAATATCATTTTGAATATCTTGTTGAACCTGCTGCACATGATGGTGCGAAACATCTTGTGCGACAGCAGAAAAAGCTAAAACTAAAGGTATCATCACACTTATTGATATTTTAAGAGACATTATTTATATCCGTAATTCGAGTTATTATTCATAGGCTGTGCAGGCTGATGTGGCCTTTGCATTGAAAATGGCATTCGCATTGAATTGGTATTCTGCCTAAAATTATTATTTGGAGTCGCCATATTATTGACACCACGCTGATGAGCACCCTCAAAGCTACCTAATGGATTTAGTTGAGACCATTCGGCTGGATATGAACTTAAATCACTGACTGGATTACTACTAATTGGCATTGCATCAAAACTCATCTTTTGTTTAGGTTGCTGAAGAAAATTTTGATTGTGTACTGCCGCATAGGGTGAAATTTGAGAGGGGCTTTTATCTGTTGAAGAATGGCTGAACGCCGATTCATCAAATATAGGTTTAAACATGTCATCTTGTTCAAAAGAAAATGCATTCTCCGTGGGTTTTTCTTCAAAAGAAACCGAAGCTGGTGACGACCTTTCTTGATATCGCCCTAAGTCAGGCACTTGAAAATTATAAACCTTTTCTTTAACAGCTGCCTTTTTAGCAATGAAACCTTGTTCAGGCGAAAGACTAAATGTAGCCCTTAATTGAGAAATAAACGGCCCCTCTGGCGCTTTAACTTCGGTACTGCTATAAGCACTATTTAAAAACAATAAACAGCTTATTACGAACAAAAGATTATGTTTTATCATTTGTCATCTAAATCTGATTTTAACTTAATACCGCGTCGAGAAGTTGATTTAGCCGCCGCTTTTTTTGTATTAGCTTTTTTAACCGCTGCTTTTTTAGCGACAGATTTTTTAGTCATCGGTTTTTTAACGACAACTTTTTTAGTGACCGTTTCCTTTTTTGCAGCTGTCTTTTTCTTAACTGACTTTTTAACTACGACTTCTTTATCATCAAGACTGCCATTGTTAGAAGTGTCTACAGCGCTCGTTGTCGTGGCTGTTGTACTTTCATTAACTGCCTTAGGCTCATTGATTTCAACGTCTTTAACTTTTTCTTCTTTTACAATAGCAGTCGAAGTTGTCGTCGTCTCAGAACTTGAGTTAATGACATTTGGCTTAGGTGTTTTTTGAGAACCACCCATGCCTATTTTTTTCATCAAATAAGAAAATAATCCGGTAAAAATACC
The DNA here is from genome assembly GCA_964480635.1 of uncultured Gammaproteobacteria bacterium. Classification (GTDB taxonomy): domain Bacteria; phylum Pseudomonadota; class Gammaproteobacteria; genus CAYZQE01. The sequence goes on along the minus strand of CAYZQE010000014.1, from coordinate 22,212 downwards.
CACAATATCTAATATTAAACAGCCAATCCACTGCACAAATAGAACCATTGCTAACCAAACATAATTTAGAAAGGAAATAAAATAACTTGCTATTCCACCTTCAGAACCAGCGTTAGAACTAGAGTCTTTTTTAGCATCACCAAATTCTTTTACTAAATCAGAAGTACCTTCTAAAATCGCATCGTAAGGTAATACACCCGGTAGTTTTTTACCATTTTTATCGCGTCTTTGCACTGCAAATGACTCACGAACACTGATACAACCCAATGGAATAACAACTAAGGTTAGGATAGTTGAAACCAACACACCAAAAGCTAATGATATCGCCATACCTTTAAAGATAGGGTCTAGAATGATAACACCAGCACCACCCACTAGAGCAAAAGCGGTCACTAATATTGGACGTGTTCGTGCCTTACAGGCTAACAATACAGATTCTGTAACGGCTCGCCCTGCTAACACCTCATGTTTGGTGAAATCGACCAGCAATATTGAGTTTCGGACAATAATCCCTGCCAGTGCTATAAAACCAATCATAGAGGTTGCTGTAAATTCGGCACCTAACAACCAATGACCTGGAACGATTCCAACCAACGTTAATGGAATGGGAGCCATAATAATGGCAGGCAATGAAAAGTTACCAAATTCCATGACCACTAACATATAGATCAAGATTAATGCGACACCAAAAGCCATGCCCATATCGCGGAAAGTTTCATAAGTAACCGTCCATTCACCAGCCCATTCAAAGGCTAACACGTCATCAGATTTGGGGGTTTCAGTCCACATACCTTCGAGTTTATTACCGTCAGGCGTTCTGTAGTCTTCTAGCTCCTCTATAACATCAAACATGCCGTAAATTGGAGCACCTAAACGACCTAGTGTCTCACCCGTCACATATTCAACTTTACGCAAATCTTTATGATAAATAATGTGATCTTGGAGATGTTTATGAAATTCACCTAACTCACCTAAAGCAACACTTCCACCCGTTTGACTGGGTATAGGTAACTCTTTAATTCGAGATAAATCAGAACGAATACTCATGGGTATTTGTAACACAATAAAGGTTGGTTCAAGTTTATAACCACTCTTTACATCGCCTAAACGAAAATTACCAAGCGCCATTTGTAAGTTACGATTAATAGTATCGACTGAAATACCGCGTCTTACCGCCTTTTCAGCATCAACTTCAAAACGCCAAATTTCATGATCTTTACTCATTAACGTATCAACATCAGTGATATTGGAAGAATTGATAAACATAGCTTCTAAATCTTTAGCCACAGTTCTTCTAGCGTCTGCGTCACTGCCATAGATTTCGGCCACAACAGATTGCAGTACAGGAGGTCCTGGAGGCATTTCGACAATTTGCAATCTCACAAAGTCATTGTTTTTTAGCACAACCTGTAACCGGTTACGCACATCTTCCGCTATCTCATGACTGCTACGGCTACGATCATTCTTAGATTTTAGTTGGACTTGGATATCTGCTTCCCAAGGTTGTGAACGTAAATAATAATGCCTAACGAGGCCATTAAAATTAAATGGTGAAGCCGTTCCAACATACGTTTGAATAGCCGTGACTTCGTCTACACCTAAAACAATATCAGTAATTTCATTAACGATATTAGCGGTTAAGGGCAATGCCTTACCTTCATCTAGATTCACTATAATATTAAATTCTGGTTTGTTATCTAAAGGCAGCATTTTAACAGGTACTGCTTTAGTATAAAACAGTGCCATACTTAAAAAGAACACCACAAACATGCTGATCAAAAAGAGTATACCTTTTGTTCTATTGGTAATTAATGGAATGAGCATCCGATTAAAGAACCGACCTAACCATTCATTTTGACCATGTTCGGCTTCTTCCATTTTTTTCAGCTTTTCCATAGATGGCTTTATTCGCATCGCCAACCATGGTGTAAATACAAAGGCAGCAATCACTGAAAACAACATTGCAAATGAGCCTAAGGCAGGAATTGGTTCCATATATGGCCCCATCATGCCGCGCACAAAGCCCATGGGCAATAATGCTGCGATCACTGTAAACGTGGCTAATAACGTTGGATTGCCAACTTCACGTACGGCATCTATCGCGACTTCTGTAGAGCTGCTTCCGTCAATAATCCAACGTCTATAAATGTTTTCTACCACAACAATGGCATCATCAACCAATATACCAATAGAGAATATAAGCGCAAATAAGCTCACTCGGTCAATGGTGTAACCTTTTAAGAGTGCATAAAACACGGTCACTAAAATAACAACAGGAATAACGATGGCAACAACAAGCGCAGGTTCCCAACGAAAACTAAGTGCAATCCAAATTAATACCACAACAATACCCGTTGCGATAAATAGCTTTAAAATCAAGGAATTTACTTTATTTTCGGCTGACTTTCCGTAATCACGCGTCACTTCAACATGAATATTGTCTGGAATGATGGTGCCTTTAAGAGTTTCTATTTTCGCAATAATATCTTGAGATACTTTGACACCATTCGTACCTTTCTTTTTTGCGATGGCAATAGTGACAGCAGATGCGTTATAAGCGACCTCTGCATCAGGGTCATGATTGATGGGTGAAGTAAAATATGAAACAAAACTGCTTGTATCTGCCGGCCCAGCAACAACATTAGCCACATCCCTTACATAAACAGGAGAGCCTTCATTGATACTAACGACAAGATTTTGTATGTCAGCCGCTGACTTTAAAAACTTACCCGTATAGACCTTAAAAGATAGATCATTGCTTTCAATACTACCCAAACCTACTTCACTATTAGCCGTACGAATGGTATTTGCTAACTGATCTAATGTAATGTCAAAGCCTGATAATTTTTCAGGCAATACTTCAATGTTAATTTGATCAGAACGCCCGCCAACAATAAAACCTTGGCTACTGTTTTCAACTGCACTCATTTTTTGCAGCACATCGAGCGCTACTAAACGCAAAACAGAGTCGTCTACCTCATTAGACCAAAGTGTAAAGGTGACGGTTGGCACATCATCAACACCTTTTGGTTTCACCAATGGTTTATCAACGCCTGGCGGAATAGCATCCTGATTGGATGCTATTTTATCGTAAACCTTAACCAGTGAGTTTTCTAATTCTTCACCGACTTCAAATTGTACTGTAACAATACCTTGATCGCGCATAGAGGCTGAATAGACATGTTTAACACCACTAATTTCACCCAAAATACGCTCTAAAGGTTCTATGGCTAACTTAGAGACTCGAGAGGCCGTTGCACCTCTGTAGCTGATAAAGACATCAACCATTGGCACAGAAATTTGCGGGTCTTCTTGTCTTGGCGTCAACATAACACCCATTAAACCGAGGGCAAAGCAAGCCACTAAGAGTAAGGGCGTTATTGGAGAATGAATAAATGTTTTTGCCAACCAACCTGCAAGACCCAAAGAGACTTTCTCATTTGGCTCTGAAGCGTTTTTATTGACATCTTCAGCTTGTAGGTCTGAGTTATTCGTATTATCAGTCATATTATTTTATCATCTAAACTTATGCAACAGCTCGCTCTATTGAGCAACGGGCTCTGAAATTGATTCTTTTCTTTCTGGCGGTGTCCAACCCGAACGAATATCCTTTGGGGGATTAGCTACGATTCTTTCACCTGGCTTTAAACCCGACAAAACAGTAATTCTAGTTTCATCATATGATGGCCCCAAACGAACTAATTTCATTTTGGCAACGTCGTCTTCATTTAAAACAAACACACTTGGTAAGCTACCACGATATAACACCGCATTTTTAGGGATGACAGGCACCGCTGTCTTTTTAACCGTTTTATCCTCAATGGTGACTTCAGCATATAAACCTGGGCCACCGGGTGTCCCTTCTGGCAAATCAAACTTCACGGTTACTGTATGTTTTTGCTTATTAGCTACCGGAAAAATCTGGGCAACCTTTGCTTTGGTATAGGTATTATTAATATCTAACTTTACATCGACTAAACTACCCTTAATTAAGCCAATAATTAAACGCGCAGGAATTTCTGCTTGAATACGTAAAAACTTAGTGTGTGCAAACTTTATTAAAGGTGTTCCCGGCTGAACCGTATCGCCTTCTTCAACCATTTTTTGGGTTATCTTGCCATTAAATGGTGCAATTGAACGCGCATCACGCAATTTAGCATCTATTTCTTCAAGACCAGAGCGGGCTTGCAAAACCATTGACTCGGCTTGATTAACTTTAGACCCTGAAGAGTATAAATCAGCTTGTCTTTCAACATCGGGATCACCTAAACCCACCATGCTTCCAACATTGCGCGTAAATAGATTATCAAACAATGATGGCAAACCCATACCCGGCATTTGACCAACGCTTTTACTACGAGGGGAAATTAACTCTCTAGAATACTGAACGCGCGCATTTCTTAAACTCGCTTCTGCATTTGATAACCGAGCTAAAACCGCTCTACGCTTAGCGACTAAACTATCATCATTAATCGACAGTAAAAGGCTATTCTTTTGAAAAGCATCACCTTCAGCACCCGCAATATATTGAATTCGGCCTGGAACCTGAGCAGACAAAGTCACTTCTTTGTAAGGAATTACCGTACCACCAATTTTCAACTTACTGCCTAATGCAGCTTCATCGACCGTTAATATCTGCCATGCCAGACTGTTTGCCGAAAATAGACTGGCAAATAACGCGATAACGACACCTTGTTTAATACTTTTAACATTCATAACTGATACTCAAAATGAGACATTTAATTCAAACGGGTTTAAATAGCACAACATTCTAATTTTTAGGAAGACCTAAAGAGAATGCACTCTAAAATTTGTCGGCGGATAGTAGCAGATTTGTATCTATTTTCATATGAATGAAAATGAAAAACAGTTAATTTAAGTGTATAAAAACAACTGTTTTAAAGTTGACTTTAGGAATCATATTGTTGCTTTAAAATGGTTTCTGCAATAACAATATCTTGAGGGTATGTGATTTTAATATTATCTGAACGACCTAAAATTATTTTAGGGCTTAAATTTAAGGCCTGAACTGCACTCACGTCATCCGTGATTTGAAGACCATTACCCATCACCTTTAACAGTGCTTCATAAATCAATTCAAAGGGAAACATCTGCGGTGTAAATGCCCTCCATAATGATTCTCTATCTACCGTTTCAACACAATGAAGATTGCTGTTTACCCTTTTTAGAGTATCGGCAACAGGGTGAGCCAAAAACAAACCGTCTTTTTCTACTAAAGAGCCATCAACTAATAACTGCAAGTCAGTATGAGTGACGCACGGCCTTACTGCATCGTGAATCATGACCCACAAATCATTTTTTTGGCTTAAGTCTTTTAACGCCTCTAATCCATTTAATACTGAACCTGAACGCTCTTTAGCACCTATAGCTGTTAATATCGGCTTATCATTTTGATAATTCAAATTATGCCAATATTGGTCTTTTTCATTTAACACAACGACAGCACCGTCAATAGCATCCAAACTCAACAAACGATCTAATGTTGATTCAATAACGGTTTTATTTTGAAGCGGAAGGTATTGCTTTGGAAGTGAAGCTTGCATTCTTGAGCCAATGCCCGAGGCGGGAATAACAACCCAAATTTGTTTTTTTTGTTTCGTGATGATCATTAACTATTTTTGGGATGGCGGCTGATGAGGCGCAACAATTTGAAAAAAAACCTCGCCTTGTTTAATCATACCCAAATCTTTTCGGGCTAACTCTTCAATGGCTTCAGTACCATTTTGCAACTCTACCACTCGGTTTCCCAATTGCTGATTACGTCGCGATAAACGCTCAACTAATTCTCGTTGCATTTTCAATTCTGCTTTAAGCTGTACGACTTCTGACAAACTGCCATCGCCGACCCACAGACGATACTGTAGCCCTATTAATAAAAACAAAAGGACGACTATCGCCAACTTCATGAGGGCTAAACACTAACCGCTTAAAGATTTTTAAATACAGAGGTGCCTGGGTAAACAGCTTTAGAGCCTAACTGCTCTTCAATGCGCAACAATTGATTATATTTAGCAACACGGTCTGAGCGAGACAATGAACCTGTTTTAATTTGACCCGCACCCGTTGCTACTGCTAAATCAGCAATGGTAACGTCTTCAGTCTCACCCGAACGATGCGATACAACTGCTGTATAATTAGCATCGTGCGCCATTTTAATCGCATCTAAGGTTTCAGTTAAGGTGCCAATTTGATTGAATTTAATTAAAATTGAATTGGCAATATTTTTTTCGATGCCCTGCTTTAAAATACTGGTATTCGTGACAAATAAGTCATCGCCGACTAGCTGAACTTTATGACCTAACTTTTCAGTCATATATGCCCATCCTTCCCAATCATTTTCATCCAAGCCGTCTTCAATCGAAATAATAGGATATTGATCAACCCAACCAGCAAGATAGTCGGTAAATTCATTAGAGCTGAATTTTTTGTTTTCAGACTTTAAGTTATAGATATCACCTTCATGAAATTCAGAGCTAGCGCAATCCAAACCTAAAAAGATGTCTTTACCAGCCGATAAACCTGTTTTATGAATGGCTTCTAAAATAACTTCAATCGCTTCTTCGTTTGACGATAAATCTGGTGCAAAACCACCCTCATCACCAACAGCTGTGTTCATGCCTTTTTTAGCCAATACTGCTTTTAGTGAATGAAAAATTTCTGCGCCGTATCGCAGTGCCTCAGAAAAACTAGGTGCACCCGCTGGAATCACCATAAACTCTTGTAAATCAACACTGTTATCAGCGTGCTCGCCACCATTAATGATATTCATCATCGGTACGGGCAAAATATGACTATCCGCATTTAAAGAACGATATAAAGGCAAGCCTGCTTGTTTTGCAGCCGCTTTAGCGGTTGCCAATGAAACTGCTAATAAGGCATTTGCCCCTAGTTTACTTTTATTATGCGTACCATCTAAGGCGATCATAGCCTCATCTAAGCCGCGCTGGTCATTACAATCTCGGCCTTTAACAACAGAATTCAACTCGTTATTAACATGAGAAACCGCTTTTAAGACACCTTTACCTAAATATTTAGATTGATCGCCATCTCGCAGCTCAATAGCTTCTCTTTCACCAGTAGAGGCACCAGAGGGTGCTGCTGCTCTGCCCATTACTCCAGATACTAAGGTGACTTCAGCTTCTACCGTTGGGTTACCTCTTGAATCGATAATCTGTCGACCAATTACTTGGCTTATTGCTGTCATATTAACTCCAAATTTAAAATATATTTTTAACTATCCAAATTTTAAATTGTAATGAATAGCTTTAACGACTCAAGCTTCATATAAGCTGAGTCAACTCAGTCGATTATCCCGAATAATTCAGGATTATAGCTGTAATTCGTGAAACTCTTGCTGCTTTACTGTGTTATCCAATGTTTTTAGTACCTTTAATAACGATTTCATTTTATCTAAAGGCCATGCATTAGGACCATCACTTAATGCCTTAGAGGGCTCTGGGTGAGTTTCCATAAATAGGCCTGAAATACCCGCAGCGATAGCCGCTCTTGCAAGTACAGGCACAAATTCACGTTGACCACCTGATGTTGTACCTTGACCACCAGGTAATTGAACAGAATGCGTGCCATCGAAAACGACAGGACAACCTGTATCACGCATAACCGATAAAGAGCGCATATCAGACACTAAATTATTATAGCCAAAGCTTGCACCGCGTTCACACATCATGATGTTTTCATTGCCCGCTTCACGTGCCTTATCAGCGACATTTTTCATATCCCATGGCGACATGAATTGTCCTTTTTTAATATTAACCGGCAAACCTTGCTTGGCTACATTTTGAATGAAGTTTGTTTGGCGACATAAGAAAGCAGGCGTTTGTAATACATCAACAACATCACTCACTTCATCAAGAGGCGTATCTTCATGCACATCAGTTAGTATCGAAACACCTACCTCTGTTTTTACTTTTTGTAATATACGCAGCCCTTCTTCAATACCTGGCCCACGATAGCTTGATGTACTTGAACGATTAGCTTTATCAAAAGAAGATTTATAAATAAACGGAATATTTAAATCTTCACAAATTTTCTTTAATTCAGTTGCTGTACTCATCGCAAGCGCTTCAGACTCAATAACACAAGGCCCAGCAATTAAAAAGAAAGGCTGATCTAAACCGATTTCAAAACCACAAAGTTGCAAAATTAAGACTCCTTTTCTTGTTGGCTGATTGCCGCTTCAACAAAATGATTAAACAATGGATGACCCAAACGAGGCGTTGATGTAAATTCAGGATGAAACTGACAAGCCACAAACCACGGGTGTTCGGCAACTTCAATCATTTCGACCAATTCATTATCAACCGACAAACCTGATATCACTAAACCTGCTTCTTGTAATTCATCTAAATAGGCATTATTAAATTCATAACGATGGCGATGACGCTCAGTTATGGTTTCTGCGTCATAGGCTTTTTGCGCGTGGGTTGCGGGTACCAATTTACACGTTTGGCCACCTAAACGCATCGTGCCGCCTAAATCACCTTCACTTGTGCGAGTCTCGACATTACCATCTTCATTTTTCCATTCGGTAATTAAACCGATCACCGGATGAGGCGTTTTAGGATTAAATTCAGTACTGTGTGCCGCAGTATGACCTAGAACATTACGCGCAAACTCAATAACGGCAACTTGCATACCTAGGCAAATCCCAAGATAAGGCACTTTGTATTCGCGCGCATACTGCGCTGCTCTAATTTTCCCTTCAATACCACGACTGCCAAAACCACCGGGCACTAAGATGGCATCGAGCCCACTTAAACAAGCCGTTCCATCTTGTTCAATGACATCTGGATCAATTTTCACCACATTCACTTTAGTGTTGGTGTGAATACCCGCGTGTACTAGTGATTCGTTAAGAGATTTATAAGCATCAGAATGGTCGACATATTTTCCAACAAAACCGATACTGATTGAATGCTGAGGCTTTTGCAGTGCGGCAACTATGTTATCCCAATCTGACAAATCAGCGACGGGAACATCTAAACCAAATTTTTCAACAACAATATCATCCAGACCTTGTTCATGTAACTCACGAGGGATTTTATAAATATGATCAACATCGACACCTGAAATGACCGATCTCTCTTCTACATTGGTAAATAAAGCGATTTTTTTACGCTCATCATCAGGTAACGCTCTATCTGCACGACATAGTAAAATATCTGCTTGAATACCAATTGAGCGAAGTTCTTTAACTGAATGCTGTGTAGGCTTCGTTTTAATCTCGCCTGCCGCAGGAAGATAAGGCACTAAAGTCAAATGCATGAAAATAGCATTTTTACGCCCCAATTCGACGCCTAATTGACGAATAGCTTCTAAAAATGGCAAGGACTCAATATCACCTACGGTGCCACCAATTTCAACCAACACAATGTCAGCATCATTGGTACTTTGTAACACTGATTTTTTTATCTCATCAGTAATATGAGGAATAACTTGGACAGTTCCACCTAAATATTCTCCTCTGCGCTCTTTTTCGATAACTGTTTTATAAATGCGCCCAGTCGTATAGTTACTAGATTTGCTGCTTTTAATATTTGCAAAACGTTCGTAATGGCCTAAATCTAAATCGGTTTCTGCACCGTCTTCAGTGACATACACTTCACCATGCTGAAACGGACTCATCGTACCTGGATCAACATTGATATAAGGGTCTAATTTAATCATGTTGACGCTTAATCCTCTAGCTTGCAAAATGGCAGCTAGGGACGCTGCCGCAATGCCTTTACCTAAAGACGAGACGACGCCACCTGTTATAAAAATAAATTGACTCATTGCACTCTAAAATGAAGTTGTGGTTGATATTCGAAGGGCTAGGATTCTAACAGAATCACTGACCCAAAACAATTCAAATAACTCACTAACAAAAGTTGCAAAATCATAAATATGTGCCATAACTTATGTCAAAACAATAAATATATAAGCCACCTGTATGAAATCATTAATAATAGAAAATAGTCGATTATATCGCCAATTGATTGATAACATCCTCGGTCAACAGGGCTTTGAGAACGATATTTGCAGCACACTTCATTCTGCCTATGAATTTTTAAAGTCCAATCAATATGATTTGATTATGACCAACCATTTTTTAGAAGATGGCTCAGGCATTGATATTGCCGACTTTTGCAACAGCGGCGACAATAAAGACACCCCTATTTTATTGCTGACTAGCGATATGAATGCGAATTACACTGATTTTCCTAATCGTATTTCAGACATTATCCATAAAAAGAATATTCAACAGCTATCTGATCAAATCATTCATTTTATTGAATTAAAATTAGACCCTACATTTTTTGAAGGCAAAATTTATCTCGTTGAAGAATCTGAAGAGATTGCTAATGTCATCATTAATCACTTTGAATCCACTGATTATAAAATCATTCATTTTACCAGCGCCGATGATGCTTGGGCTTCATTTAACGATGAAATTTCATATGGTTCTGACGTTGAAGCAATTGACCTTGTCATCACTGACAACAACTTAGCAGGTGATATGACAGGACATGATTTAGTTGAAAAAATACGCAGCATTGACGATGCAAGGGGTCTTATTCCTTTGATGGCTATCACACCACATAATGACGATAAACATCGACTGGCTTTATACCGAAGCGGCATCAATGATTATTTAAAGAAACCTATTTTACTTGACGAGCTTGAAGTTCGTGTCACCAACCTTTTAACCAATAAACGTTTACTGGATAAGGTACACGACCAACGCAGAGAACTTTATAATCTAGCAACCACCGATAAATTAACAGGTTGCCATAATCGCCACAGCTTAATGGAGTTTTCAGAAAAGTTTATTTCCCAAGCAAATCGTCATCTTTACCCTGTTAGCCTGTTTGTTATAGATTTAGATCATTTCAAAAACGTTAATGATACTCATGGTCATGCGGCAGGTGATGTTGTTTTAGAAGGCATCGGTCGCTTATTAAACAAATCATTTCGTGAAGGTGATTTAGTGGCTCGATTTGGCGGAGAAGAATTTGTCATTTTACTTAATCATTGTGACGAAGAATATGCGGCTCTAAAAGCAGAGTCGCTAAGAGCCGAGATAGAAAAATTACAACCACATGATCTACGTATCACTGCAAGTATTGGCGTTACAACACTCACTGATGACCCTGACGAAAGCTTTGAATCATTATTTTCACGCGCCGACCAAGCTGTTTATGATGCAAAAGATACTGGGCGTAATAAAGCTGTTGTTAGATAACAACTTAATTAATTTTTGCAGAAATAACCACTCGTTTGGGTCTAGGATGTCCTTCCACAGTCAAAGCACTATTTTCAGCATCTAAATAATCTGATAACGATTCAAATAACATCCAATCAGTGCGACGTTGCTCTTCAGACGTTGTCACACTAATATCCAGTACATTAATATGCTTAAAACCGACTTTAAACAACCATTTTGTTAGCGCCTTAACACTGGGGATAAACCAAACATTACGCATTTTTGCATAACGTCCTTCTGGGACTAAAACCGCCTGTTCATCACCATCAATAATTAAAGTCTCTAATATCAACTCACCATCACTGGCTAATAAAGCCTTTAATTCATACAAGTGATCTATAGGCGATTTTCGATGATATAAAACACCCATACTAAACACGGTGTCAAACAACGCCATATTCTCAGGCAAATGTTCAATACCTAAAGGCACCACATCAATATCATCCCTTTGTGCATAATGATTAATGAAACGAAACTGCAAATTAAACAACAAATTAGGATCAATGCCCAGCACCCACTTAGGTTTTTGCTCTAACATTCTCCAACAGTGATAACCATTACCACAGCCTATATCCAAAACTCGTTTATTGTTCAAATTAATGTGTTGTTTGATACGATCCCACTTAAAGTCAGAACGCCATTCACAATCAACCTCAACACCCGCCACATTAAACGGCCCCTTACGCCAGGGAATTAATTGCTGAAGCTGGGTTTTAATGTCACTAGTAGCGTCACATTCAATCCCTTTGATAATAACTGCATTTTGAGTAAAATCTAATTGCACATTTTTTATCTTGGGCGCATTTTTTAAGGCACTAAACCATCGAGCAAAGTCACCATGATTACTGACTGATAATTGCTCTTGAGAACGCTGATGAATAAAGTTAGAAAATTCACCAAATTCACATGCAACAAGATCATCTAAAATGTTTTTTGCTAATGTCATATTAATAATATTCATTCTTTAATGGTTAGTTTTAATGGCTAAAAAAGATACAAAATTTAAACATTGAAAGCACAATATAACCTGTGAAAACCCAACAGATTTTAATCGTTCAACATGTTGTTCTATGGTATCGGGGATTAAAAAGTTTTCTAATGATGTTCTTTTTTGGCTAATCTCAAGCTCACTGTAGCCTTGGGTTTTCTTAAATGCTTGATGTAATTCAATCATGCTGTTATTTAACTGGGCATGCTCAAAAATGACCTTTTCACTCAGCACTAAAACCCCGCCTTCATTTAAACCCAGATAAATATCTTTTAAAATATCTGATCGTTTATTAGGGTCAATAAACTGTAATGTTAAATTTAAAACAACAAGTGACGCCTGAGAAATATTGGTATCAACAATATCGCCACAAATACATTCAACCTTATCTGCCGCACCCACATCTTTTAGGTTTTTTTCACACTGATTAATCATGGCTTGAGAGCTATCAATTGCAATAATATTGACATCAAGACTTCTAGTCACACTGGCAATCATGCAGGTAGCTACGCCTGTCGAACAGCCTAAATCATAGATATTTGTTTTTTTTACCACAAACACTTGTGCATACAAACCGATAAGGTAAATTAATAAATCATATCCTGGTACAGAGCGTTTTATCATATCTTCAAATACTTTAGTCACTTTATCGTCAAACTGAAACTCAGGGATGTTAGATAATGACTTTGAAAACACTTCATCTCGTTGTAATTGTTTATTTTTAAACATATAAATTAAATAGTTATGGTAGAATTTTTATATTATAACAATCACAAGGATCATCATGATAAAAAAGTGTCTTTATCCTGTTGCCGGTTACGGCACTCGCTTTTTACCCGCTACGAAATCAATGGCAAAAGAAATGTTACCCATTGTTGATAAACCCCTTATCCAATACGCCGTAAAAGAAGCTTTAGATGCAGGCTTAACCATTCAAACATTTGTCACAGGCAGAACTAAACGCTCTATAGAAGATCATTTTGATATTAGCTATGAACTTGAAAATGAAATTAAGGGCACCGCTAAAGAAAGTCAACTTGATGAAATTCGTGACATCATGGATCAATCTACGATCACTTATATTCGCCAGCGAGAAATGAAAGGCTTAGGCCATGCCATTTTAACGGGCGAAGCTTTAATTGGTGACGAGCCATTTGCCGTCATATTAGCTGATGACCTCTGTTTTAATGATGATGGATCGGTTATGAAACAAATGGTTAGTTTATATAATCAATTTCGTTGCAGCATAGTTGCCATCGAAGAGATCCCTAAAGACGAAACATACAAATACGGTGTTATTGCGGGTGAAGAAATCCAAGATGACCTCATTAGAATAACCGATATGGTTGAAAAGCCAGCACCTGAAGATGCCCCAAGTAACCTTGCTATCATTGGTCGTTATATCTTAACGCCCGATATTTTTGATTATATTCGTAATACCAAGCCTGGCAAAGGTGGTGAAATACAAATTACAGATGCTCTTTTAGAGCAAGCAAAAAATGGACGCGTTTTAGCTTATAAATTCAAAGGTAAACGATTTGATTGTGGTAGCTTAGAAGGCTTTGTTGACGCGACAAATTTCTGCTATAACAAATACCATAAAAGTTAAAATTTAACTATGATTCAAAGCACAATCGTTTCGACATTACGCTTTGAATCATCGCTTAATCTAAAAATAGTTTGATCTCTAAGCCAAGGTGGAATCCCTAAGGCTTGAAACTGGCGTTTCAAATAATGACTACTCACATTTTTGATAGCACGGTTTAAACGACACACATAATGCCCGTTATGTTCTTTTAACCAAGCATTCACCTTAGCCGTATCAACAAAATCCGATTTTAACACTAAAAAAACTTGCTTTTGAAACAGCGCAATAAAGCCAGAACCAAACATTATTTTTTTAAATTCAGCATCAGAAGAAACGAGCACTTTAAGCAATAGGTTTAATTGATGTGATGAAATAACGACCGAACAACCTAGCAACCAAAATTTTATTAAGTTTTTTTGCCTCGCTAAAGAGAGCTTCTTTAGCGTAACTGCATTTAATACCTGTCGGTTACTAAACTTATTACTAACATAACAACCTTCAGAGTCTAATAACGCTAGCTCTTCAAGGCATTCTGCCGCTTCTTTTTGGTAAGCCGAAACTTTACCGAACGATTGAACAACCGCAGGCCAGCGCAATTTTAATAACGGCGTGATTTCGTGACGTACATAGTTACGATCAAAATCATTAATGGCGTTACTGGGGTCTTCTATCCAAGAAATCTTATGCTGCTCGGCATAAGAGACTAACTCATCTCGGGTAAAACTTAATAGAGGGCGATAACATGACATACCATTAATAAGCAATTGAGACGCTATACCTCTTAATCCCAAAACCCCCGTACCACGACAAAGATTTAACAATAATGTCTCAACTTGGTCATCAGCATGGTGTGCCGTTAGCAAAACATCTTGTGATAGTAATAATTCATTTGAGAATGCCCTATATCGAGCATCACGTGCTTGAGACTCTATATTACTTTTAAGATGAGTTAAATTAAGGCGAGTACATCTAAATTGAATTTGATAAGTTTCTGCCTGTTGACGACAGAAATCTTCCATCTCAATGGCATTGTTTTGCAACTGATGATTAACATGCCAGATGAGTAACCGATTATGATCGTAACAATTGGCTAGCAGATGTAATAAAACAGATGAATCTAAGCCGCCACTATAAGCGACAACAATCTTCTTCTTAGAATCCAAAAGATCATGGTTTGTATTTTTGAAATTGCCTAATGTAAGAGACACTATTCTTTAAAAGCACCCACAGACATTAATTTTTCATAACGTAAGTCTAATAATTTATCTAAACTAATAGAGTCGAGAACATCCAGATTAGAAACAATTGATTCTTTTAACGTTTTAGCAATTTTATCCATGTCCCTATGAGCACCGCCTAAAGGTTCAGGAATTATTTCATCAACTAAACCAAGGCCTTTTAGTTTTTCAGCCGTAATACCTAAACTTGCAGCCGCATCGGGTGCTTTAGTCGCATCTTTCCATAAGATTGATGCACAACCTTCGGGGGAAATAACTGAATAAGTAGAATATTGCAACATATTCAAACGATCACCAACGGCTAATGCTAAAGCACCACCAGAACCACCTTCTCCAATTATCGTACTAATAATAGGCGTTTTTAAATCAGATAACACATATAAATTACGAGCAATGGCTTCACTTTGGTTTCGCTCTTCAGCACCAATACCAGGATAAGCACCAGGGGTATCGATAAAGGTTAAAAGAGGCAATTTAAACTTTTCAGCCATTTTAAATAAACGTAAAGCTTTTCTATAGCCCTCAGGCCGAGGCATACCAAAATTACGTTTAATTTTTTCGTTGGTGTCACGCCCCTTTTGCTGAGCAACTATCATCACTGGGCGACCATCTAATTCAGCCATACCGCCAACGATTGGATAATCATCAGCAAGTGCTCTATCGCCGTGTAATTCTTCGAAATTATCAAAAATTCGTTCAATATAGTCTAAAGCATAAGGCCGATTAGGATGACGAGCGATTTGTGCAACTTGCCAAGGTGATAAGTTTTTAAAGATATTTTGCGTTAAACTTTCAGCCTTAGATTGAAGGTTCGTAATCTCATCTGATATATTAATATCTGAATCATCGGTCACGAACCTTAGTTCATCTATTTTAGCTTCTAGTTCAGCTATGGGTTGTTCAAAATCTAAAAAATTTCGTTCCATTATCTCACTTCAAATGTATTTACTTTAATGCTGATTTTACTGACTTCTCACCGCTTAACAAGTTTTTAGTCAGCCTGTGTAATCTCTTTTATTTTCATACTTGACCACGCATTACAACTTGGGCATTGCCACTGCATTGAATGCGAAACATAACCACACTGCACGCAGTTATAATGTGACTTATTTTGGTTATATTGACGTACGTACTTATGTAATTTTTCGTATTTACTTAAACCAAATTGATCCAACGATATATATTTGAATGCAATTTCATAAACATCTAAATCAGCTCGTAATTCTATAATCTTATCTAATAATTCATAACCTTCAGAAAAACTAGAATTTTCAAAATAATAATTTAATAACGCCAAGTTAATTGTTTTGTTTTTATACTCAAGGTTATGACTTTTTAATAATCGAGGATATTCGACAAGACAATCCTGTTTTTTATAAAACATATAGATATCTTTAATGAACAGATCTACCGAGGCAATATGCTGATTAGCCAGAATATTTAAAGATTTTTTAGCCTCTTTAATATTTCCTTCTTCAATTTCAATTTTAAAGCGCAAAATAAAGGCTCTAATACATTGGCTTTGTGCATCAATGGCTAATTGCAAATATTGTTTTGCTAAATGAAACTCTTTAGATGCCGCTTTATTTTCTGCTAATTCACAGTAACAATGGGTTAAAATTTCTTGGCTTGCTTTAATTTTTAATTTTATTAATAACTCGGCATAAACGATTGCTTCGACCCATGACTTTTCAGCAACATACATATTTTGTAAATGCTCAAGTGCTGCAACATATTTTGGATCAAGTTCAAGTAGCTCTTTAAAGACATTTTCAGCACGATCTAGTAGCCCTGCTTTTTGATAGTCACTCGCTAATTCAAACAAAACCTGGACTCTTTGCGCGCCTTCTAAGGATGGTTTTGCTAAAATATTTAAGTGAATTTTTATTGCTTTATCAACCTCACCTTTTGAGCGAAATAATTTACCAAGTGCTAAATGTGTTTCGGCTGTTTCACCGTCTACTTTAATTAAATCAACAAAAAGCTGAATCGCTTTGTCAGATTCGTTCGCAAGTAAATAATTTAAACCCTGAGCATAACTGTGAGAACAGTTTTCTATCACTGTTTTAATTTTTTTCTTTTTACCGCCCACATAAAAGCCAAAGGCAAAAAAGACAATAAAACTAATTAAAAATAAATATTCCAAAATAAGTTTTGATTACGTTAAAACTAAGGATATTAAAGTGTAAGGCTAAGGAATTGGAAGGTCAAAGAAATACAGAGAAGTACACACTTTATTTTTTTGTATTAACGCGGTCTCTTAATTCTTTACCAGGCTTAAAGTGAGGAACGTACTTACCCGGCAAACTAACAGAATTACCCGATTTAGGGTTACGACCCGTTCTTGGCGGACGGTAATGCAAGCTAAAAGATCCAAAGCCACGAATTTCAATGCGATCACCTGTCGATAAAGACTGACTCATCATTTCAATCAATTCTTTAACCGCCAATTCAACATCTTTATAAGCCAAATGATGTTGGTTTTGCGATAGACTTTCGATCAAATCAGATTTACTGATAGAGGGTGTGTAATCAAGATCATTCATAAATTAAAAATTCTTTTGTATTCAGTAGCTTAGAAGACACATTATAGGAGTTTTACAAGAAAAGCCATTAACTATTAGGTAATAGGCAAAAAAAATGCGATCTACAAGGATGTAGTGAATGCATTTTTAGCATGGAGCAAAAAAATGCCCACTGACTAAAAAGTCAGCAGGCATTTATTAATAATCGATCATATCGCCAATGAGGTTTGCCAGATCAAGGCGCAAAATGTGAGTGTACATTAAGTACACGAACATTTTGTAACGATGAGCTGGTTAACCTCATTGGTGAGAGGTTCGATTATTTGTCCATTTGCTCTTTTAATAGGTCACCAAAGCTTGTGGTTGAATCAGTTTCACTGGCTGTACCATAATCTTGTAACGCTTCTTGCTCATCAGCAGCATCTTTTGCTTTGATGGATAAGAACACGCTACGAGTCTTACGATCCATACCAGTAATCTTAGCTTCAACTTCGTCACCTTCACTTAATAAAGTACGCGCATCTTCGATACGGTCTTTTGTTAATTCAGACGCTCTTAAGATACCTTCAACTTCTTCACCTAAGTGAATGATTGCTGCTTTAGCATCAACTTCTTTAACCTTACCCTTAACGATAGAGCCTTTAGGGTTTAGTGAAATGTAGTTAGCAAAAGGGTCTTTATCAAGTTGCTTGATACCTAATGAAATACGCTCACGCTCAGGGTCAATTGAAAGCACCATGGCTTCAACTTCTTGGCCTTTTTGATAATCACGAACCGCTTCATCACCTGTTTTGTTCCAAGACAAATCAGTTAAGTGAATTAAGCCGTCGATGTTGCCCGGTAAACCAATGAAGATACCAAAATCAGTGATTGATTTGATCTTACCAGTGATTACTTCGCCTTTATCGTTACCTTGTGCAAACTCATCCCATGGGTTCATTTGGCATTGCTTCATACCTAGTGATATACGACGACGTTCTTCGTCAATTTCAAGGATCATCACTTCTTTTTCGTCGCCTAATGCAACCACTTTATTAGGATTAACATTTTTGTTAGTCCAATCCATTTCAGATACGTGTACTAAACCTTCTACGCCATCTTCAATTTCAACGAAACAACCATAATCAGTGATGTTAGATACATGACCAAACATACGTGAACCTTCAGGATAACGACGCATGATGTTAACCCAAGGGTCATCACCCATTTGCTTAAGACCAAGAGAAACACGATTCTTCTCACGATCAAATTTTAATACAACAACATCAATTTCTTGTCCGATTTCAACTACTTCAGATGGATGCTTAACACGCTTCCAAGCCATATCTGTAATGTGTAATAAGCCGTCAATGCCGCCCAAGTCTAGGAAAGCGCCGTAATCTGTTAAGTTCTTAACAATACCGCGAACATTCTCACCTTCTTTAAGTGACTCTAGTAACTTCTCACGCTCTTCACTGAACTCTTGTTCAACAACAGCGCGACGAGATACAACAACGTTATTACGCTTTTGATCTAGTTTAATAATTTTAAATTCAAGCTCTTTTTCTTCTAGGTAAGCTGTGTCACGTACTGGACGCACATCAACTAATGAACCAGGTAAGAACGCTCTGATTTCACCTATATCTACGGTAAAACCACCCTTAACCTTACCGGTAAAACGACCTGTAACAATCTCGTCTGCTTCTAATGCTTGCTCTAAACGAGTCCAAGCACGAGCGCGTTTTGCTTTTTCGCGAGAAAGCTGAGATTCACCGTAACCGTTTTCAAAAGAATCTAATGCAACTTCTACTTCGTCACCAATAACAACTTCAATTTCACCTTTTTCATTATAAAATTGCTCAATGGGGATAATGCCTTCTGATTTAAGGCCTGCGTTAATAATAACGACATCGCGGTTTATATCGACGACTGAGCCCATAATGATTTCGCCGATAGACATATTAGTCTCGACGATACTGGCTTCAAACATTTCTGCAAAAGATTCTGACATGGAATAATTTCCTAGTTTTTTTGTTTTAAATTAAGTACAACAAATGCTGCATCAATAAAAACGGTTAGGTGAATAAAGTGTTAACAACCAAGGCGATTATTAACTCCAAATGTTAATACTTTCGTATTAACGATAATGTTTCCTCGACATGAGAAACCACTAATTTTAAAACTGATTCAAACGATAAACTGGTGGTATCTACCACTATTGCATCTTCGGCTGGCTTCATCGGCGACACTTTACGTGTTGTGTCCCGCTCGTCCCGTTCGTTGATGTCATTTAACAGGGTCGCGATATTACACTCTACACCCATATCAATCAACTGTTTATAACGTCTTTTTGCTCTTTCTTCTGCAGAAGCTATTAAATAAAATTTACAATTTGCATTTGGAAATACAGTTGTTCCCATATCTCGGCCATCAGCAATTAGGCCAGGAGCTTTAGCAAAACCTTTTTGAACATCAAGCAATAACACTCTCACTTCGGGGATGACAGCAATTTTCGAGGCCATCACAGCAACTTTATCATCTCTAATTGAAGCACCAACATCTTTTTGATCTAAGTATGCAATGCATAGCTCTTCTCCCGTTTCAAAATGTATGTCCATCTCATTAATACAACTTAAAACACCTTCTAGATTATTGATGTCTATCGATTTTTGACTCAATGACAAAGCAGCCAGTCTATAAATTGCACCACTATCTAAAAGCTCAAACCCCAATTTTTGTGCTAACTGTAAGGCTATAGTGCCTTTACCTACACCACTTGGGCCATCAATTGTTATAATTGGGATGCTCATTATTTATTCACCGTAATATTTAAACCCGCCCTATTTGCCAGTTCAACAAAACCAGGAAATGAGGTGTCCACATTGGCACAGTCATTAATAACAATATCGCCAGAAGACACTAAAGAAGCCATCGCAAACGACATTGAAATACGGTGGTCAGAATGAGATTCGACGATACCACCTGTTATTTTACTTTGATTAATAACCATGCCATCTTCGGTTGCTGTCGCATCAACACCTATGGCTTTTAAACCCGTCTCCATAACAGAAATACGGTCAGATTCTTTCACTCTAAGTTCTTTCGCACCAGTTAAGCGTGTGGTGCCAGTCGCGGTACTCGCAGCTACAAATAACACTGGGAATTCATCAATGGCTAAAGGAACAAGTTCTTCAGGGAAATCAATGCCTTTTAACTGCGCACTTCTCACGACAATATCGGCAACAGGTTCACCACCAACAATCGCTTCATTACATAAGGTAATATCTGCACCCATCAACTTTAAAATATCGATTATGCCTGTTCGCGTTGGATTGACACCAACATGCTTTAAGGTAAGTTCGGTGTCTTTAGAAATGGTAGCTCCAACAATAAAAAAGGCTGCCGATGAAATATCGCTAGGCACATCTATGCGAGTTGCTTTAAGCGTTTGGCCGCCCTCAAGTGAAATTTTATTGCCCTCCACCATGACATTAACACCAAAGCCTTTAAGCATTCGTTCTGTGTGATCTCTTGTGGGTGCAGGCTCAGTGATAGACGTTACTCCTTTGGCGTATAACCCAGCTAACATTAAGCACGACTTAACTTGAGCAGATGCCATTGGCATATCATAGTTAATGGCTTTTAAAGCTGTTGCACTCGGTGAAATAGATAAGGGAGCACCACCATGACTTTGCGTACTGATATGAGCCCCCATCAATGCCAATGGTTTCGTAATGCGCCCCATAGGTCGAGATGACAAAGAAACATCACCCGTTAATTCCGCGCTAAATGTTTGGCCCGTTAAAACACCACACAGTAAGCGCATCCCAGTACCACCATTACCCATATAGAGGACTTTTTCAGGTTGCTTTAAACCGTGTAACCCAACACCCTGTATTTTAATTTCATCTGCTGAGTGCTGCATTTCAACACCCATAGACTGAAAAGCGCGCATGGTATTTAAGCTATCTTCGCCTTGTAAAAAACCCGTCACAAGGCTAGAGCCTTCTGCCAATGATGATAAAATAATAGAACGATGAGAAACTGATTTATCTCCGGGAACACGGAGTGAGCCATCTAAATGAGTTGAAGGTAAGCATGTGAAACGAGTCATTCTTTGGTTTAAGTATGAAAAAAATAAGAATAACACAGACAAATTAATTAATAGATGAAAGATTTTTAAAAAAACCAAGCTAAACTCTCATGCATACAAATAGAAACGACAACATTGTAAGAATTTATTACATTATCACCCTATATATAAGCTTACATTGCAATAAAACTTTACAGTCACGGTGAAACCTTTATTACGCAACACTAAAGCTGATTGATTTCATTACAATATAAAAAGTTGGCACAAAAACTGCTGAGCTATATTTATAATTTACTAACGACAGGTGTTTTCATGATTAGAAAAAATATTTTACAACTATCTATAGTCGCTTCGCTAAGTGTCTCAGGCTTTGCCCATGCTAGTGGAAGTGCCGCTACTAATAGTGCTTTCAATTTTTGGAGCACTGATGGATGGCAAGCTCTTAATGACCCGAGCACGGGCTCAAATGATGATGATGGCGGAACAGCACCAGGTTATGGTGGTCAGCGCTTTG
>CAYZQE010000013.1:0-36993 GCA_964480635.1 uncultured Gammaproteobacteria bacterium | reverse complement strand
TATTCATCATGATGCCAGTGGTGATTAAAACCCAAGGCTTAAAGTAATGTTTTATATTCATTTTATGGGTCGACAAGAGTCTCTTTAATGTGAGTAAGCTTACTATCTTTGGCACAACTAAAGACAGGAATATCACAACACTGTGTTATTTCATGGGCATGATTAAAAGTAGCGATTGAATCAGCCGTTGTTAAATTTAAGACGATAGCAATGCAATTAAGTTCGGCTTGTTGGATGGCTTTTAGAGTGAGGAGCGTATGGTTAATGCAACCTAGCTGGTCTTTAACAACGAGCACGATATTTAAATTTAGCGCTAGAGCTAAATCTACATTTAAACCATCACTTGATAAAGGGGAGTAAAAACCACCGGCACCTTCAACGATTAAATAGTCATCATTTGAAATGTCTTTTAAACACGCTTGCTTTAATTGTTTTATTGAAATGCTTTTGTTGCTTAAAGCCGCTGCTCTATTGGGTGCTATGGCAGGTTCAAAGCGATAGGGTGTCACAGTGGATAATAATTCATGTTGTTGATTAGCCTGCCATAGCGAAAAACCATCCGCAGGGTGTAATACACTATTTTTTTGCATTAAGCACCCCGATTCAATAGGCTTCCTAACTTTAATAGGGGCTGCTATTGACTGTAATTGCCTGATAATTTGCATCGTTATATAGGTTTTACCAACGTCGGTATCAGTCCCCGTAATAAATAAGCCCTGTCTTTTCATTTTTTTCTTAATGTTTTTGGTTGCAGCTGTCGAAAACTAAATCCAATTTTCTGTTCTTAGCCCATCGACTCGATTAAATTCTTTTAAGTTATTGGTGACTAAAATAAGCCCAAGTGATCGAGCATGCCCTGCTATTTGCATATCATATGGGCCAATAGGATTGCCGTGCTTATATAAATGAGCTCTAATTTGACCAAAGTGTTCAGCAGCTTCTCGATTAAAATTTAATACCTCTAACCGTGTAGCTAAACCTTCAATATCGCGTAAATTTTGATCGGGTTTTGATGATCGTTCAACACCATAGATGAGTTCAGCCCATGTAATGCTTGAGATGCACATTTGCCCTTCATGTAGCTTAAATAATTCACGAACGTTTTTAGGGCGATTTTTTATGGTGTAAATAACAATATTGGTATCAAGAATGAATTTAAGCACTAAAACTCATCTCTTTGCTGGTCTACTTCTTGATGTCTAGTGGGCATAAAATCATCGCTGATTGTTTTGTTGTCAAACCAGTAATCCCATGCATCACCCGTAGGTGAAATGATTCGTACATTGCCTTCTGAAACGATATCAACGTGCTTAATATTATCGGGTAAGGCAACGGCTTTAGATAATCTAACGGCTTGGCTGGTATTACTTTTAAAAATTTTAGTATGAGTAATAGGCATTTAATTCTCCGTATATCCTATGAGTATATCACTGGGTTTTATGCTTCTCAACTTTAAAAAATACAGATTAAAATGATAAATTAAGTAAAGATGTGTGGATTTACTTCGTGCAAATGCCCTTCCTAACCTTAATGGGGGCTGCAATTGACTGTAATTGCCGTATAATTTGTACCGTTATACAGGTTTTACCAACATTGGTATCAGTCCCCGTAATAAATAAGCCCTTTCTTTTCATAGTTACTCTTTAAATTTATGTCACAAGTATCACAAGATTTTATCATAGGTCAGCGTTGGATAAACGTTGCAGAACCCGCTCAAGGCATCGGTATGGTTATTGAGCTGGAGCATAGAACCATTACCGTTATTTTCCCAGCCACGGGTGATATACGGATTTATTCTAAACAAAGTGCACCCTTAAGCCGAGTAGCCTTTGATGTAGGTGATGACATTAAAGATCAGCTAGATTTTAATTATGTGGTGCAATCACGTGAAGAAAACAATGGTTTATTTACCTATGTGTGTACTGATGAAAAAGGGCAGACGATAAGAATTCCTGAAGGTAAAATTGATCATTTTATACAAATGAACCAGCCTTTAGATCGTTTATTGAATGGACAATTAGATAAAAATAAATGGTTTACATTGCGTCGTTTAACTCAAAAATTTAATTACCAAATTGCAACATCGGAAGTCTCGGGTTTAACAGGGTGTCGTACCAGTTTGTTAGAGCATCAAATGTATATTGCCAATGAAGTAGGTAAACGTTTTGCGCCACGGGTTTTGTTGGCGGATGAAGTGGGTTTAGGAAAAACGATAGAAGCGGGTTTAATTATCCATAACCAATTGTTAAGTGAACGTGCAAAACGGGTACTTATTATCTTGCCTGAATCGTTAGTGCATCAATGGTTGGTAGAAATGCTCAGGCGGTTCAATTTGTTTTTTCGTATCTTTGATGAAGCGCGTTGCGAAGCGATAGTTGATAACGAAGATGAAGAAATGTTGGGTTTAGAAAACCCATTTGAATCAGAGCAACTGGTCATTTGTAGTATCAATTTTTTAAAAGAACATCCGCGTCGGTTTAAGCAGGCCTGCGATGCGCAATGGGATTTAATGGTGGTTGATGAAGCGCATCATTTAGAATGGAGTCATGATGCCCCAAGCGAAGAGTATAATATTGTGGAGGCACTTTCAGAGACAGTAAAAGGTGTTTTATTGTTAACAGCTACGCCTGAGCAGTTAGGCAAAGCAAGCCATTTTGCTCGTTTACGTTTGTTAGATAAAAATAGATTTACGTCATTAGATCAATTTATCGAAGAAGAAAAAGGTTATGAGCCTATTGCAAAATGTATTGATGCATTGATTCAGCAGCAGTCATTAACAACTGACATGGTCGCTTTATTGCATGAGCTATTAGAAATCCCTGAATCAGATATTCATTTATACGCACAAGATGAAGACATAAATCAGCAATGGATTGATCAGTTACTTGATCGTCATGGTACGGGGCGAATTTTATTTAGAAATACACGCCATGCTATTAAAGGCTTTCCGCAAAGACATTTAGCATCGCATAAGCTAGCAACCCCTGAAGTGTATTTTAATATACTTGAAAAAATGAGTGCAGAAGAAGCCTTTGAAGAGCAATTACTTTTGTCACCAGAGATTTTATATAGAGCATTATTTCAAGATGTTAATGAGTCATGGTTGGATCACGACCCAAGAGTAACTTGGTTAGCAGATTTTTTGTCTGAAAATAACAAACAAAAAATATTAGTGATTACGTCCGATCAGGAGACAGCTCTAGATTTGGCGGTCGGTGTAAAAAAACATGCTGGTATTAGCGCCGCCGTGTTTCACGAAGGCTTAAGCCTTGTTGAGCGGGATAAAGCGGCCGCTTATTTTGCCGACCAAGAAACAGGAACTCAAGTGCTCATTTGTTCTGAAATTGGTAGCGAAGGACGCAACTTTCAATTTGCACATCAAATGGTGTTATTTGATCTACCCTATAACCCCGACTTACTCGAACAACGCATAGGCCGCTTAGATCGTATTGGTCAAACTCAAGATATTATTATTCATGTGCCTTATCTGCAAGGTACCGCTCAAGAAACTATGCTTAACTGGTACCACCAAGGCATTAATGCCTTCGAATTAACGTGCCCTGCGGGTCATCAAGTGTTCAAACAGGTTGAGTATGAATTATCACAAGTCATTCGCACCTATAATAAGGATAAAGCACAGGCAGTGATGACAAACTCTCATCAACTTTATGAAGAGCAAATGGAGCAAATATTAAAGGGTCGTGATCGCCTTTTAGAATATAACTCATGTCGTCCGAAACCTGCAAAAGCATTAATGAATAAGGCAAATGAATATGATGCTGATGATTCGATTACATCGTATATGGAACGAATTTATGATTGCTATGGCATAAACAGTGAAATTCAGGGTTTAGATTGTTGGTTGTTAAATGCCACAGATCATATGATGACCAAAATACCAGGGTTTCAAGAGGATGGTATGACAGTCACTTATCACCGTGACATTGCGTTATCAAATGAGGATGTACATTACTTAACGTGGGGTCATCCCTTAGTGCGAACATGCATGGAAATGGTGAGTAGTAGTGAGCTGGGTAATACAGCACTTGCAGCGATTAAATTAAAATCTATTCCAGCTGGTAAAATATTGTGTGAATGCTTTTATGTGGTTGATTTGCCGCATGACAAAAAAACTCAAAGCCATCGTTACTTACCGCCAACCACAATTCGTGTGTTAATGGATGAAGCCGGCAAGGCATATGATCACTTATTAAGTGCCGATCAAATAGAGCAGCTACAGCAAAAAGTAGATAAACAAACGGCGTTTAAAATTGTGAAAGCGCGTGAAACAGTGATTAAGAATCTGTTGAAACACATTGAAACGCAAGTGAAACCCCAAACGCAGCGCATTATTCAGCAGGCTCATGAGCAGGCTAAAAAGGTATTAGTATTAGAGATTGAACGCTTAGACGCCTTGCAAGAACTAAATGGCAATGTGCAAAACCAAGAGATAGTCTTTTATCAACAACAATTAGCGGCAGTCGATTTAATTATTGATAAGGCAGAAGTGCGATTAGATGCCATTAAAATTATAGTGGCAACGTAATATGATGGATATAATCTTTAGGTTAATAACAAGAAAGCACATTCAGGTAATGTTTATTGGGCTGAGTATTAATAGTGCTCTTGCCACTACACCCATAATAAATTATGCCAATATAGCCACGCCCGTTTGGGCAAGCCAAGGCATGGTGTCTTCGCAGCAAGCTATTGCTACAGAAGTGGGGCTTAATATTTTAAAGCAAGGCGGTAATGCCGTTGATGCCGCTGTCGCTGTTGGTTTTACATTGGCAGTGACTTTACCGCGTGCGGGCAACTTAGGCGGTGGTGGTTTTATGATGGTGCATTTAGCCAAGCACAATAAAACCATCGCGATAGATTATCGTGAAATGGCACCTATCGCGGCTCATCGCGATGTGTTTTTAGACGCACAAGGCAATGTCGATAAAAATAAATCACGTTTTCATGGCTTAGCCGTAGGTGTACCCGGTACGGTGATGGGTTTAACCCAAGCACTAAGAGACTACGGGCGTTTGTCATTAGCCGAAGTGATGAAACCCGCTATTGGCTTGGCAGAAGACGGGTTTATTGTTGATCGAGATCTTGCGCTGTCATTAAGTCGTGCAAACAGCAGGCTATCAAAATGGCCCGCCACTGCAAAAATATTTTATCATGCAGATGGCTCTTACTATCAAGTGGGCGAGCGTTTAAAGCAACCAGACTTAGCAAGCACATTAAAAAACATAGTGCGTTATGGTGCAGATGGTTTTTATAAGGGCAGCATTGCACAAAACATCGTGACATCGGTGAATCAGGCAGGGGGGCAAATGAGCCTAGCTGATTTATCAGGTTATGAGGTGAAAATTCGTCGTCCGATTGAAGGTTTATATCGAGGACATCGTATTGCCTCTATGCCGCCACCATCGTCTGGAGGTACTCATATTGTGCAAATTTTAAATATGATGGAGCAGGTCGATATTGCTGGTTCGGGGCATAACAGTGCTAGCACTATTCATATAATGGCTGAAGCCATGCGTCGTGCTTATGCAGATCGCAGTGAATACTTAGGTGACCCCGATTTTACGAAAGTCCCCGTGGCTGAATTAACCGATAAAACCTACGCTAAAAAACTATTTGAGCAAATCAATCTTAATAAAGCCAGTTCAAGCGCCTTAATAAAGCCAGGCTTAGGCGCACATTACGAAAGCCCTCAAACCACGCATTATTCGATTATTGATAACGAAGGTAATGCCGTTTCAAATACCTACACTTTAAATTTTAGTTATGGCTCTGGCATTGTGGCCGCTGGCACGGGTGTTTTATTAAATAATGAAATGGATGACTTTAGTGCCAAACCAGGTGTTGCGAATGCGTATGGTTTAATTGGGGGCGAAGCCAATGCAGTCGCTGCTCGCAAACGCCCTTTAAGCTCAATGAGCCCAACCATTGTATTTAAAAAAGACAGTGATGAGGTCATGTTGGTGACGGGCAGTCCTGGTGGGTCACGAATTATTACCACCACATTGCAAATTATTAGCAATGTGATTGACCACAAAATGAATATTGCAGAAGCAACCAATGCATCACGATTTCATCATCAATGGTTGCCCGATAAAATCACCTTAGAAAAAGGCTTTAGCGTTGATACGATTAATTTATTAAAGCAAAAAGGGCATGAAATAGAGGCCAGTCGATGGGCTATGGGCAGTACGCAATCTATTTTGAAAAATGATGATGGGTGGACAGGAGCATCCGATCCTCGTCAGTCTGGGACATTAACATTGGGTTATTAAGGTGTAGGGCGGCATGTCGCCACAGAGCTGTAAACAGCCCCAAGACACATCCTTGCCGACGTTAAATGCGGCTGTGCATAACCTCACTTTTTAGTGACAAATACAGTGGTAGATCTTGACCTTATTTGCAAGATATACTGCTCAAATACTTAATCATTAAGGGGTCATTGCTAAGATGAAACGATTAGTTGTTTTTATTTTATACGTGTTCTTTACCACTCAAAGCTTTGCCGCCAATTTGGTTTTATACAATGGCAAAATTGTCACGGTTGATGCAGGCTTTTCCATTCAAACAGCAATAGCCATTGAGGGCGATAGAATTGTGCAAGTGGGTGGGGATGACGCCATCTTAAAACTGGCTGGCCCTAACAGTCAAAAGATTGACCTCAAAGGGAAAACAGTTATCCCTGGGCTTATTGATAGTCATGCACATATTATGCGTACGGCAGAGCATTGGTCGAGCGAAGTGCGTTTAGATGGTATCGACTCCCGTCAAAAAGCGCTTGAAATGTTAGCCAGCAAGGGGCGTGAACGAGGAAAAGGACAATGGGTAACTACGACAGGTGGTTTCAGCCCGTCTCAGTTTAAAGATAATAACAGTCCCTTTACTTTGCAAGAATTGGATAAGGCATTACCCAATAATCCAGTCTTGTTACAGCATCTATTTGGTATGGCTTATGTTAATACCCAAGCTTTTCGCATGATAGAAATCGACGAAGATACTGACATTGCTTGGCTAGAAATTGCGAATGACATTGATATGGATGATGATGAACAGCCGGTGGGTGTCGTTCGTGGTGCAGCCATGAGAAGAATGCAGGCAACATATGCTCAGGTTGATTTATCTCAGCATATGTCGCGAGCAAAAAAATTGAATCAGTACTTGAACCGTTTAGGGTTAACATCTGTCATTGATGCCGCGGGTGGCACTTTAGCTAATCCATATAACGAGGTTTATTCAGCCCTAGATAAAAAAGGCGAGCTTAGCTTACGTGTGTTTCATTTGTTGCCAGCACCAAACTATGCGCTAGATCAGGTGGGTGAATTTTCTGCATTTTTAAAGACAGTGAGCTTTTTTGAAAAGAGTGACTATTTTCAACGTATCGGTATAGGTGAAAGGTTGTATGGGCCAGTGCATGACTCTATGGCAGAGCCGGCCGCAAATTCGCCTGAACATCAAAAAGCATTCGCAGCATTAGCACGACAAATAGCTGAAGCAGGTTTACACCTTCATCAGCACGCAACGCTCAATCAGTCGATCAATCAGCATCTTGATGCCTACGAAAAAATTTCTCAAAAGCATGATTTAGCAAAATTACGTTGGACGTTTACTCACGTTGATGACATTGACCGTGCGACAATAGAACGAGCAAAAAAATTAGAGATGATGATGGCTGCTCAGTCCCGCCGCCTTATTGGAGGCAAAATGTTTGAGCACTTTTTACCGTCACTTGCATTTGCAGACCCGCCATTACACGATTTAGAACAATCTGGAATTCGTTGGGGTCTTGGTACGGACGCGATGACCGCGTCACAGCTCAGTCCGTTTTTGACGCTTTGGTGGGCGGTGACGGGCAAGAGTATTAATGGTGAGCAATTAACCGACCAAGTGGTTGACCGTAAGCAGGCTTTGATCGCACATACACGAGACAATGCATGGTTTGCCTTTCGTGAAAATGACCTAGGTAGTCTCGAAGCTGGAAAGTTAGCGGATTTATTGGTGCTGGATCGTGATTACTTAAATATCCCCATCAATGACATTAAATTAATTAAGCCGTTGATGACGATCGTTGGTGGTGAAGTGGTTTACCAAAATTGATAGAGAAATGTTAATTGTTAAGGCTTTTTTTATCATAGCGTTAACAATCAGCTGTTTGCATGTAGCATGGTTATGAGCAATGCTCTAACTTCTCTTTTTATTAAATAATAAGAGAAGTTTGTTTTGCGCTAAAATTTTATTAACTTAATCAGAGACTACTTACCATACCCAATATTTTACGCGATTAATGTTAAAACAAGTGCAACGGCGGCGGGTAAGCCTTGGATGAAAAAAATCTTTTTGCCAACGGTAAAGCCGCCAAATAGACCCGCAATAAACACGCAACTTAAAAAGAAAATGCTAATGGCGTGTCCTTCAGCACCTAAGTAAAGGCCCCAAATTAATCCGGCCGCTAAAAAGCCATTATATAAACCCATATTCATGGCGAGGGGCTTGGAGTCGTGTGCTTTTTCTAAAGTATGTTTAAATACTTTTAAACCTAAGGGTTTATCCCATAAAAACATTTCTAATATTAAAAAATAAATGTGCAGCAAAGCAATAGCTGCGATTAAAATATTAGAGATCATATTTATTGCCTCTATGGTTTTTAAGTGCTTCTTAAGTTTAAAATAACCGGTGCAGTCATGGGTTTTATGCCGCGCCAAATTGCAAAAGCTTCAGCGGCTTGCTCTACCAGCATACCTAAGCCATCATAGGCTTGAGATGCACCATTGTCTTTAGCCCAGCTTACAAAAGCAGTGTCTTCATTACGGTTATAAACCATGTCATAACAAATAGAATTAGGGCCTAAAATGGTTTCAGGAATGGGAGGGATTTCCCCCGTTAATCCTGCTGAGGTGCCATTAATAATAAGGTCGAACTGTTCTTTACCTAAATCATCATAGCCGCATGCTTCAATTGAGCCAATGTCTTTAAAATTCTTTACCAAGTCTTGGGCTTTAGAAAGGGTGCGGTTGGCGACCATTAATAAGCTTGGTGATTGAACTAATAACGGCCCCAATACGCCGCGAACAGCCCCGCCAGCACCTAAAATTAAAATTTTTCTATTTTTTAGAAGGACTTGATAGTTTTGTTTTAAATCACGTACTAGACCAATGCCATCGGTATTGTCACCAGCAATGGTATTATCATCACGTAAAAACAAGGTGTTAACCGCTTTAGCATCTTGTGCTCTTGGGCTGAGTTCATCACAAACATTATAGGCATCAATTTTAAAAGGGACAGTAATGTTAAGGCCTTTAAAGCCTTGTTTTTTTAATAAAAACAGATGCTGATTAAATTGACTAATCTTGGCTAAGTGAGTCTTATACTCTAGGGCTTGCTGCGTTTGCGCGGCAAATTGAGTATGAATAGCAGGAGATAAACTGTGTTCAATTGGATTGCCGACTACAGCATAAAGGTCGATATTCTGTTGTTCTTCCATAGTTATCAAATGCGTGATTAGGTTTTGTTATGAATTATAAATGAAGACAGCAGCATTTTATATGGCGCATTTAGGGTGCAAAAATAAAGCGTGCAAGAGACTTGCCTTTATTCTTCACTTAACCACTGGGCAATATCTTTAGCATAGTAAGTTAAAATAGCATCTGCCCCAGCGCGTTTCATGCCGAGCATGGCTTCTAACACGCATGCTTTTTCATCTAACCAACCATTTTGACTGGCTGCTTTTAACATGGCGTATTCACCACTTACGTGATAAGCAAAAGTAGGCACTTTAAAGTGTTGTTTAATACGGTAAATAATATCTAAATAAGGCATGCCTGGTTTTATCATCACCATGTCAGCGCCTTCTTGAATATCTAAAGCAACTTCGTTAATGGCTTCATCGCTATTCGCTGGATCCATTTGGTAGGTATATTTATTGCCGCCTTTCAGGTTACCAGCAGAGCCGACAGCATCGCGAAATGGGCCGTAAAAGCTAGAGGCATATTTGGCTGCGTAGGCTAAAATTTTCGTGTTGCTAAATTCTTCAAGCTCTAAGGCTTCGCGGATGGCGCCAATGCGCCCATCCATCATATCTGATGGCGCTACAATATCAGCGCCAGCTTCGGCATGTGATATGGCTTGTTTGACTAAAACCTCAACGGTTTCGTCATTCATAATGTAGCCATCGTCATTCATTAAGCCATCTTGGCCATGACTGGTAAAAGGGTCGAGTGCCACATCGGTAATAATACCCATTTCTGGCACGGCTTGTTTAATGGCACGTACAGCACGCTGTGCTAAACCATCTGGGTTATAAGCCTCTTCAGCACCATCTGTTTTTGCACTTAAAGGGGTGACAGGGAAAATAGCCATAGCCGGAATGCCAAGTTGGAAGCATTGTTTGGCTTCTTTAACAAGAATATCGATGCTTTTACGTTCAACGCCAGGCATGGAGCTAATGGTTTCTGTTTTGTTGTCGCCTTCGATAACAAAAACAGGGTAAATTAAATCATCAGTTGATAATTTGTTTTCGCTCATTAAACGACGTGAAAAACTGTCAGTACGCATTCTTCTCATGCGTGTCATGGGATAATGTGTCAAACTGATTACCTTATAAAATGAATAATGGCTAAATTATAAAGGACACTGCTTGTTGGTGCGACTTTTTCAATAAAACAGAAGAATATGATCGAATATATCTTTTTTCACCAGAAGCCAAATGATTTATTTTGTCAGTTTTTAAGCGAACATCATATTGCGTTTGAAACAAATACCGATGAGACCGATGTCGAAGGGTTGTTAGTTTGCTTAGCAGATGACCTTGATGAATTGATGTCTGAAAAAATTGAAGACTATTACGATAAGTTGTTAGAAATGGATGAAGCGCTTTTGATTGAAGACCCTAGTAATACGATAGATCAGGCGGGATTAGCCGTGACTTTAAATAATGGTCAATCAACCTTTGCATCAATTGATCCAGATGTTTTAAATAGAATGCTGACGGTGGTTAGTCGTGATGAAATTGCAGGCTTTATTGATGCGATAGTGAATGCTGTCGAAACACCTGATCTGCGACCATTATGTAAACGCGAAAAAGTAAAAGACATTTTAGCGCAATAGCATTAGAATATTATTAAATACTAATAAATGATTTATGTTATTCCATTAATTTCGGTTATTGGGGTATCATATGCTTTATGTTTTTAAACCATTGGAGTGAGTTATGACCGTTTTTATCCGTACCACCGTGGTAGCATCTGTACTGGCTTTCGCTGGATCAGCTTATGCTCAAGCGCCTCAGACCGCTGCTGTGCAGCAAAATACACCTCAACCTCAGCCACAAGTGGCACAGCAGCAAATGGCACAGCCACAAATGGCACAGCCACAAATGGCTCAACAGCAAGCGATGAACCCTCAGCAGTTTATGCCTCGCAATATGCCTCAAGCTAATAATGTTTGGAATAGTTCTCCTTATGGACAAAACTATTTTAACCGTTCACCTTGGAGTAACACTATGCCAACACCGTGGAATAGCAATGGTGGTCATGGCAACAACTTTAGCATGCCTTGGAACAATGGTGGCTCTAACGGTTTTAGTATGCCTTGGAATAATAATGCTAGAAATGGTAATAATTTCAGCATGCCTTGGAACAATAATAGCAATAACGGACGTTCAAATAATAATGGCTTTAGCATGCCATGGAATAACGGCAGCAATATGCCTTGGAATAATAATAACGGGCAATCAAATAACGGCCGTTCAAACAATGGAATGCCAATGGGTAATTTTAACGGCCCTTGGAATAATGGCAGCAATGCTTTCCCACAAGTTAAAGGCCCATGGAACAATGGTTGGGGCTCAGCACCTTGGAGCAGTGAGCGCTGGCAAAATGACCCAATGGGTTCGCCTTCTAAATGGATTAACTTTAATGACCCTAAAGAAGGCGTTGCCGAAATGTGGGAAGATGCGATTAAAGGCCCTCATCGTTTAGGTAAAATGCCAGGTGGCTGGAAAGCCCCATCCATTAGCGTACCTAACCCCGTTGATGTGACCGATACGTTTGGTAAAAGATGGAGAGGTTTGCCTTCAGAAATTTCTGAACAGGCAGATAACTTTACTTATAACGTTGCTAAGTAACTAAAACAAGGCAGGGCATCCTGAGTGATGCCCTGCTTTTTTTTGTGCCTATGAAAATTAAATCAGTCATCCTTTGGAGCTATTACACGCGGCTATTGCATTGGTCATTGGCTTTGTCAGTTGTGTTTCTTTCGCTCAGTGCTTGGTTAATGGGTAAGATAATTGATGATGCTGTATTTTGGCTAGAATGGCACCACATTGTTGGGCAGTTTATTGTGCTGTTATTGCTTGCCAGAGTGGTCTTGTTTTTTCAGCAAGGCAATAGCCATTATTCACGCTATAAAATAAGCTCAAAAGATTCGCAAACCATTAAAGAAACGCTTAAATTTTATCTGTCTTTAGCGCACACACCGCTACCCGCATGGTTTGCCTTTAATCCATTGTGGCGTGCTTTATATGCTATTTTTTATATCATGATGATACTGATGGCATTTAGTGGTTTAGTCAGTAGCTCTCATTTAGTGCTTGGAATATATTGGCCGTCGGTACATCAATCATTAGCAACTTTGATTAATGCTTGGTTGGTTTTACATCTGTTAGCTGTTTTTGTACACGATTGGAAAAGCACGGTTAATCGTATTTCAGCCATGCTAAGTGGTGTCGCTTATTTTGAAGTTGATGGTGATGCTAGTTCAAGCAAAATACCACCACAAGAAAACGTCATTAAAACATCATTTGATTTGAAATAACCCCGTGTTTTTAGCCTACCTCAAAGAAAATATTATCAAGTCTGCGGACTTAAGCATGATGCTGTTTAAAATAATGATTCCCATCATTATTGCGATAAAAATTCTAGAAGAACTTGGTTTTATCATCATTTTATCAGCAGCACTAGAGCCTATTATGGAGCTGGTAGGTTTGCCCGGTGCTATGGGTTTGGTTTGGGCGACCACGATGATGACGAGCCTGTATGGTGGCATTGTTGTTTTTGCTTCACTGATTGCAGATACCCCAATGACATTAGCACAAGTAACCGTTGTTAGCGGCATGATGCTGATGGCTCACTCCTTACCCATCGAATTGCGTGTGGCACAAAAAGTAGGTATACGCATTGGCTTTTCATTGGTGTTGCGTCTTGTTATGGCAGTGTTATTTGGCTTTATTATGAGTTACCTCTATACCGCGGGTGAATGGTTACAGCAGCCTGTTGAGCTGTTATGGACGCCAGAAGCAACAAACCTCACACTGTTTGAATGGGGTGCTGAACAAGTTATTAATTTGTTACTTATTTATGTGATTGTTCTGGCCTTGGTCTTAGTGCTAGATATATTGCAGCGTCTCCATATTATTAAATTAGTGACGTTCTTAATTAGGCCTGCGCTTAAAACATTAGGTATAGGTAAAGAGGCCGAAACAATTACGCTTGTCGGCTTAACCTTGGGTTTGTCTTATGGCGGCGCATTAATGATTAAAGAAGTCGAAAAAGGCCACGTGACCCCAAAAGAAGTTTTGTTTTCAGTGTCATTATTAGGTTTGTGTCATAGTGTCATAGAAGATACGCTACTAATGATGCTGATTGGTGCCGATTTAAGTGGTATCTTATTCGCGCGGCTGCTATTTTCATTTATAATAATTTATGCTTTAGTGCTGCTGGTTAATCGTTTATCGGCAGCCACGATAAGACGTTATTTCATTCATACACCCACCTAGGTTTTTTTATGCGTATTTTATTAACGTTCATTCAAGTTTGTTTTGTGAGTGTATTAACATTTCACGCCCATGCAGCAGTAACCGGCGAACAAATGCTCGAAGCGGTGAATAAAAAAATTACAAACATCAATACCGAGCAATTACAAAAACAACTCAAAGAACAACCCAATACGCTCTTAATTGATGTGCGAACTCAGTTTGAAGTGCGTCTGTTAGGCACTATTGGGGCGTATCAAAATAGAAACATTCCTCGTGGTTGGATAGAATTTCGTACCAAAGATGAAGCGCTTAACTTAGACACGCCAATCGTTGTCTATTGCGGCACGAATGTCAGAAGCCCAATGGCGGCTAAAACATTGATGGACATGGGTTACACCAACGTAAAAAACTATTCGGACACCTATTTTGCATGGAAAGAGAAGGGCTTAAATGTATTTATTAGTAGCATTGATGTTAACTCGTTACTTTATCAGAGACCTAAAAAAGTCATAGATGATGTATATACTGCCATTGGTGCGCCTCAACCCAGTACTTATGAAAACTCGGGTCATAACAACAATTTGTCATTTATAGTTGCTGACGATGCAGTGGTCGTTTTTAATGCTGGCGGCAGTTATTTGTTAGCGCAAGCAATGCATGCAGAAATTAAAAAAATCACACCGTTACCTGTGAAATATGTAG
This sequence comes from uncultured Gammaproteobacteria bacterium, assembly GCA_964480635.1. Lineage (GTDB taxonomy): Bacteria > Pseudomonadota > Gammaproteobacteria > CAYZQE01. The sequence goes on along the minus strand of CAYZQE010000013.1, from coordinate 22,526 downwards.
TGTATGAAAACGCCCAAGGCCATGCCATGTTAGGTGGCAGCTATTGGAAAGAACAAGGCGCTTTAATTGTGGCGCATGAGCTAACGCCAGGCGTCATAAAACATACAAGCGAACATGTTTTAGAAAGAGCAGAAGAAAGCTTAAGAGATAAATTTTTTAATTCTCACATCGTGATGCCTGACATCACGTTTAAAGACCAATTAAAACTTGATGTAAAAGGCAAAAACATTGTTTTAAACCATTTTGGCCATGCCCATAGCCCAGATGATATTCAGCTACTAATGCCCGATGACAACTTTATGATCGGCGGTGATTTTACGTTTAACGAGCGCATGTTACCGATTTTAGATCATACTGATATTCATAAATGGTTAGAAAACTGGGAAAAATTAGAAGCGGTAAATCCCAAAGTTATTATTCCAGGCCATGGTGATGTAACGGATATGGCGACAGTAAGAAAATTTACCAAAGATTACCTGACTTACATGTTAGAAGAGGTGACAGCTGTCGTTGATGAAGACGGCTCATTAATAGAGGCCTATAAAATTGACCAAAGTGCATACAGTGATTGGAAAACATTTAGAGAACTATCGCAGCGTAATGCAGGGCAGTTATTTAGAATGCTAGAGTTTTACTAGGATTATCGCCGTTTAATGCGTTAACTCAACCACTATGCACTGAAAGTACATAGGTTGATTATAATCCTAATACTTATTTTGTATTAATTTTAAACTAAAAAAGCTACTCTGCCTGCCTTAAAAACTTAACCATCCTGTCAATTATGAACAGCATTAAAATAGCGCTTGCCCAACTTAATTTTACAGTTGGTGATCTAGCTAACAATACACAAAAAATTATCGAAACCTGTCAGCTTTATAAAGGTAAGGCCGATGTGATTGTTTTTTCAGAACTCGCCGTTTGTGCTTACCCCCCCGAAGATTTATTGCTGCGCCGTCAGTTTATGCTTGACGTTAATCAATGTGTAGACGAAATAGAACAAGCCCTAGATAATTGGAGCGAAGACTTAACCATTATTATTGGTGCGCCATATGAGCATGATAACCAGTTGTTTAATACGGCCATGGCTTTAAAAAAAGACCAAGACCGAATTGTTTATAAAAAACAACAATTGCCAAATTATGGCGTGTTTGACGAAAAACGTTATTTCAGTGCGGGTAAACAAGCACAAATAGTAACCGTCAATGGTTTTCAGTTAGCATTAACCGTGTGTGAAGACCTTTGGAGTGACCAAGTTGCAGCTCAGGCTAAAATAGCGGGGGCTGATATGGTGTTAAATTTAAATGCCTCGCCTTATCATATCGGCAAGCATCAGCAACGCATTGATTCGGTTACACAACGTGTGCAAGAAACAGGATTGCCTATTGTTTATGTTAATCAAGTAGGCGGGCAGGATGAACTATTATTTGATGGGCATTCGTTTGCCATGGATAAAAATGGCAATATTGTTTATCAAGCCGGTCAAAAGCCTCAAACCGAAGTGGTTAGCATTAGTCAACAAGGCGAAATTAACTGCGAAGCGATGAATGCAAAGATGAAACCAGAAATTGCACAACTGTATGAAGCACTGGTTTGCGCTACGAAAGATTATGTTTTAAAAAATGGCTTTAAAGGGGCGTTGCTAGGGTTATCTGGCGGCATTGATTCTGCTTTAGTTTTGGCTATAGCAGTAGATGCGCTCGGAGCAGACGCCTTGCATGCGGTGATGATGCCGTATGACTATACAGCAGAAATGAGCATCACCGATGCAGAGCTAGAAGCAAAAGCCCTTGGTGTGAAATATTCAAGTATTGCTATTCATCAACCCGTTAATGCCTTTTTAGACGTGCTTGAAGCGCAATTTTCAGGCACCGAAAAAGACACGACAGAAGAAAACATTCAAGCTAGAACCCGTGGTGTTATTTTAATGGCACTGTCTAATAAAACAGGAAAAATGCTCTTAACAACAGGCAATAAAAGTGAAATGTCGGTCGGTTATGCAACCTTATATGGCGACATGGCAGGGGGCTTTGCACCCCTTAAAGATGTATCTAAATTAAGAGTGTTCGAATTATCTCGTTATCGCAATACACTTTCACCCGTTATACCAGAACGCGTCATTACACGACCTCCATCAGCAGAGCTATCACCCAATCAAGTTGATGCTGACTCGTTACCGCCGTATGACGTGCTTGATGCTATATTAGAGGCATACGTAGAACAACAAATTAGTAGTGATGAAATAATGGCTTTAGGCTATTTAAAAAAAGACGTTGCAAGAGTAACGCGTTTAGTTGATATCAGTGAATATAAGCGAAGACAATCTCCACCCGGTGTAAAAATAACGCCACGTTCGTTTGGTAAAGAACGTCGTTATCCCATGACATCAAAATTTAAAGGTTAAGATTTAAAATAACAATACATTGATAGTTTTACATAAAAAATAGCAGGCTCCTTAATCAGATTATCCTTAATAAGAAACGCTTTAAGGTATTAAATATTTTTCAATAAATTGCTTAATGACTGTTCAAAACGCCACCATTCTTCTTTAGCCTTTTCTTGGGGTAAATGACGTGTGCGAATAATTAAGTAATTAACAGATGCGCCAAAAATACCTAATATGCCACCAATATCAATATTAGGGTTAGAAAAAATAGAACGGATTTTTTTAACTAGCAGCATACCGCGTTCTGCCCGAGTTCTTCCTAAGGCAACGGTTAGTTTATTATGGTCAGATAATTCCCAAGCCATAATTTCTTGGGTTAAAGGGCGTGCTTGAATTTCTTGAATATGTTTTTTAAGTAATTCAGTTAAAAAAATAGATAAATTCTTTTGTTGAGCCAGTTCGTCACTGATTAAAGCATCAACCTGCCACCATAAATCATGACTTTCTGCAAAAGCATTTAATAAGCCATCTAAATTGCCAAAGTAGCGATAAATGAGCACTTTGTCGCAACCGGCATTTCTAGCAATGGCGTTAATGCCAATAGCTGCAAAACCCTTTGTTAATAAAAGGTGCTCGACAGAATTTAAAATTTTTTGTTCGGTATTTATTCTACGTTGAGACATTTTCTTCAATCACTGATTAAGGGAAAACTTTTTTAGAGTGTTGCCATTGTTGTTGCATAGCATCTAAGGTTTGGTTGTGTTCATTATTACTAATATTAAGCGCTTGTAAAACAAAGTTAAAACGGTTGTTAAATTTAGTATTTGTTTTTTCTAAACAAACATCAGGGTCAATGTCTAATAAGCGTGCTAAATTGGCAACCACAAATAAAACATCGCCTAGTTCAGACTTTATTTCATCCTTATTGTTATCGTTAATGGCCTGTTTAAGCTCAGAAACCTCTTCATTAAGTTTATCGAAAACAGGCTCTAATTGTTTCCATTCAAAACGATAGTTTGCTGCATTATTTTGTATTGCGATCGCTTTTTTCAGCGCGGTAGTGTTATCCATAAAAGCTTGGTGATAAAACAGAAGATGCGCGATAATAACCGATTGCAAAGCTGACTTCGCGGCTTTATTTGTATCTTTGGGGTATTTATGTCAAAAAGAAAAGAAAAAATGCAACGATGGCTTGATGCATTGGGTTATGACCTAAGCACATTAGAAGTAGCTTCAGAAGATGCCAGCTTTAGACGCTATTTTCGTATCAAAAAAGAAGGCCAGAGTTACATTGTGATGGATGCGCCGCCACAAAATGAGTCATGCGATGCTTTTGTTGCGTTGGCGAATAGCTTAACGGCACAGCAAATTAATGCGCCCGAAATATTTGCTCAAGATTTAACCGATGGGTTTTTGGTACTCAGTGATTTTGGCGATGATTTATTGCTGGGGCTATTAAATGATTCGACGGTGAATGCTTTATATGGCGATGCCATGAACGCCATTTTACAAACGCAAAAGAGCATGCCTCATGATGATATTCCGGCTTATTCCGCAGCCTTGTTAGGCACGGAAATGGAGCTATTTAAAGAATGGTTTATAGAAAAGCTGTTAGGCATAACACTTAATGAGCAGCAATTGTCTTTTTGGCAGCAAACGAAACAAGCTTTAATTAAAAATGCATTAGCACAACCACAGTTTTTTGTTCATCGTGATTTTCATTCAAGAAACTTAATTAAAACTCCCCACGGCAGTATTGGAATTATTGATTTCCAAGATGCTGTTAAAGGGCCTATGACCTATGACTTAGTGTCATTATTACGTGATTGCTACATTGACTGGCCAGAGGAAAAAGTGACTCAATGGGTGACGCAGTATTATGAACTTGCCTTGGTAAATAAATTGCACAATGTATCGCAGGCTGAATTTAAAACATGGTTTAATTTAATGGGTGTTCAGCGTCATTTAAAAGCGATTGGTATCTTTAGTCGGTTGAAGTTACGTGATAATAAAAATGGTTATATCGGTGATATCCCGCGTACGCTTGCTTACGTGAAAGCAGTGAGTCACGGTGAAGAAAACTTGTGTGGCTTAAGTCAGCTTATTGATGAGCTGAGTTTGGTTTCAAAAGCCGATGCTCTAGTTGTGTCATAGCATGACGCCTCAAATTTTTTGTGCCACAGCCATGATTCTAGCAGCTGGCAGAGGTGAGCGAATGAAGCCATTGACAGATACCGCTCCCAAGCCATTGCTAAAAGTGAATGGTAAGGCCTTGATTGTTTATCACTTAGAAAAGTTGGTGCGAGCAGGGGTAAAGGACGTGGTGATTAATGTCGCTTGGTTGGGGGGTATTATTAAGCAAGAACTAGCAGATGGCTCTGCTTTTGGTTTAAAAATTCATTATTGTGATGAAGGTAATCAAGCGTTAGAAACGGCAGGTGGTATTGTCAATGCTCTACCGCATTTGGCAGAACAATTTTGGGTTATAAATGCCGATGTTTACACCGATTATGAGTTGACCCCTTTAGCATTAAACGATTCACTGGCAAGTTTGGTTTTGGTTGAAAACCCGGATTTTCATCCAGCTGGTGATTTTGGTATTAAAGAGGGTTGTTTACAGGCAGCAGCGGATAAACAATTTACTTTTTCGGGCATTGGCTTTTATAAAAAAGATTTTTTTAAAGGCTTAACGCAAGGTAAACGTCCTTTAGCGCCAATTATTAGACGCCATGCCCAAGAAAAAAAGATTAAAGCTATTTTACATAAAGGGCTTTGGTCAGACGTTGGTACAGTAGAGCGATTAAGCGCTCTTCAGGATTAGCAGGTTCTTCACTTAATGAATGTTCAAAACGATACCACCAAAGGAATTTTATTAGCATTCGTGGGCGTTATTATATTAAGCCCCGATAGTTTATTGGTACGTCTAATCGACACCCCGTTTTTTACGCTGATGTTCTGGCGTGGGTTTTTTATGTTTTTAGTACTGGCTTTGTTTTTGCTGTACGAGCGAAAAAAAGAGTTTGTCAAAATGTGCTTAGGGCTCAATGGACCAACGCTAGTGATGAGCGTTTTATTCGCGGCGAGCACGTTTTTATTTGTGTCTTCTTTAAAGCATACAAGCGTGGCACATACGCTGCTTATTGTAGGGGCATCACCAGTCTTTACGTCTTTATTTGCATGGATACTGTTAAAAGAGGTTCCTCAGTTGCGTATTTGGCTAGCTATGGCAGTCATTATCTTTGCTTTAACCTTAGTGGTGCAACAAACTGAACAACTAGTCACTATAAAAGGTGATGTTTACGCCTTGTTGTCATCTATTTTAATGGGTTATATCTTTGTGCATATGCGCAAGCATAAAGACGCGAATCAAATTTTAGCGTTAAGTCTAAGTGGTCTTTGGACGGCACTAATATCGTTGTTATTTACAACAGAATTAGTTGTTAGCTTAACCAATGGTCTGCTATTGCTAGTTCTGGGCACTATCGTGGGCATCGCATTTAGTTTGATAACCTTATCTGCTAGATACATATCGGCACCCTTATCGAGTATGTTTATGCCGCTTGAAACAGTTGGGGGTGTTTTATTGGTGTGGCTTGTTATTGGTGAGCAGCCAAGTTTGATGACAATGATAGGTGGCTTGATAATCATTATGGCTTTGTTAATGATTTCATTTTTTGAATTGAAGTCTCAAATCAGTAGTAAATATTAGATTTTAAGCTATGAAAACCGAAGCGAAAAATCGATAGCTCTTAAGTGCTTGGTTATTGCGCCTGTAGAAATAAAATCAACGCCTGTTTCTGCGACAGCAGCAATAGTGCTTTTCGTTATATCACCAGACGCCTCTAATTGAATGCGCTGAGCATTGATAGAAACAGCCTTTTTTAACGTGACCAGATCAAAGTTATCTAATAAAGCTCTATCAACACCCACGTTTATCGCTTCATCAAGTTGAGCTAAGGTCTCAACTTCAACTTCAAGTAACAACTCTGGGTGCATGCTACGAGCTTGTATAACCGCGTCACTAATGCTCTTGCTAGCAGCAATATGGTTTTCTTTAATTAAAAAGGCATCATACAAACCAAAGCGGTGATTGGTTCCACCGCCGCAACTAACAGCATATTTTTGCGCATCGCGTAACAGTGGAATTGTTTTACGTGTATCTAACAGTTGACATGGCGTGTGAGCTATTAATTGTACGTATTCATGTGTAGAGGTTGCGGTACCAGAAAGAGTCTGTAAAAAATTTAAAGCGGTTCTTTCAGCAGACAGTAATTTTTGAGCATTACCCTTTATCTGGCAAATCGTAGTGTTGGCGGCTACAAATTCAGCGTCATGATGAGTCCATTTTATTTGGCAATTTGGGTCTAATTGTTTAAAGCTTTCATTAAACCATTGGCTGCCACTAAGAATACAGTCCTCTCTACTAAGTAGTTGAAAAGAAAGAGTATTTGTAGATTGGATTAGATTTGCCGTCACATCGTTAGCGCCTATATCTTCGTTAAGTGCTTGTTTTACTTGAAATTTTAGTTTATTAGTAAATTCTTTAATCATAATATTAGCAACATCTAATTTGTATTAACATAGGTTAGCTTTAGTTTGACATTTTAACCTGGCGCAGTCATTGTGCTGGGTAAATATTGGGATGTCGACTTCCCGAATCCCTACATATGGATGTTGAGAGAGTGTAATTTATTGCTGAGCATAGGGGAAACAAAAGCTTATTGTCTTTAAATGTTGTGGTTAAAGAGATTTGTTTTTTGCTTTAAAATTCGCGCAGTTTTTTTATTATTCTTATGTAGGGATTTGGAATTTGTAAACATGTTTATTTATAAGTTTTATATTATCTAACTAATGAGGGTTTTTATGCGTTTTTCAAAGGTGACTAGCACAATTGCTGCGGCAATAACGCTTTCTATTTCTACTATGGCCACGTCTGCGGTAGACCGTAGTCTGGCTTATCCAAGCGGTGATCTCACGGCAGATCAAATTATAGACCAGGTTTTTTATGTCAACCATTTTTATGGTTTTGATAACTATGGCATTCAAAAGAAAGGCAAAAAAATAACGGTTCTAGTCAATAAATCAAAAGGCAAAAAGCCAACAACCATTACCGTTGAACGTTATCTAAATAACGACTATGACGATGATCCAAATGTTAAAGCACGCGATTTAGCTATTTTCCGTTCGGGTAAATTACGTGGAACAGGTATGTTAGTCACCGACTTTGATGAGCCAGGTAAAAGCCAGTCTTACGCCATTTGGATCCCATCGTTAAGAAAAATTCGTCGTTTTGCAGAACCCGCACAAGATGATGCATGGGGCGGAACAGATTTTACATTTGGTGATGTTGTTTTAAGAAAGCCAGGAGATGAAACTCATGTCTTAATGGGCACGGAAACATTTAGTGGTTGCCTTGGTTCCATTACTTTAAAAGAAAACGAAAAAAATAAATTTACCCGCAATTTACCTGGCGCTTCATGTGTGTCAGATGGTAAATCTGTTTATAAAGTAAAAAGTACAACAAAATTTGATAACTGGTGGTATGACGACCGTATTAGCTATGTCGATACCAAGACATTTGGCGATTATCGTACTGAGTTTTTCAAGAACGGTGAAATGATTAAAGTTATTGACCGTGATTGGCAATCAGTTGGTACAGATGACCGTCAATCAGTTTGGGGATATTGGTATGGCAAAACTTTTGCAACAGGTCATGAAACTTGGGCCGTTATTCCACCAGAAGTTGTGACTTATAATGATCCAAAATTAAAGCCAAAGCTTTGGACTGAAAGAACACTAAGAAAAATCAAACGTTAAAAGTTGAATGACTCTGAATAAGTGCTGATAGCGATATTGGCACTTATTGAAAGTAGTTATATCAGTTTTGCTAGATATATTTAGCGATAAGATTTGAATTTCAAAATGAGATTATTACCTAAGAGTAAATCTCAAAAAAACTAAATTGAGGGTTAACATGTTTAAATTAAATACATTAGCAAGCGCAGTTGCATTTGCGCTTGTCATGCCGAGTACAGCATTCGCTGAATTTGAAATCAGCGGTGAAGCAAAAATAGAATACGGCCTTTTTATTGAAGATGGCACAGTAACAGGCGCATCAGAAGCACATGAAACTGGTGATGCCATGAAGGTAGAGACTTCATTAAAATTATTTATAAATAAAGACTTTGGTGAGGATTCATCGTTTCATGCAGAAATATTACTGTCGAACGAAGGTGAAGCGGCTAGTGACCGTTTAGAAGGCGGAGAAGATGATGGTCAATATGAAATACTTAGAGAGTTTTATGTTGATACAAGCGTCGGAGACTGGTACTTACGTTTAGGTAAGCAACAAGTAGTATGGGGCACAGCAGATGGCATTAAATTATTAGACTTTATTAACCCAACCGATTTTCGCGAGCTAAATCAAAATGCATCAGAAGATTCGCGCATTCCAGTATGGATGATTAATGCTGAAACAGATTTGTCGAATGGAGCTAATATACAAATTATTTTATCTGAAGCTAAAGCTAACTTCATTTCGGGGTTAGGTGAAGATGGTGCTGAAGATGCCGGTGCTCCTTTCCTGTTCAAAGGCGTTGATACCATTAATGGCCCAGTTAATGGCTTTAGTAGTATCGCTAATGACATGGGTAAAACATCAGGTGTTTTTCAAACATTGTTAACAATGGGTGGGCTTGGTGGCGCTGGTGGAACAAGTGCGCTAAGTAGAGGCCCAATGGCCTTAACTACAGTAAGCCAGTTTACGGCTTTAGGTACAGGAGCGCCAAATCGAACGTTTTCACAAGTGGGAGGAGGCTTAACTGCAGGGAATGGACCGGGTGTTGCAAACCCCGACGCTTTTGGTGATGGTTCAAATGTTATGCAGTTTAATGGCCCTATTTTAGATGGAACTGATGAGGAAGCATTGCTGAATGTTGTGTTTTTACCTTTTATGAATGGCTTGCAAACGGGTAATGAAGTATTAAACCAGGCGGCTAATAATGCAGGTGGTTTATTAACAAATTTTGAAAATTATCTAGTGGGTCTTCAAACCGGACAAGTTACTGCGGCATCAATTGGTTCAACTCCAGCTGAGGTGAATACAGCTCTTCAAAGTCTAGGTGGGCAAATGTTCAATGCAGTTGCTGCAGGAATGGGGTTAAGTACAGCTCCAGCAGATCAAGCAACAACAACTGGTACTATGGCAACAAATCTTGGCGTTAATCCACCAACAAATAATCCAGCAGATGCTGATACGATGGCTTTTAATCAAGCATTACAAAATGCTGCAATTCAAGGTATGGGCAATTCATTTTTTAGTAACTCAACAACTAACCAGTTTACAGGTACTTTAAATACTGCTAACCCAACCTCTGCTTTTGACTATATGGGTAATACAACGTTTGGAACGTTTGATGCTTTTATTGGTATGTCAACGGAGTATAGAAATATCCATAAAGAAGAAAGTAACCAAAATATCGGCTTTAGGTATAAAGATTCGACAGAAAGTGGCATGAATTTTTCACTAAATTATGCCTATCGGTATGATTCTAACCCTTATGTTGATATGAGCTGGGAAGATAGTGCAGGCAATGAATTGTCAGTTAATAAAAATGTCAGTTCTATGGATGCATTAGGTCAGCCTAGAGACACTAATTTTGACGGTCTTGTTGATGTTAATGACCAAAACCCAAATGCCGAAGCTTATACCGTAACAACGTTATCTTTATCATCGGGTGGAACTTTGGCAAATGGTGGTACTGCATTTAGCTCTCAAAGTGGAGCAACCCCCGCCAAGTTAGTATTTGAAGAAAAGTTAAAGCAAATTACAACATTAGGTTTTTCATTCGATTCGGCAGTTGATACTGACTTTGCTCCCGTCATACTTCGTGGTGAGTTTTCTTATGATATTGGCGTTATGCAGCCAGTGGTTAACTTAGATGAGTTATCTATAGGTAATTTAACAGGCGCATTAACTATGCAAGAAGCGGATATGTTTAAGTACGTTATTGGTGTTGATATTACTGTTATGTCTAATCTTTTAGTCAGTACTCAGTTAATTCAAATGTATAATTTAGACTATAAAGATGGTGTAACTGTTTATACGGGTGATTTTTCATCAATGTCTTTAACGAACGGTTTAAACAAAGGCGACGAAGTTGAAACATTTGTTTCTTTCTTTTTATCTAAGCCTTTTGGTGATGATGGCCAGCATCGTTGGAACAACATTATCATTGCAGAAAATGGAGGAGGTTATTGGAATCGTTTCGATGTTGAATACGGTATCAATGACGAGATGGTAGGAACATTTGAGATTAATAAATACTGGGGGGACGAAGATACAACCTTCGGCCAGTTTAAAGCATCTTCAAATGTACAGTTAGGACTTAAGTACTTATTCTAATAATGATAATAAAGTAGTTTTTGGGGAGCATTAGCTCCCCATTCTTTTTTATAAATAATGTTTTATTGTTTATAAAAAAGAATAAACCTCAATACAAATTAAAAATCTGGAAAAAATCTATGTCAGATCAAAACGCTCAAAAACAACCATTTTCTATTCGCTATGCAAGTTGGGTTATGCGAAATCGCTTATTAGTGGTTATGGTTGTTTTAATCAGCACTGTTTTCGCAGCGATTCAAATAAAAAACTTAGATATTCGTAATGACCCAGATACCTTATTACCTGCGACTAACCGTTATGTAGCAACGAATGCTTATGCCGAGCAAAAATTTGGTATGGGTAACTTAATGGTTTTAGGTTTTATCCTAAAAGAGCCCGGCGACATTTATCAGCCATGGTTTATTAATATGGTGAAAGATGTTCATCATAAAATGGTTGATTTACCTAATTCTAGGGGTAATAATTTTTTAGATTTAGCCGCCCAAAAAATAAAATATATGGGTAGTAAAGACGGTAGTTTAGTTTTTAAACGCTTAATACCGACGAATGGTATTTCATCAGACCCTGAAAAGGCACAAGAGCAATTAGAGTTTTTAAAAGAAGGCCTAGAAAATAACCCAGTAATGGCACCGATGTTACTGTACATGGAAGATGAAAATGGCAATCGCTGTGAAGTGTTTGGTCAAGCAGGCTGTACCGCTCGTGGTACCTTTATCATTGGTGATTATGATGATGGCGTTAAAGAGATTTACTTGCCTTGGGTAAAAGAAGTTATTGCGATTGCGGATGAAGTAAAAGCTAAATATGGCGACCGAGTCGAAATTTATGTTGCTGGTGAGCCATACTTTTTAGCCTATATGCTGTATGACCTAGTTAATAAATGGTGGTTATTTGTACTCAGCATCTTAATCGTTATTGTTATTTTATGGTGGCAAAATAAAGGTTGGCGCGGTGCTATTTATCCATTAGCAGGCGTGTTTGCTACCATTATTCTTACCTTAGGTTTAATGGGGCTTTCAGGGTTTAAATTAACCACCATGATGGTGCTAACGCCGATGCTGTTATTAGCCATTGGTACTGGCCATGCGGTGCAGGTGACGAGGCGATATTTAACCGAGATGCTAAATAATGACTGCGACACGATGATTGCATCTGAAAAAGCAATTGCCGCGACAATTATTCCTGCCTTATTAGCCATAGTGACTGACATGGTAGGCTTCGCTACCTTGGCTAGTGTTGATATTTCGTTTTACAAAGCCTATGCCTATTTTGGTATGTTTGGCATGGCAACGTTAATTATTACGACGACGACATTAATCCCAATATTAATGTCGTATTTTCCGCCTAAAATTAATGTTAAAGAGCATCATGCATTATGCGAACCTACACGCTTTGAAAATGCGGCGGCTAAATCAACCACTAATTTATTAATGGGGCCTTATAAATGGGTGTTCGTTGCTATTGTTGGTGGTTTAATTTATTGGTCTGCTGCCGAGACAAAAATAATGGAAGGCACAGCGGCCGATTTAATGCCGGGTGTTGAAAAAGGCATTAACTATCCTCGTGCTGCCTTTAAAGAGCGCTCAATTACCATTCAAGATTTAAACCGCTTGGGTGAAGTGATGCCAGGTGTTATTTCTGCCAATATCCCATTTACCAGTAGAGTGCCTATGGCACCTATTTGTAATGATTACGATGAAAATGACAATCTGCTTCCTAAAGGCTGTTGGGATGAAGACGAGCTTGGCGCGCAAGGCATTATGAATGACGCAGAAGTGCTTGGTGCCATCGAAAAAATGGAAGATTGGATGCGAGCTCATCCAGACATTGGCTTTACGGGTTCATACGTTCAATATATTAAGTTAGTTAATATGTTATTCATGTCACCTACAGGTGATGATATGAGCTTATTCCGTGTGCCTACGGCTGAGTTCATTAAATCAAGAATGGATGTCTATGGAGACCCCGAAGACCCAGAGTATGTTCCGATACCTAACGATGTTGTGCAAAACATTAATGGGTTGCTTGAAGTTAATACCAGCGATGGTGATTTAACCTCCTTTGTGTCAGATGACTGGAATGAAGCGATAATAATGGGTTTTGTAAACACCTTAGACCCTGTTAAAACGCATGCTGTTGTGGTTGATATTCAAAAGTATATTAAAGACCACGAAAATGAACCCGGATTTAATAAAATTAAGTTTGGCTTTAATGTCGGTGAAACGGTCACTATGCCAGAAACAGGTGCGGTAGTTACCATTGTTGGTGATAAGAGCATTACTGCACCAGGCATTGGTGGTTTCTTAGGTGCGACAGAAGCAACCAGAGAAGTCACATTTGATAACTGGTTAGTCAGCCCATTACAAACAGCCTTAGCTATCTTTGTGATAACTATGTTGATGTTCCGCTCTATTTCAGTGCCCTTTATCTTGGTCACGTTATTAGGCATTACGTTGTTTGCTCAATATGGTTTGGGCGGTTATTTTACCTCAGTGCAAAACTGGTCAGGTAACTTAGCTTTCCATTTATTGGTGACATTAAGTATCGCTATGGGCTTAGGTGTCGACTATTCGATATACTTAATAGAACGACTGAAAGAGGAATATGCAGCATCAGCAGGTGATTGGGCCGATGCAGTCTATAAAACATTGCGTACAACAGGTGGTGCCATCATAGCCTCTGTTATCGTACTGTTAGGTAGCTTTATTCCATTAGTATCAACTGAGCTTGCCAATACTTGGGGTCTTAGTATGTATATTGGTCAAGCCCTAATAATAGATGTGTTCTTAGCATTTACCTTTCTCCCATTATTGATGTTTTGGATAAAGCCTAAGTATATATTTGGGAATAAATAAGACTTAATCTCTGCTTATTAAAAGCCCCGTTATCGGGGCTTTTTTTTGTCATTAAGAAAGCAAAGAAGGTGATTTATAGGGCTTAAAATAAAATGGTTCCGCAAGGAGGTAGGCTCAGGTCTCTACTATTCCTAGAGTACATTAGCTTTAATGGTCATTTGAAGAGCACTGGTCAGTTGTTGGCAGTTGTGGGTGGTCAAGTTGGGGCGGTGGGGAAACAGAAAGAGGCGAGATTTATGGAGGTGATTCATTTCACCATAAGGTCGCTCAACTTGTTAATCGGCCAACGCGTTAAAGTGCTCATGGTGGCGATAAAAAAGTGCTAACTTCAAAAATCAAGCTGGCTGATCCCATGATTCACCTTTGACGGGCAGTTAGATGAGCACTCCTCTCTTTATTTATAATTCACTCGGCCAGTGCTGCTTACTATGGATCAAGCTTAATAAATAGATCGTATTATTTTCAATGCTGTAAGCCAACAAATAAGCTGTCTTTTTAATAACCCATTCTTTGGTGTGTTTAACACGGCCGTCACGCCCGATATCCGGTTGCTGTTTGAGAATGTCTGTTGCTTTATATATTCTTTGTGCCATGGCTAGTGCCGCTAAGGGGTTGTCTTCGGCTATATAGTCTATGGCTTTATCTAATTGCTGTAATGCACGTTTTGTCCATTTAAGCTTCAAGCTGTACGCCCCATTGACTAAATGCTTTTTTTACATCGTCATCACTGGCGATTTCGCCATTTTTAACCGCCTCTAATCCTGCTTCTATTTCTTGATGCACATACGCTTCATATGCAATATCTTTCCACGTGGCATTATCAGGTAATTGGTCGATTAAATGATGGGCTTCTTGTTTTATATTAGCGAGTGCCATAATCTTTGCTCCTGTTATTGTTTCTGTTCTTTTAAGCATATCAGTCTTCACCATTTTTTTCTGTTTCTCTGTGTGCTTCTATATTTTTTGTTAGATTCTCAGGATGTGTCGTCGCATGGATTTTCTTTAAATATTTGGGTTTGGCTTATAAAAAAGAGCCATATTTTTAGAGGCTAGTTTATAATTACTTTAGAGATTATGATCCGAGTACAGGAAAATACTTAGAATCTGATCCTATTGGGCTACTTGGTGGTGTTAATATTTTTGGTTACGTTGGTGGGGATTCTGTTAATGGGGTTAATTTTAGAGCTATATTTTGTAACCTAAAGCCTTGTATTAGGAGGCTCCGTAACTATGGTTACTTTTTAATGCACTCCATATATCCAAGTTCATCAAAGTCTTCATTGTTACGTTGAGCATTCCACATGGTTTCAGCCAAGCATTCCATCATATTGTGCTCTATGTCATGCATTTCATGCGTTTTACAGCGTTTCATATACAATGATTTTATGCCGATAGGACGATTGGTGCTAATTTGTTCTCGAATAGCAATGTGCATGCCCATATGCAAAAAAGGATTTGTTTTACCGCCATCTGGGGTAAAGTCTATTTCTAGCGATTTACTATCGCCAAGCATGTCATGGTATTCTGGATGAAGCTTAATAACATCAGCGACAATGGTTTCCATTGGGTCGAAAACATTATTGTTATCTTTTAGTTTTTGCCAAACATCGTAATACACTTTGCGTATGTCATCTCTACTTCCAAACATTAGTTGGGTTCTCCGTCATCAATTATTTTTTTATTAAATTCACACATATCTTCTATTAAGCAACTGCCGCAACGCGGTTTTCGAGCGATACAGGTGTATCGACCCAATAAAATTAACCAATGATGAGCATCAAGCTTAAACTCGTCAGGCACTAAACGAATGAGACGTTTTTCGACTTCATCGACATTCTTACCAGGTGCAATTTTAGTGCGATTGGACACTCTAAAGATGTGCGTATCAACAGCAATGGTTGGGTGTCCAAAAGCGGTGTTAAGAACAACGTTGGCTGTTTTACGTCCAACGCCTGGTAATGCCTCTAGAGCTTCCCGATTATTAGGAACTTCGCCATGATGTTGCTTAACCAATATCTGACAGGTTTTAATTGTATTGTCGGCTTTAGAATTGAATAAGCCAATGGTCTTAATGTAGCCTTTTAAGCCATCTAACCCTAAATCAAGAATAGCTTGGGGTGTGTTAGCAACAGGGTAGAGCTTTGCCGTTGCTTTATTAACACCAACATCAGTGGCCTGTGCTGAAAGCAAAACAGCAATTAATAGTTCAAAATTTGAAGTAAAGTTAAGTTCAGTCGTAGGCTTGGGGTTGTCGGCCTGAAGACGAGTAAAAATTTCGATACGTTTGGTTTTGTTCATGTTTTTTCTGCGCCCAAATTTTATTAACTTAATCAGATGACCCCTAAGAAAAGGAGTTATTGGTTAAAAAGATGTCGATTAAGTATTACCCAAACCTTCGGTATTAATATCTAAAGGTTTCGTTTTAGTCTGCGCTTTCATTTTTTCATCATATAGGTTTTTAATAACGATCAATAAGGCTAATCCAATAAAGGCGCCAGGTGGTAAAATAGCCAATAAAAAGCCTTGATATGATTCACTAAATTGAATGGTTAAAAACTGAGAAGAAACACCAAACATTAAATCAATATTTTGAAATAAGGTGCCAGAGCCAATAATCTCTCTGACTGCACCTAAAATAAATAAAATAATTAAAAAGCCTAATCCCATCATAAAACCATCAACAATGGATGCTTTAACATTGTTCTTAGACGCAAAGCTTTCTGCGCGGCCGATTATGGCGCAATTGGTCACGATTAAAGGGATAAAGATGCCGAGAATAAGGTATAAATCAAAAAACCAAGCTTTCATCAGTAACTCAATTAATGTCACGACACTGGCTATAATTAATACAAACACAGGTAAGCGAATTTCGGCGCGCACAAAATCTTTAATAGCGGCTATGATGCCATTAGATAAAACCAACGTGAATAAAGTTGCAAGCCCCAGCCCAATACCGTTAGCCGCTGTGCTGGTAACCGCTAATAATGGACACAGGCCAAGCAATTGAACTAAGGCAACGTTGTTTTTCCACAGGCCTTGTTTACTGATTTGTTGATAATCATTGTTGCTCATGATTGTTCTCATTAATGACATCTAAAAAGAGAATGTCTTTATGCAGTTGATAATATTCTAAAGTTTGTCGTACCGTACCCACAATAGCTCTAGGGGTAATGGTTGCACCCGTCATTTGGTCAAATTCACCACCATCTTTTTTAACCGCCCACTGGCTTTGTGTGCTGGGGTTTACTAATGACTTTAAATCAAACTGAGTAATCCAATTAGATTTTTTAATATCAATAGGGTCACCTAAACCAGGTGTTTCTTTATGTTTAACGGCACGTACACCAGCAATGCTGCCGTCTACATTAACGGCAATTAATAAATCAATGTCACCGTTATAGCCATTATGTGCCGTGGCATTAAAAATAATAGCAATGGGTTGGTTATTTTTACGCGCTCGATACGCCACCTGTTCACGCGTATTACCCAGTAATTTAGATGCTTGAAGTATGATGATGTCATGACTTAAGTCATTATCAAATCGTTCTGGCGGGATAAGCTCAAATAAGTTTTTTAGTAAGGCTAAACGTTCATTTTCGATAATGCGGTCATGGGTTTGATGTTCAGTGACACTCACTATAGCTGTGCCTAAAACGGCAAATAGCCAAACTAATAAGCCAGAGATGAAAATTTGTTTCTTTTTCAACATGCTTTAATCATCACTCTTCGGAGGGTTAGTTCCATACAAACGAGGTTGAGTGTAATAGTCGATTAAGGGCACAGCAATGTTGCCTAATAAAACAGCAAAGGCGATGCCATCAGGATAGCCGCCCCAAGTGCGAATAACGTAGGTTAAAGCACCAATAAAAAAACCATAAATTAATCGCCCTTTAACCGTGGTCGATGCAGTCACAGGGTCAGTGGCGATAAAGAATGCACCCAGCAAAACGCCGCCACTTAAAACATGAAATAAAGGGGACGCAGAGCTATCTGGGTCGAGCATAAAAAATACAAAAGAAACGCTACTAATGCCCAATATGACCATCACGGGAATATGCCAATTAATGACACGTTTATACAGCAGATATAATCCACCCAATAGCCAAGCGGCGCTAATCCATTCCCAGCCAATGCCAGCAAAATGACTGAAGATAGGTGAAGTGTGAATTTCGCTAGTCATTTGATTAAGACCAATGCCCGTTTTATGAGTGTCTAGCGGGGTTGCTGATGTCAGAGCATCCCATTGATGAATATCAGCACCCATAAAGGTAATGGATAATGAGTCCATTAATGATAAAGATTCGCCACTCACCGTGGTTGGTAAAAACCAAGTGGTCATTTCTTTAGGGAAAGAAATCAATAAAACAACATAACCAATCATCGCGGGGTTAAAGGGGTTAAAGCCCAAGCCACCATACAAATGTTTACCCGCGATCATCGCGAAGCCCATGCCAATGGCGATAAGCCACCAAGGTGAGTGCATAGGAATACAAAGAGCAAACAACCAAGCGGTGACGACGGCACTGTAATCATTTAGGTAAGGCTTTATGGGGCGTTTGCGTAAATATAAAACAAACGCTTCAAAACAAAGCGCGAAAACAATTGATAAAATAATATTGATAAGAACGCCAACACCAAAAAACCAAGCATAGGTTAGGGTGCCGGGAACAAGCGCATAGAGTACATCACGCATCATGCGGTTGGTGCTGTTAGGTGATGGAACAAACGGAGACGCATTTTGTTGAAATGGCATCATGAGCAGAGACCTTTAAGTGAAGCAGAAGCGTAAAAAAAATAGGCTAAAATTCGCCTGATTGAGGCGAATGATGAAGATAATAGCAACCTATTATCAAGTCTTTCAACGATGAGCAGGTGGATTTTAGTCATTTTTATGAGTTTTTGTTTCACTTAAAGATCTCTCATCCTTTCTTCGTTGATCAGCTTCGTCTATCTGGCGTTGCTGATCGGGGGTTAGGTTTTCGATGTTTTTCTTTGCCGCTGTGCTCTCTTTTTGTTTCGCTGCTTGTTTGGCTTTAACTCGTTCAAGTGCGGCTTGAATGGGGTCAAGCACGGGTTTTCCATCGGCTGTTTTATCGCTAGACTTATTTTTCTTTGCAGCCAGCGCTTCACGCTTTTTACGGCGTGTTTCTTCTAGCTTACGTTTGTTTTCAGCCAAACGATGCTCTCTAAATTCAAAGCGATTTCTAGCGTGGTCTGCATTGCGTTGGGCTTGATCGGCAACACGAATTTCACCTTTTGCATAACGGTAATACTGCACCAAGGGTATTTGGCTGGGGCAAACAGCAGCGCAACAGCCGCATTCTATACAGTCGAATAAATTATATTCTTTAATGCGATCAAATGAATTAGCGCGTGCATACCAAAACAATTGTTGTGGCAATAATTGTGCTGGACATACTTCGGCACATTTGCCACAGCGAATACAGGCTTGAACCGGTTGCTGGGGATTGAAATCTTCATTTAATGCTAAAACAGCATTGGTTGATTTAATAATGGGCAATTGATCGTGAGGTAAAGTAAAGCCCATCATTGGCCCACCCATGACAAGATGACTAGCATGTTGGGTATATCCACCCGCCGCATCAATTAGGTCAGTCATTGGGGTGCCTAAACGAACCTCAAAATTATCTGGTTTATTAACGCCTTTGCCGCTCACAGTGACGATGCGAGAGGTCATGGGTTTGTTATGATCTAGTGCTTCTGCGATAGCAAAACAGGTGCCTACATTTTGGCAAATAATACCGATGTCAAAAGCCAGTTTATGGCTAGGCACTTCTTTGCCCGTTAAAATGGTAATAAGCTGTTTCTCACCGCCAGAAGGATAAAGTGTTGGTACTTCTGCAATGTGCGTATGAGCTAATGGGCAAGCATCTAAAGCAAGCTGCATGGTTTTGAGCGCTTGTTTCTTATTGTCCTCAATGCCAATAATAGTGCGCTTAGGTGAGACTATTTTTTGTAACCATTGAATGCCTCGAATGATGACATCTGCATGGGTTTGCATGAGCGCATCATCACAACTAATAAACGGCTCGCATTCCGCCCCATTGATAATGAGGGTATCAATAGCGTGTGAATCACTAGCGCTAATTTTAGCGGCGGTTGGAAATGCCGCGCCACCTAGGCCGACAATACCAGATTGTTTAATTTGTTGTAAAAGCTCATCGCTATTAAATGCATCAATATCTATAGGTTGGTTTTCATTAATATAAACATCATCTTTAAAGTCGACATCAATAATAATGCAAAGATCAGACATTCCAGAAGCATGGGGTACGGCATGTTGTTCGATAGCGCTGACAACGCCAGAGGTAGAGGCATGTATTGGAGAGCTAATGAGTTCTTTGCTGCTGGCCAGTAATTGACCTCGTTTAACTTGATCGCCCACAGCCACTAAAATTTTATTACTCGCGCCAATATGTTGTTTAATGGGTAAGGTAATTTGTTTTGGTAAAGGCAATATTTTTATGCCTTTACCATTGGGTTCTATTTTATGGTCATCAGGGTGCAGGCCGCCATGAAAATGATGTAATGTTAACTCAGTCATGAGCACTTTCAACAGATTGAATTGGCTTTTTCCAAGTCCAGTTTTCAATGCCTTGGCGAGTTGGAATCATATCAATACAATCAACTGGGCATGGCGGTAAACAGAGCTCACAACCAGTACATTCGGCAGCGATAATAGTGTGCATGTGTTTTGCTGAACCTAAGATGGCATCAACGGGGCAAGCTTGTATGCACAAGGTGCAGCCAATACAAATATCTTCACGGATGATCGCCACTAAAGGCACGTCATTATGTTCTCCGTGTTCGTCATTAAGTTCTAAAACTTCGGTATCTAATAGTTCGGCTAATAAAATGATAGTCGATTCACCGCCAGGAGGGCACTGGTTAATGGGGGCTTCACCTTTTGCCAAAGCTTCGGCATATGGCTTACACCCTGCATAGGTGCATTGGCCGCATTGTGTTTGCGGTAAAATAGCATCAATTTGATCGACTAATGGATTGCCTTCAACTTTAAAGCGAATAGCGAAATAGCCTAAAATTAAACCGAAGATGCCCGCTAAAAGACCGAGTGCTAAAATAGCCGTTAAAATACCCATGTTTAGTGCGCTTTAAGCTAAGCCACCAAAGCCTAAAAATGCTAAAGACATTAAACCAGCGGTTATTAATGCGATAGCAGAGCCTTGAAATGGTTTAGGTACATCGGCAGCGTCAATGCGTTCACGCAAGGCGGCAAATAAGATAAGCACCATTGAAAAACCAATAGCAGCTCCAAAACCATAAAAGGCAGACTCTAAAATTGAATGCTGTTCTTGAACATTGAGCAGTGCGACACCGAGTACGGCACAATTGGTCGTAATTAACGGTAAAAATATACCTAATACATTATATAAAACAGGGCTGGTTTTATGCACATACATTTCAGTTAGGTTAACCACCGCAGCAATGGCAACAATAAAGGCAATGGTGCGTAAAAATTCGATTTCAAGAGGAATTAAAATCCATGTATTGATCATGTAGCTTAAGACAGCAGACAGGGTTAAAACAAAGGTAGTTGCTAAACTCATGCCAATAGCCGTTTCGACTTTGCTAGAAACCCCCATAAAGGGGCAAAGGCCTAAAAACTTAACTAATACAATGTTGTTTACAAACACAGTGCTTAATAAAATGAGGAGATATTCAGTCATCAGTGAATTATACGTTTAGAGATGGAGAAAGCATAGTTATGGCATGCATTGCTTTAAGGAATCTCTGATTAAGTCCATAATTTTTATCTAAGCCAAATTTTACTCAGCTAGGCGTAGCATTGCAACGTCATCTAGATACCGTAAAATGCTAGAACGACGCTGGGTGAAATTTGGCAACGACCCGCAGGGAAGCCACACGGATGTGGTGAATGTCGATTATGAATGGATCATTCATCGACCGAGCTATCAAGCCATTCTATCCGTCGTTCCAACTTTTACTAAGGACTTGTCATTAGCTTCAAGTTGCGCCTAGTATAGAACGGCTTGATAGCTCGTAAAATTTTATGGACTTAATCAGAGCTTCCTTCAGGATAACCATGTTATTTTAACGTTTAAGCGTTAAGTGCGAAACGAGATTTGTTTTTTTAAGATTAGGGGGCAGTCAGCTTCTTTTTGGCGTCGAACAGCAAGAATAATGATGGCAGTATATTCCAATTAACAAATGAGTCTGATATAGAGCTTGAAATGTTCAAGCCGTTTTATCTGGGTTGAACATTAAATTAAAAAGTTCGAGCCGATCACTTCGAGGTTGTTCAACGGATTGATCGTTACTTACATTTTAAAAGCAAAATCATCTAATATTTGAAAGCTCATTTCGGGCTTTAAGTATTGTTTGGTATTTTCCAGTGATTTCAATTTATCGTAAGGAGTCATCATATCTTTATAAGCGTATTTTTTTTTCGCTACTTTCCTTTATCATCAATAATGGCTTCTGGGAAGAAACAAGGCTAGTGATAATTGATATGTAGATTTAAAAATGTGGAATTAAAGCGGTTCATGTTTGGCTATCAACAGAGTTATCTGTTGATAGCCAAACATCTTACGCACCACCAAGGTATGTATCGTCCGCAACCACACGTCCTGCCAGTTGGTGTTTATCTTCGCGTTCTCGCATGGTAGATTGATGTTTCTGCTCTCTACACTGTCAATGTTTTATATCATTTCGATAAAAAACAGAATATTGCGTAGCACCACACTTTGGGCAAGAGGATTGCTGTCCCCAACGAGCCTCTTCTAGAGCTTCTTCAATGTTCGACTATTGATGTTAATTGACTGGTTTTCATCAACCGATTATGAGCATTTAATCTATTTTTACTCATTTCATATTGGACAAG
>CAYZQE010000012.1:0-37921 GCA_964480635.1 uncultured Gammaproteobacteria bacterium | reverse complement strand
AGATGAAAGCTGTATTGAAACAGGGCGTAGTTTGAAACAGATTCAACAGCTATTGTCGGGTGAAGCGACGAAACAGTTTGAACATGAAGTGGTGGTAGAAAATGATCAAATAGCAGAAAAACTCTGGGATTGGTCATGCCCAAAAATAGAGCCATTTGTGATGCTAAAAGGAACCAATATAAAAGCTTTTCCAGCCTTGGTTGATTACCAAGATTACGTGCAATTTGAATTGCTAGATACTCAGCAACAATCTAATTTTTATCATGTTTCGGGTATTGCCAGACTCATATATTTTAATTTAAAAGTCATTATAAAAAGCCTGTTAAGAGACATTGCAAATAATAGCGCACTTCTTTTAATGTATCTCAGTTTAGGCACTAAAGCAGAGCTACAAGATGACATTATTATGTCGTGTATTAACAGTCACTTTTTAGAGGCTGATTTACCTATAGATAAAATATCATTTAATGAGTTAATTGAATCGAACCCTAATGCATTAGTACTTATTTGTAATGAACGTATTGGATTGGTCGAAAAAATACTGAAACAATGGCGACAATTAATTGAAAGAATAAACACTGACAATTTATCAAGTGAAGACTTAAGCGATTTAACTGAACAAATTGAGTTTTTGATTTTTGAAGGGTTTATTCGCGCCGTTCCATTAATAAATTTAAAACGCTATCCTAAATATTTATTAGCCATTGAAAAACGCTTAGATAAGTTAAAGGGGGCAGGTAATCAATCGCAGTCTAAATTGAGTGAAATACGATATTATTGGGAGCATTATTTAAAGATTATAAATGAAGAAAGCATTGAGGAAGCTCTAAAAGATAAATTTCGCTGGTCGATTGAAGAATATCGTATAGCCTGTTTTGCCCAACCAATGAAGCCATCTCAACCTATCTCAGCGACAAAGTTACAAAGAATGATGGAGCAGTTTTAGTTTATAAGCTATTTCATGTTGAGTTACATTTCTATTTATACCTAACTTCTATATAATAAATGGCTAATATACTTTGGGTTAATAATATGAATAAATTTGGTTGGGGTGGGTTTCTTTTTCGTTTTGTGGCAGCCATCGTCATTGTCTTTGCCACCTTTAACCCTGAAGGCTATTCCTACTATCATTGGGCACTTGCTGATATCGTTTCAATGAGTGTTTTAAAAGGTTTTGTTGGCGTCACACTATTGATTGGTTGGGTAATATTATTACGCGCAACGTTAGGTTCGTTAGGTTTTATTGGTTTAATTTTAGCCTTGTCATTCTTTGGTCTTGGTACTTGGTTATTAGTCGATTATTTTGAACTCGACTTAACTAATTTAAAAGTATTAAGCTATACCATTGGAATAGTACTCAGTTTTGTTCTTAGTATCGGCGTGTCTTGGTCGCATGTTAGGCGTCGTGTCAGTGGGCAAGTTGATACAGATGAAATAGAGCGCGGTTAACATTAATTTACCTTCCTGATTGTCGGCCATTATGTAGGTAGATGTTGATGATTTTATTTGATGATTTATTAGAAAAACATGCTGATCCTTTATTTAACAATCTTCTAAAACAGCACATGTTAGATGAATTTAAGAGCATAATCGATAAACATATTCAGCCCCAAATGGGTGGCTTTATTGACGAACAATCAGTCAGTCTAGCTATCTTAAATAGCCAAGTAAACAATGCAGAAATAATGGTTAAGTGCTCTATCTTTTATATCGAACAAATAGGGGGATGTAATTGTAATGACGGCCCTCATGAAGAAAATGGTTACTTTGAAACCCTATTAAAGCTTACAAAAAACCAAATACAGTTTATGACACCTTAAAAAGGCTTAGAATTAACTGATAAAACAAAAGGATAGATGTTAGAAAAAATAAGCCAAGGCTAAGTGGGCTTGAAAAAAGTTTATGGTTTGGGAGGCACTATCAGAGTTATCATGGGTTGTTCTTACATTAGGCAAATAAAGTGCACTCTTTTTTAGGGTAAATTGAACCAGAGTCTCCTTAACGACGTACTTCATATGGTCGTTACCAAAAGAGATTCAGTGTGTTTTATCAAAGATTAGATGCTTTGATAAGTGAGTGAGCACTAAGAATGCGTTTAAAAGTTACCTAAGTCGCTCATCGCTGATTAAATCATAAATATGACTGCTTTTACCCGACCCATTTAAATAACCCTTAACCACTTTAAAAATTAATGTTTGAAACTGTTTAGTGATGAGCAATGATGAATTTAAACTCGGTTTTTTACTGATGTTTACGCTTGTTGATACTAAGGGTAGTTGGGTTAATTGGCAGATATTATTAATAAAAGGGTGTGGACTAATGCGAATGGCGATGGTTGAAAAGTGTCCACTAAGTAAGGGGGATACTAAAGCAGATTTAGGGGCTACCCAAGTGGTTGCTTGATGAGGATTTAACCTGATTTTTTTTTGAGCAAGCTGATGATAAGCTTTATCAATAAAAGGAAGGCAAAGCTCAATATTTGGACTGACTAAAATAAAGCCCTTACTTAATGAACGTTGCTTAATCTGAGCTAAATGGGTAAGAGCCTGCAGATTATTAGGCAAGCAGCCTAAACCCCAAACAGTTTCAGTGGGATAAGCAATAACGTCACCTTGATTAAGGCGAGACGTTAACTGACGCAGTTGAAAGGGTTGCAAAACAGATTAATTAAAACTTAAGATTTCTTTTTACTAACCGCTTTTTTTGCACCTGCTTTCTTAGTACTTATGGCCTTTTTCTTGACTGTTTTCTTTTTAGCTGTTTTTTTCTTCGTAGCCTTTTTCTTAACAGTCTTCTTTTTAACCACTTTTTTCTTAGATGCTTTTTTTCGCTTAGATTTTGGCATAGGTGCCTTTTCAATAAGTTCTTGGCACGTTTCTAAGGTTAAGGTTTCTGGGTCTTCGACATCTTTAGGGATGCGTGCATTTTTGGTGCCATCCGTAATGTAGGGGCCATAACGGCCACGTAAAATCTTAATGCCCGCATCGGCAAATATCTTGATTTCACGGGTGGCATCAAACTCTTTCTTTTCTTTAACCAGCTCTAAAGCACGTTCGAGTGTCACCGTAAAAGGATCGTCGCCTTCTTTTACTTTTAGCGACACATATTTGCTACCATATTTCACATAAGGCCCAAAGCGGCCTACATTGGTTGAGACTGGCTCACCATCTTCTGTTTCACCTAGATCACGCGGTAGTTTGAATAGTTCCATGGCTTCATCAAACTCAATTTTGTCCATCTTTTGTCCAGGACGAAGACCAGCAAACTTAGGTTTGTCTTCATCTTCACGGGTACCAATTTGCACAAAGGGGCCATAACGTCCCATACGCACAGAAACGGGCTTACCACTTTTAGGGTCTGTCCCTAATTGACGTGCTTGGTTAGCATCATCGCGGCTAACGTTTTCCATGGTGTCATCAACACGCGGTTTAAAGTCTTTCCAAAAACGTTCCAGTAATGGTTGCCACTCTTGCTCTCCACGAGAAATGGCATCTAAGCTGTCCTCTAATTGAGCGGTAAAATCATAGTCTACATATTGAGAGAAATACTGAGTTAAAAAGCGCGTAACGATACGCCCAACATCAGTTGGATAAAAGCGTTTCGATTCAAGCTCAACATATTCACGGTCTAATAATGTGGTGATGATTGAGGCATAGGTAGATGGACGACCAATGCCATATTCTTCGAGTGTTTTTACTAAGCTGGCTTCACTAAAACGTGGGGGTGGCTCGGTAAAATGTTGTTCAAGGCGAATTTCTTTAAGCTTAATAGAGTCGCCCTCTGCCATCGCAGGCAAAATTTTATCTTTTGAATCATCTTGCTTTACATCATCTTGGCCTTCGGTATAAACCTGCATAAAACCAAGGTTAGTGATGGTTGAGCCATTTGCACGAAAGGTATTATCAATGCCGCAGGCTAGATCAACGGTCACGGTATCTAATGTGGCATGAATCATTTGGCTGGCAATAGCGCGTTTCCAAATTAAGCTATACAGTTTATGTTCATCAGTGCTTAAGTGTTGTTTAATTTCGTCTGGATGGTTAAAAGCATTCGCTGGGCGAATAGCTTCGTGCGCTTCTTGAGCATTTTTTGATTTTGATTTATAGATTTTAGGTGATTCAGGCACCGCATCTTTGCCATAACGCTGGGCAATCATGGTTCTAAAGTTTTCGATGGCTTCATTCGATAAATTAACCGAATCGGTACGCATATAGGTGATTAAGCCTTCTTGTCCATTGCCAATATCAATGCCTTCATACAGTTTTTGCGCTGTACGCATGGTTTTTTGGGTGCCAAAACCTAGTTTACGAGAGGCTTCTTGCTGTAAGGTTGATGTTGTAAAAGGGGCGGTCGGGTTACGCTTGCGTTGCTTTTTAACCACTTTTTTAACAATGAGCTCATTATGAGAGCTTTGCGTTAAGTGTTTGTGGGCTGTTTCAGCATCAGCCGTATTTGTTATTGAAAACTGGCTCAGTTTTTCATCTTTTAAATGTGTTAAACGAGCAACAAAGGCTTGGCTTTGATGTTCGTTATCAGCCTCAATGCTCCAATATTCAAGAGGATTAAAGGCTTCTATTTCTAGTTCACGTTCTACAATCATGCGTAAAGCAGGGCTTTGCACGCGGCCTGCCGATAAACCTCTGCGAATTTTTCGCCAGAGTAATGGGGATAGGTTAAAGCCAACTAAATAGTCTAAAGCACGTCGTGCTTGTTGTGCATTAACTTGAGTAATGGGGATTTCCCCCGGATTATTGATGGCTTCGGTAACTGCAGATTTAGTAATCTCGTTAAAGGTAACACGATGCACTTTTTTGTTTTTTAGCGCGTTTTTTTCTTTTAATAACTCTAATAGGTGCCAAGAAATGGCTTCACCTTCGCGGTCTGGATCGGTTGCTAGATAGAGAGTTTCAGCTTTTTTTAATTCTTTGGCAATGGCGTTAACGTGTTTTTCATTGCGTTCGACAACTTCATAATTCATTTTAAAGCCGTTGTCTGTTTCGACAGCGCCTTCTTTAGGAATTAAGTCTCGGACATGACCATACGAAGCAAGAACTTTATAGTCCTTACCTAAATATTTTTCAATGGTTTTAGATTTTGCAGGGGACTCTACAATAATAAGATGTTTGGCCATGAGCGATATTGTTTGTTAGATTAATGATAATAAGTCGGTTGGTCATCAAAAACGACATCTTCATAATGCCAAAGTGATGATTCATCTTCTTCGTTGTTAAATAACACCATCATGATGACCCATTTAATATCATCAAGATCAATGTCGTGACCACCGCCTAAGGCAATAATCCGGTTAATGGCAAGCTCTCTTAGCTCAGGTGTTAAAACGCCTGCGTGTTCTAAATAGACTAAAAGGCTGCGTGCTTTTTTATCCAAATTATCTAATTCATGGCTAGAAAAAACACGAAAAGCTTTATCAGATTGGTTTAAACGTTGTGATGAATCACTAAGCGCTAGTCCATCAAGCCATTCAAACGCTTTATCAATGGCATCATTTTCAAACCCAGCTTCAACTAAGTCAGCATCAATGCCCGCTCTATCTTCGGGTAAGATATCATCAGAATCAACATAACTGGAAAAAATATACATAAGTACGTCAATTACATTTTCTTTCATGAAAACCTCGTAGAAGTCCTGACGTATAATCCGCCAGGCGCAGTAATAATATGATCTTTTAGCTCTAAGATTAGTAGCATGGAGGATACTTTATCAATGGTCAAGCCGCTTGTATAAACAATTTCATCGATGCTGATAGGGTCATAACCCATTTTTTCGAGAACAAAAATGTAATCATCATCTAATTGTTGTTCGTTAACGGTGGGGGTATTGTTTGGTTTTTCAAGGTCTGCAATATAGCCTAATAGGCTAGTTAGCTCTTCTATAATGTCGCTCGCTTGGTCTACTAACTTGGCCCCATTTTTTATGAGTTGATGGCATCCCTTTGCGTGGGGGTTATGAATGGAGCTAGGAATAGCAAAGACTTCACGCCCCTGTTCAAGTGCTTTATAAGCGGTAATTAATGAGCCGCTTTTTTCAGTTGCTTCGACAACAAGCGTTCCTAGGCTTAAGCCGCTAATGATGCGATTCCGTTTTGGAAAGCTGGATTTACTAGGGTTGGTTCCTAATGCAAGCTCTGAAATTAATAGGCCTTGCTCAAAAATATCGTAGGCTAAGGCTTTATTTTTGGAGGGGTAAATTCGATCTAAACCCGTCCCTGTCACAGCGATTGTTTTACCCTTCACGCTTAAAGCACCTTGGTGACTCGCCGTATCAATGCCTAAAGCCATGCCGCTGGTAATGGTGATGCCATTTTGGGCGAGGTAAGAAGCAAAGTGTTTGGCTATTTGTAGGCCAGAGGGTGTGGCGGTGCGGCTGCCAACGATTGCAATTTGGGGCGTATTAAGCAAGCTGGGGTCGCCAGATAGATACAGCACGGGTGGTTTGTCGACCAACTCATTTAATAAAGGGGGGTAGTTGTGATCTGAGCTGGTGAGAATGGCGTGTTGCTTTTCGTTACTCCAAGTTAATATGTCATCAACTTTTTGCCAAGGCGCATTTTTAATGCCATTGATTTGGCGTCCATTTAACCCTGTTTGAACCAATTCGTCATTAGATGCTTTAAAGATGGCTGAGATATTTTGTTCAAAATATTCTAATAAATTATAGAAGCTAATGGGGCCAATGCCCTGGCTATGATTAAGGGCAAGGAATTGCCTGAGTGTTTCGTCATTGAGAGTTTGATTCATTTTACTATGGCCATCCTAGCCAAAAGTAGGGCTTAATTAACGTTTAAGGTTTAACAACAAGGTCATCAAGTCTAATCGGGACTACTGCTTCTAAAATTAAGCAAAAGCTCATTTTTTCATAGGTTTTAATGACTAAAGCTATTCCTGATGTCTCATTGGGTAATTTAATTAAAAATTTTGGGTCTGCTTCATTATGGTCTCTAATGACGGCACCAAGGTGGTCAATTCTAACCAAGTGACCAACTTGAATATCATCACGAGCGCCTAAGTTGATAGCGATGGTGCTATATTGGCCGACCTGAGAAATACCGTCTAATATTGAAATAACACGCCCATTAATATCATTATTGGGTACAACGGGGAAAAAGTCTCGCTCAATATCCAAGTTACTAACAGGAATTAAGCGGTCATCGCGTAAAATTTCTCTTGTCGATGATGTGATGCGAAGCGATGCGGGGTCCCCATGCTTTAATATTTTAGCTTCGCCAAGATATAATGACTCATAGCCATAAATCTCACCGGTAATTGGGTCTTTAAGCGATTTATTGGGGCGAAAAATATGGTATTTACCCTGCTTGCTATTGGGGTCAATGCCACGAACGTAAACCACATCGCCTGTGCTATTAGCCAGATGCTGGTCAACACTCGATAGTACATAGGCCGAATCGGCAAGCTCTTGCTCATCAATTAAAATGGGACGCGCTAATAATTGGCGTATGGAGTCAATCGGAATACTAGGGATACTAGAGTCAATGGGTTTAGAATGGATACGAGGAGAAATTTTAACGATTTTTAAACCTTTAGTTTGTTTAAAGACTTCACCTCGTTTTATGAGTTGAACGCGTTTTTGGCCACCCACGTAAATAATGGCTAATTGGTCGCCAGGATAAATCAGGTGTGGGTTGTCAATTTGAGGGTTTTTGTACCAAATTTCGGGCCATAACCAAGGGTCGCGTAAAAAATGAGAAGAAATATCCCATAAGGTATCACCCTTTTGAACCGTGTAAAGCTCAGCGCTTTCTGGCTCATAGATTATTGTTTCGCGAGGGGCTTGTTCTGTTATGACGGCAGTAACAGTGTCTTGAGGTGCCTGTTGTTTTTTAGTGACGGGATCTGAATTATGAATAATTTGTTTGCTTGAACAGCCGCTGAGTAAAATAACAAACAGAATCGAAAAGACGTGGGCTAATGTAATTTTATTTAAATGAAACATAACAATCCTATTGTTTTTTACTTTAAGTAGTTTGTTTTATAGGCTTTATTTTGATGAATATTACAAATTATTGCTTTGTATTGCTCGTTTCATCACTAGAAAGACCATTTCTTATGATAAGATTCTAGTATAATCATGCGCTTGGAGCAAAAACTTAATTCACTTTTTGAAGTTTAAATTATGTCAGTATTAAATATTTTACATTTTCCGGATAAACGTTTGCGTCTAAAGGCAAAAGAAGTGACTGATTTTGATGTCTCTTTGCGTACTTTTGTTAGTGATATGTTTGAAACAATGTATGAAGCACCGGGCATTGGTTTAGCCGCGACTCAAGTCAATGTTTTAAAACGATTGCTGGTTATGGATGTGTCAGAAGAGAAAGATGATCCATTGTGCTTAATTAACCCTGAAATTATTGAATTTGAAGGTGAAGAAGAAGGTGATGAAGGGTGTTTGTCTATTCCTGGGTTTTACGAAGTCGTTAAACGTTACGAAAAAATTAAAATTAAAGCGAAAAACGTACAAGGAGAAAGTTTTGAGTTTTCAGCAGAAGGTTTAAAAGCAGTCTGTATTCAACATGAAATGGATCATTTAGACGGTAAATTATTTGTAGACTATATATCGTCTTTAAAAAGGACTCGAATTCAAAAGAAATTAGAGAAGCAAAAAAAGCAGGGAATTATCAGTTAATTTATTAACGACTTTAAAAATATGGCGCTAAATATAATATATGCGGGAACGCCTGATTTTTCAGTCGCGGCTCTCGAGGCTCTGCATCAGTCAGAACATAATGTGGTTGCGGTCTATACCCAGCCAGATAGGCCTTCGGGGCGCGGTAAAAAGCTAACAGCAAGCCCAGTAAAACAATTCGCACAAAATGCAGGCATTCCTGTTTTTCAGCCCGCTTCATTAAAAACAGAAGAATCGCTAAACGGTTTAAAACACTTCAATGCTGATGTGATGGTGGTGACGGCATATGGTTTGATTTTGCCAAAACCAGTATTACAGTTATTTCGTTTTGGCTGTATTAATATTCATGCGTCTTTATTGCCTAGATGGCGTGGTGCAGCGCCGATTCAACGAGCCATTGAAGCGGGTGACTGCGAAACAGGTGTGACCATTATGCAAATGGATGAAGGGCTAGATACGGGCGATGCTTTGTTGAGCATGGCTATCTCTATAACAGCTCAAACAACAGCAAGCTCATTGCACGACGAGCTTATGCTTGTTGGTGGGCAAAACATTGTTAAGGTGATGCAACAAATTGAACATGGTCAATTGAGCGCTCAACCACAAGATGATGAGTTAAGTACTTATGCGCGTAAAATGACTAAAGCAGAAGGTCAAATAAACTGGTTACTATCAGCGCAAGAAATAGAGAGAAAGATAAGGGCGTTTTATCCTTGGCCGGGCAGCGTTGCGTTAAAACAAGGCGAGGCAATAAAAATACACAGCGCTCAACTTGCGGTGAATGAAGGCGGCATAGCAGGGACTATATTAAAGCATGACAAAGATGGTTTATTAGTTGCTTGTGGAGACGGTGCGATTATTGTGGAGCAATTACAAATCCCCGGAAAAAAGCGCGTTTTTGCTAAAGATTTAGCAAATTCTAAAAACTGGGTAGGAGACATATTCGATGAATACGCCTCCAGCTAAGGTAAAAACAGCCAGAGAAGTTGCGCTAGATTGCTTAGTGCAAATTGTCACCAAGGGACGTTCTTTATCGGAACTGCAATCACATCTCAATGAGCATCAACATGCGGCCCAAATTCGTGAAATGGTGTTTGGTGTTTGCCGTTGGTTTTATTATTTTGATGCCATGGCAAAAACACAGTTAAAAAAGCCCATTAGAAAAAAAGACCATGATGTTTTATTAATTATCTTTTTAGGTATGTATCAATTGCAGTTTATGCACACCAGTGACCATGCTGCGGTTAATGAAACGGTTAATTTAGTTTTTAAAATACGCAAGAAATGGGCAAAAGGTTTGGTTAATGCTTTGTTAAGGCAATTTGCTAAAAAATCATTTGATGAGCTTGATTATATGGATCAAGCATTATCTTATCCGCAGTGGGTGAGTGACATGATTAATCAAGATTGGCCAGAAGAAAAAAATGATGTGTTCACTTACGGTAACCAAAAAGCATTCATATCATTACGAGTTAATAGCAAAAAAATAGGCATAACCGATTTTTTAAAGCAATTAACAGAGTGTGACATTGACTTCGAACTCGATAGTACCTTGCCTGCTTATATAAGGTTAACCCATGCTCAAGATGTGACAAATTTACCGGGCTTTGAGCAAGGTGCTTTTTATGTGCAAGATGGCTCGGCTCAAATGGCCTCGCAATTGCTTGATGTTAAACACGGTATGCGGGTTTTAGATGCGTGCGCAGCGCCAGGGGGAAAGGGGACGCATATAGCGGAGTTAGGCGAAAATATTAAAATTATTTCCGTCGAAAACGAGTCAAAGCGCATACAGCGCTTAAACGATAATATTAAACGCTTAGGGCATGACATATCAGTTGTTTGCGGCGATGCAAGCTCGCCAGCTGATTGGTTTGAAGGCGAATTGTTTGATCGAATTTTAATTGATGCGCCCTGCTCTGCTAGCGGCATTATGCGCCGACACCCAGATATTAAAGTGTTAAGACGCGCTGAAGACATTGATCAATTAACGTCCTTGCAGGCTAAAATATTAAATGCCTTATGGCCCTTGTTAAAACCAGGAGGCGAGCTTTTGTACTGTACCTGCTCTATCTTCAAACAAGAAAATGAATTACAGATAGCTTCTTTTTTACAGCAACATAAGGATTGTTTTGAAATTAAAATAAAGCCAATGCATTGGGCTCAACAGCGCCCAGTTGGACTACAGGTCCTGCCGTCAAAGTATGGCCATGATGGCTTTTATTATGCCAAAGTGAAGAAGGCCTTATAATGAGGAAGGCACTCTTTTTTCTAACGTTGTTGCTTAATATTTTTACCTCAAACATTAGTGCCCAACAGCCAGAACAAGGGATAAGAGTCATCGAGGTGTTAAGCTATGAAGATGAGCGCACTTATTATATGGATGCGAGGATTGAATCACATTTACCCGATTACTTAGAACAAGCCGTTTATAGCGGTATCCCCTTGCCATTACTGTTGCAAATTGAGGTTAAAGAATCAAATAATTGGTGGTTCGATCGCTCTTTAGTGACTATAGAGCAACACTATCTTCTGCATTATTTACCTTTATTCGGTCGCATTAAATTAGATAATTTGAGTGATGGATCAAGTCATCACCATGACTCTCTAGCGACTGCTTTGCGTCAGGTAGGGAGTCTTCACAAATTTCCAATTTTGGATAAAGAACACTTTTCTACTCAAAATAAAATATATGCCCGCATTCGATTAAAAGTAGATGTCTCTGCTTTGCCTAAACCATTAAGGGCTGACTCCTTGCTAGGTGGCAGTTGGGATATTAGTAGCGATTGGAAGGAGTGGGTATTGCGATGATGGTTAGGATATACAAAACCAGCGCAGGTATGGAGGCCTTTGAGCTGTGAAAAGCGCCATTCGTAATTCTGCATCCATTGTGGGGCTTATTCTTATTTTGATTATTTCGTTGTATTCAATCAGTGATGCCACGTCAAACAGCGCTGTCTTTGAAAAATATTACAATTGGTTGGTGTTTTTTAATGTTTTTGCCGTCATTTCGTTACTATTATTAATTGTTTATAACTTATATAAATTAATTGTACAGTATCGATTAAAGCAGGCGGGGTCTCGTCTTACTGCCAGAATGCTAGTGATTTTTGGTATTTTAACCATTATTCCTGTCAGTATTGTTTATTATTTTTCATTAACCTTTATTCATCGCAGCATTGATAGTTGGTTTGATGTGGGCATTGAACAAGCTTTAGAAGATTCGTTAGAGCTGAGTAAAAGTGCTTTAGATGTTAGAAAAAGAGAGGCATTAAAAAAGACACAGAATATAGCTAGCAACATTTCCTCTGTGACAGAAAATTTAATGATTGTTTATTTAAATGATGTGCGTTCAAATTTACTAATGAATGAATTAACACTGATTGGTGCTAATAAATCGATTATAGCGTCAAGTAGTGATAATTCGGCAGAACTCCCCGTCGCATTGTCTTTCCCTGACGTAGGTGAGGTGGCATTAGGAAATCACTATCTCGCATTAGAAACCATAGATGATTTGGCCTTACAAATTCGCGTGATTGTGCCGGTACTGAGTAATGCACCAACCACTAAAGCGTGGCAATTACATGCTTTCTTTCCGTTAACAGATCAAATTAATGAACTCAGTCAGGGTGTTGAAACAGCATTCGAAAAATATAAAGAACTCGCGGTATTACGCGAGCCATTGAAAAATAGCTTTAGTTTAGCGCTATCCATTATTTGGCTTTTAAGTGTGTTGTCAGCCATTTGGGTTGCTTTTATTGCGGCTAAAAAGTTAGTGGCCCCTATCAACGATTTAGTTGAAGGCACAAAAGCAGTGGCTGCGGGTAATTACGAAATGCAATTACCTTTGTCAGGCTCGGATGAGCTTGGGTTTTTATTGCGTTCATTTAATACCATGATTCGCAAAATTGCACACTCTAGACAGTTAGTTGAAAAAACACAGTTGTTAGAAGTGGTACAAAAAGCTTATTTAGAATCGGTGTTAGAGCATATATCATCCGGTGTTTTAACCTTTGATCATGAATTATTAATTAAAAAGGTTAATTCGGCAGCTGGTCGAATTTTAGATGTTGATGTTAGCCAATGTAAAGACTGTTCAATTGATGAGATGATTGAAAAACAGCCGTTTTTACAGCCGTTGCTAAGCGAGATTTTATTACATCTGCAAAAAGGTCAGGCATCTTGGCAAAAAGAAATTATTTTTTTTGGTAAAAGTGGTCGAAAAGTGCTGCAATTGAGGGGAGATGCTTTTTCTCAAAAAGATGCCTCTTTGCTAGGTCATGTTGTCGTCATCGATGATTTAACAGATTTAATTCAAGCGCAAAAAAATACGGCATGGAGTGAAATGGCTCGGCGTTTAGCTCATGAAATTAAAAACCCTTTAACCCCCATACAATTATCCGCAGAACGTTTAAAAAGAAAATTAGCACCTGTCGTACCTAAAACAGAAATGGCGTTATTAAACCGTTATACCGACACTATAGTTCAGCAAGTGGATGCGATGAAAGTGATGGTCAATAGCTTTACTGACTACGCGCGATCTTCAGAAGCCTTAGATGTGATCGATTTTAATCAAATGATCGCTAATGTCGCGTCATTGTACGAGCCACAAACTGATAAATTAGACATTGAACTAGACTCAAATTTGCCTAAAATACAAGGCGATGCGGTACGATTACGACAAGTGTTACATAACTTAATTAAAAATGCCGTCGAGGCTCATGGCCGTAACTCAAGTGTTAATGTTGTGCTTAAGACCAGTAAATCTAAACATCTGGGGAATGACTATATTGATATTCTATTCCAAGATCATGGACAAGGCATTGCTGATGATTTAGTCGACCAGATATTTGATCCTTATGTCACGTCAAAAACAACGGGTACGGGTTTAGGTTTAGCGATTGTGAAGAAGATTGTAGAAGAACATGGTGGTATCGTGTGGGTTGAAAATAATGAACATCAAGGCGCTAGTTTTTATTTGCGGTTTCCGGTAATTAAAGAGTTAAGATAATGAGCCAAAAAATTTTAGTCGTTGACGACGAACCGGATATTCGTGATTTATTAAAAGATATTTTAGATGATGAAGGGTATACCGTTGAAGTGGCAGAAGATGGCCAGTCCGCAAGACAGGTTTATGATGCTTTATGTCCTGATTTAGTTTTATTAGATATTTGGATGCCTGATGTTGACGGCATTACATTATTAAAAGAGTGGAAAATAGACACTGATTCACAAGCAGCAGTTGTCATGATGTCTGGTCATGGCACCGTTGAAACGGCGATGGAAGCCACAAAATTTGGCGCTCAAGACTTTCTAGAAAAGCCTATTTCTATGGCTAAGCTGCTAACAACGGTTGCTAACAATATAAAAAACAATAATGAGCCCGATACTAAAGAGTTAAAGGATTCTCATTTTGAGCAGATTATAGGTTCAAGTGACGTCATTAAAAATTTAAGAGAAGAAGTTGAAAAAGCGGCGAATTCTGATCACCCCATTTTTGTTTTTGGTGACAGTGGTGTTGGTAAGCACGTAGTAGCAGCTCATGTGGCTCATTGCTCTCAAGGCATTACTAAAATTGAATGGATCATGCCTGCCAATTTTTATTTACCATCTGTCAATGATAGAAACTGCGTGTATTTTGTTGCTGATTTTGCTGATTTTTCAAGTCAACAGATCAAACAAATGGCTGATTTTTTCATGGAAAATAAACTGTCAAACTCGCATAGAAATTTAAAGTTTGTGCTTGCGACGCGTTATGAATATGAGCATTTTGCTCAAAAATTAGTGAATCATTCTTTTCTACGTGATAGCTGGCTTTTACCAATTCATGTTCCATTATTAAATGATCATAAAGAAGATGTTCCAGAGCTCTTAGAATATTATGCTAATTGGATTAGTGATACAGAAGATCTTCCTTATAGGCACTTTAATGTAGCCACTCAAAACAAACTACGTAATCATGATTGGCGCGGGAATTTATCTGAATTAAAAGTGTTAATTCGTAAGCTGCTAGCGAGTAAGAATGAGCTAGATATTGATGCTCAAGAAATCATATCATTATTGCAAATAATTGACCGTAGAGTACCGACTAGTCAAGGTGCAGATGAACTGGTTTTGCATATCGATTTAGATAAAGATTTAAAAACATCACGAGAAATTTTTGAACGCCAGTATTTACAATTACAATTCGAAAAAAGCAATGGAAATATGTCAGAATTAGCACGTAGATCGGGACAAGAAAGAACATATTTATATCGCAAAATTAAAGCCTTAGGCATTCAAACCAAGAAATAAAATAGATGAATATCATAATATTAGGGGCAGGTCAGGTAGGTTCTTCTGTCGCAGCAGAGCTTGCAAAAGAAGAAAACAATAATGTCACTGTGGTCGATGTTAATCAGCAAATTTTAACTGATTTACAAGGTCGTTTAGACATTCGGACAGTTTGTGGCTTTGGTTCTCACCCTGCGGTGTTAGAGCAAGCGGGCGCTGAAGATGCCGACATGATTATAGCCCTAACGAATAGTGACGAAGCCAATATGATGGCTTGTCAAGTCGCTCATACGGTTTTTGATACGCCAAAAAAAATTGCGCGTATACGATCACAAGCCTATATCAATAGCCCAGAGCTATTTTGCGACGAATCTATTCCTGTTGATGTCATGATCAGTCCAGAAAGCTTAGTAACCGATTATATTCATCATTTAATTGAGCACCCCAGTGCCTTACAAGTATTAGATTTTGCGTTTGGAAAAGTGCAGTTAGTCGCAGTAAAAGCCTATTATGGCGGCTTGTTAGTCGGACATGAATTGCAAACGATTCGAGACCATATTCCCGGTGTTGAAATGCGAGTGGCGGCTATTTTTAGACATGGACAATCTATCGAGCCAGATGCGCATCGGGTGATAGAGGCTGACGATGAAGTTTTCTTTTTGGCAGCACGCAAACATATTCCAACCGTCATAGGCGAGTTACGTAAACTTGATAAACCTATAAAACGTGTTTTATTAGCAGGAGGCGGTAACATTGGCGGTACGTTGGCTAAAATTTTAGAAAAAGATTACCAAGTAAAAATTATAGAAAGTAATAAAGAACGAGCTATTCAGTTATCTGAAGAGCTAGACTCTGCCATTGTGTTATATGGAGATGCTGCGGACCCAGATTTATTGGTCGAAGAAAACATAGAGTCAATGGACGTCTTTTGTGCCTTAACCAATGATGATGAAGCCAATATTCTATCAGCCATGTTAGCTAAAAAATTAGGCGCACGAAAAGTGATGTCGTTAATTAACCGTCCCGCCTATGTTGACCTCGTTGAAAGCAGCTTAATTGATATTGCACTTTCTCCACATACCGTAACGATGGGTGCTATGTTAGCGCACATTCGTAAAGGTGATGTGGTTGCGGTACATGCATTAAGACGTGGCGCAGCAGAAGCGATAGAGGCAATTGCCCATGGTGATGAAAAAGTATCCAAAGTGGTCGGTAGAACCATTGATGAACTCAAGTTGCCAAAAGGTGTTTCGATAGGGGCCATTGTTCGGGGCGAAGACGTTATTATTGCTCACCATGATGTGGTCATTAAAACCGATGATCACATTATTTTATTCTTAACCGATAAACGCAAAATTCAACAAGTCGAAGCTTTGTTTCACCTAGCACCCACTTTTTTCTAACTACGTCTATGCAATATCTAGTCATCCAGCGAATTTTAGGCCTACTCTTGATGGTGTTTAGCACCACCTTGTTGCCACCTGCTGTCGTCGGAATGATTTATCAAGATGGCGCTATTGCCCCATTTTTAGAAAGCTTTGCGCTTATTTTGGGGGCTGGTTTTTTATTGTACATACCCGTGTATAAACAAAAAAAAGAACTGCGTTTACGCGATGGTTTTATGGTGGTTGTTCTGTTTTGGTGTGTGCTAGGCGCTGTCGGCGGCTTGCCTATTTATTTATCAGGTGCGGGTTCAGATATTTCGGTGACCGATGCCATATTTGAATCCATATCAGGCCTAACAACCACTGGGGCGACCGTCATTACTGGCCTCGATGATTTACCACATGCACTGCTTTTTTACCGACAACAACTTCAATGGCTAGGCGGCATGGGTATTGTTGTATTAGCCGTTGCCGTATTACCCATGTTAGGTGTAGGTGGTATGCAGTTGTATCGAGCTGAATCACCTGGCCCCATTAAAGACAATAAACTCACACCGCGCATTACGGGCACGGCACAAATGCTTTGGTATGTCTATTTAGGCTTAACTATCGCTTGTTTGCTTGCTTACTGGGCCGCGGGCATGACTTTTTTTGATGCGATTAGCCATGCATTTTCAACGGTCGCCATTGGCGGGTTCTCCACCCATGATGCCAGCATAGGTTATTTTAATAGCAAAATGATCGAGATGATTGCTGTGGTGTTTATGATTTTGGGCGGTGTCAATTTTGCCTTACATTTCAGTGTCGTAAAAAACCGTAGTTTGATGGCTTATATTCGTGATTCAGAATTTAAAACATACATCTTTTTATTGACGGTAATCAGTGTGATTACTGTTAGCTATTTATACATAAGCAATACTTATGATACCTTTGTAGAAGCGCTTTTTGAAGGTGTTTTTCATGTGGTGTCTATCGGTACAACAACTGGCTTTACCACGACAGAATATTATTTTTGGCCTAGTTTTCTACCCATTTTATTGATTTATTTAAGCTTTGTTGGGGGCTGCGCAGGATCAACAGGTGGTGGCATGAAAGTTATTCGGGTTTTATTATTGTTTAAACAAGGTATGCGAGAGTTAAAACGATTAATCCACCCGAATGCACAATTTGCGGTAAAGATTGGAAAAAAAGCCCTGCCAGATAAAGTAATAGAAGCTGTTTGGGGCTTCTTTGCCGCTTATTTAGTCATATTTGTGGTGATGATATTATTGCTCATGGCAGCAGGTTTAGATCAAGTCACTGCTTTTTCTGCAGTAGCAGCTTGTCTTAACAACCTTGGCCCAGGTTTGGGAGAGGTGAGTTTAAATTATGCCAGTATTAACGATTTCTCAAAATGGGTATTATCTGCCGCTATGTTGTTAGGGCGCTTAGAAATATTTACCTTGTTAGTGTTATTTACACCAGCATTTTGGCGTAAATAAGCGTTAGGTTTCGCGTGATATATGTGGATGGCGAGTCATACAGATAATAAAACTTATTATTTTATGGCTTCTATTTTGTGACGGCATATTTATAACAGGTTTACGTGAGTTTAAAATTTGCCGTTAGTATTTTTCCATTTATGTTTAGCGGGGATGGCTTCAGTTGTTTCCCAGTGTTCAACGATCTTTCCTGACTTTAAGCGATAGAGATCAAAAAAAGAAGATACAACTTGATGACGCTCACCCTCACTAACGGATAAAACAAAATTTCCATCGGCTAATAGACGATGGCATTTTTTGTATTTAATCGAAATTGAATCATCAGCGGTCGCTTTGTTTAAAGAAGAGCAAAATTCACTCAGATCATCGCTAAAGTGTGAATGGTGTTCCGTATAATGCGCTAGGTTTATGTAGTTATTTATTTGATCAATATGATGATTGATTAACACATTTTGAACGTATGCTTGAATGATCGTTCGATTGCTCTCGGTCTGTTCATTATCAGTCACCTCGGTTACCCCATCGACCATGGTATGGCCTGAGCGGTTTGGCCCTTGGCGTGCCTGAATGTTATCCCAATGCTCAACCGCAAGGCCATCTTCAAAGCGAAAAATTTCGAAACCTATATTGCGTGACGCAAAGTCATATTCAGTATGTGCGAAGACAAAATCGCCATCTTCAAAAACTCTGACAATATTGACGCGTGGAGATGTTTTAGATAAACGTTTGAAAAGTGCGGCTAGCCCTTCACTGCCTTCTTCTGTTTGTGGGTTGTGTTGGATATATTTCGCTTCGTTGACAACAGCAACAGAGCTTGGGTCACCTGTTTCTATACCCTTTAAAAGCTGACATATTTGTTCTTTTTTATTTGCAGTCATGATGGCGGTTTATGTTGTTGGACGAAGCCGCTATCGCGGAGGAAAGCCATCCATTTTTGTATTACACCATATAGTGTGCAGTGTTTTATCTTGAAATTACTCAAATTTCGGGCTAGAGTTAAATTAATGTTTTTTGATAAACATGTAAACTCTTGTTTTTATTGAGAACTTACTTTAAAAAAGGTATTTTCAAATAGTCTTTATTTTCCTGCTTGTCAAGTTTTTTCTCTAACTAGATATCCCAGTCTTTTTTATTACCCTGCCGGGCTCGTCCAACAAACGGTTCAGGTCGTGGCTTTGCGCTACGCGCAAATCACGACCTAACCTTATTCGTTAGGTGGAGATTAAGGCCTTATATTGAAATATTGTCAGCAGCACGTTGAATGATACCGCGCTTTAGCCCTGTTTGTAGGTTTATGGCATTCATGCCTAAGCCCCTAGCTTGAGCGATGAGGCTATTTTTTTGACTAAACAATGAATTAATAGCGGTCATGCCATGAAGTGCGATGGAACTGTCATATTGACGTTGGCGTTCGTATTTACGTAATGCCTTATGGGGTTTTTCTAAGCTATTTTTAGTCAGTAATTTGCTTAACAGCACGACATCAGAAAATCCTAGGTTGACGCCTTGTCCTGCTAATGGATGAATGCTATGAGCTGCATCACCTATTAATATGCAGCGGTTTTTAACGGTGTGCTCCGCATATTGCCAACTGAGTGGGAAGCTAGCACGTGGGCTGCTGGCAGTGATCTTACCTAGTTTAAAGCCAAATGCATCACCCAGATGCTGGCAAAAGCCATCGTCATCTAAATTTTTAAGGGTTTCAATTCTCTCATCTGAGCATGTCCAAACGATAGAGCTTTGACCATTGTCTAAAGGTAAGAAAGCGAGCGGGCCAGAGCTTAAAAAGCGTTGCCATGCGGTATGTTGATGGCTTTTTTCAGTGCTAACATTAGCCACAATGGCTTGTTGCTCATAGCTATTTGAAACGGTGTTAATGTTGAGTAATTGGCGAGTTGAAGATTGCTTACCATCAGCAGCAATTAATATTTTAGCTTGAATTTTTTGCTTGGAGTTTAAAGTGGCAACGACCGAGCTGCATGGCTCATCAATGCTTTTAACGCTATTTTTCCAATAGACCGTAATCAGCTCATTATGCTTTAGCTGTTGATGTAGGGCATAGGTAATGAGTTTATTTTCTATGATATGACCTAGGTGGCTATGGGCTTGGCTAGCTGCGTTAAAGTGTAATTCTCCATGGCTGTTTTCATCCCATACAGTCATTTTATGATAGGCACAAAAACGCTGGGATTGCATTAATGGCCAAATACCAAGGCCAGCTAGAAACTTTTCTGAGCTTGGGCTAATGGCGGATACACGTAAATCATAGTTTTGTGAGCTATCAAAGGATTGCTCTTGCCCATATTCTACAATGGCTATACGGTGACCTTGCCGTGCTAGGGCTAAAGCGGCACTCGCGCCGACCATGCCAGCACCAACAATAATAATGTCGAATGAATCTGTCATGTTAGCCTCTTTGGGCCGATGCAGCCGTTTGAGCAAAGCCCATGCCGCGCCATGCAACATCATTTTTAAGTTTAGGCATGACATCTAATAGAGCAAGGGCGGCTGACCGAGCATGATTCAGCAGGGGTAAGTTATTTGAAAACAAATGTACTAAAGTATCGCCTAATTGAATCACTTGTTGGTGGTCAATCAGCCTTAAGTTTTGATAGCTGACGAGCTGTTCGTTGCAGTGATCTAGGTTGCTTAAAAAGTCGGCCAAATGGGCAATGTCACGTAATGCTAAATTCAAACTTTGACCCGCAACGGGGTGTAAATTGTGTGCTGCATTACCGAGCACAACACAGCGCTGTTTGACGAGTTGTTCTGTGACTACTTTAATTAATGGAAAGGCAACACGCTTTCCAATTTTCTCGAAGCGGCCTAATCTATAACCAAATGATTGTTGTAACTCGTTTAAAAACTGTTCATCGTCCATAGCCATGAGTTCTTCACTGCGCTTTTTACGATTGCTCCAGACTAAGCCATAACGCGCATCGGTGAGCGGTAACATCGCTAAAGGCCCTTGCGCTGTAAAACGCTCATAAGCAATATTATTTTGCATATTTTTGCCACCGACGTGTGCAGCTATCGCCATTTGATGATAATCGTATTTTTGCGTGGTAAAGCCTGCCATCTCGCGTGCTTTTGAGTGCACACCATCACAAATCAAACACAGTTTACTGGTAATGGTGAGGTGAGCATTATCGTGTTTTAACTGGATGTCACAATAATCTTCAGCTTGTACTAGTTGGCTATATTGGCTAGAACGAAAGACGGTGATGTTGTTTAAAAGGTCAACTTTTTCAATTAAAGCACTTTCTAAGTGATGGCTTTCAATCACATAACCTAAGGCATCGCACTGCTGTTGAATGTTACTTAGTCTAGTCACTCCCCAGTGACCTTGGCTAGATACTTGAATGTCGCTAATGGGTTGGCAATACGCTTGAAGCGCTTGCCAACAATTTAAATGTT
The DNA here is from genome assembly GCA_964480635.1 of uncultured Gammaproteobacteria bacterium. Taxonomy (GTDB): domain Bacteria; phylum Pseudomonadota; class Gammaproteobacteria; genus CAYZQE01. The sequence continues at coordinate 16,707 of CAYZQE010000012.1, read as the reverse complement.
GTAAAATTTGCTTCGAAGACAGCGATAAGGCAATGGATCGTACATCTAGCGATTGCTGATTAATGTTGGGTGGCGTGAGTTCGTGCTCTGCTAGTACAGCAATGTGATGACCTTTTTGAGATAAAGCAATCGCTGCAGTAAGACCAACGATGCCAGCACCTATAATGGTGATATCAAATTGCTGTGATGTTTGGCTCATGTTAGTCAATGATTTCTTAAGATGCCATCAGCAATTCGATGGCATCAGGATCGGTAGGTAAGGCTTCGGTTAAAATGTCACAGCCCTCTTTGGTCACTAATACGTCATCTTCAATACGGATGCCAATGTTCCAATATTTTTTGGGGACGCCTTTCATTTCTGCTGGAATATATATACCAGGCTCAACTGTAAGAACCATGCCAGGCTCTAATAAACGCCATAAGTTACCTACTTTATAATCCCCCACATCATGAACATCTAAGCCTAACCAATGCCCTGTTTTATGCATATAAAAAGTTTGGTAAGCCTTTTTTTCGATGAGCGTGTCGATTTTACCTTTAAGTAACTTAAGTTCGATTAAACCTTTAGTAATTTCATAGACTGCCGCATCGTGAGGGTCATTCCAATGATTGCCCGGCTTTATCATTTTGAACGCGGCTTTTTGTGCCTTAAGAACAATGATGTATAGCTCTCTTTGGGCTTTGCTATATTTACCATTAATCGGAAAAGTTCGCGTTATATCAGCCGCATAACCATTCACTTCACAACCAGAGTCGATGAGTAATAACTGGTTATTTTTTAGTTTTGCGTTGTTTTCTGTGTAATGCAAAATACAGCTATTTTCACCGCCACCAACGATAGGTGGATAAGCATGCTCTGCCCCATGGCTGCGAAATTGATGCGAATACTCAGCTTCAATTTCAAATTCAAACTTACCTGGTTTGGTTGCACGCATGGCACGAATATGAGCTTTGACACTAATTTTGGCAGCCTCGCGCATAAATTTTATTTCTTGGGTGCTTTTAAATAAGCGCATGTCATGCAATAGATGGTCTAATGCAACAAACTCGTTAGGGACATTAGCACCAGAACGAGCGCTGCGTTTTAAGTTGTTTACCCAAGAAATAAGGCGTTGGTCAAATTCAGGATAGCGCCCCATAATGTGATAAACCTTGTTACAGGGTTCTAGCATCCCCGGTAAAATATCGTCGATATCATCAATAGGAAAAGAATCATCTGCACCAAAGTCACTAATGGCACCTTCTTGACCCGCCATACGACCATGCCATGTTTCGGTTTTTGGGTCTTTTTCGCGACAAAATAAAATGGTTTCACCATGTTCGCGACCGGGGATTAAAACTAATACAGCCTGTGGTTCGTTAAAACCAGTGAGATATAAAAAATCACTGTCTTGACGAAAAGGAAAGTTGACATCGCTATTGCGTTGTTTTTCACTAGAAGACGAGATAATAGCAATAGAGCCTACGCCGATCATTTTCATTAATTGTTTGCGACGACGCTTAAATTCAGTTTGTTTCATAGGTGTTATGTTATTAAGAGTTTTTCAAAAAGAATGCAAATTAATGTATAGAGCTACTGCGGTGAACAGGATTTAGAATTTCATTCATGTAAATGACACCCATGCGTACATATTCGACTAATTCAGCAAAGTCTTGTTCGGTGTCATTGTTTGACGTTTCATCGGCATCAAGTTGGGTAATGCCTAATAAATCAGTCATAAACTCTTTCACATCGGGATGCATATTTTTTTCATCAATTTTTGCAATGGAACCTATGCCAAATAAAAAGCCTTGGCACCAATGCGAAAGAGCTTGCAGGCGATCTGCTAACTCAACATCATCTGTGGGTAACAGTAGTTCAAGTGATAAAACAGAATCATTGAGTTGTAGTTTGCTAGCGGTATAAAGCTTGGTCAGTTGAGTGATGTGTTCAGTGGCTAATAGATCGTTGCTTGCGGGTGTTTTATTCAGTGTGCTGGCAAGCCATTCAGATGAGCTGCGGTTATCAATTAATAAACCACATAAAGAGCCGTGGGCTTCAGCACAATCAGTTGTGGCGCCTAATTTATCTAGGCAACTTTGAATGTTCGAAAAGTCAGGCAGTAAGGAATCAATATCGCTCATAACGTGATTTTAGTCCGAATTGACAAATGAGTGAAGGATTGTGTGAAATATTATGCAAAATTATTACATACTTGGAATGACAGAACATATTGACAGAGAATGCGAATAGCCTAAGATAAACGCTATGGATAATAATAAAGAATATACCTCAACAGATTTAAAGTCATTAGAGCATCATGTGAATGATTTGATTTCTACGGTTGATGTACTAAAAAACGAGAATACAAACTTACGCCACCAGCATCATCAATTAATGACTGAACGTTCTCAGTTAATTGAAAAAACAGAATTAGCACGGTCACGTATCGAAGCTATGATTAGCCGCTTAAAAGCACTTGAGATTGAAGTATGAATAAACTAACAACCCCACTTGCAGTGACTGTTTCAATATTAGATAAAGAATATAAAGTGGCATGCCCAAGCGGTGAAAAGCGTGCTTTATTAGAGTCAGCAGAGTATTTAGATGAAAAAATGCGCGAAATTAAAGATTCTGGAAAAATTATTGGTGCAGAACGAATCGCCGTTATTGCTGCGTTAAATATTACGCATGAATTAATAAACGGGTCTATTATCGGAGGGGATATAAAAGAAGAGCTATCGCCACGGTTGCGTTCGTTATCGTCAAAAATTTCTGCAGCACTCGAAGGCTCACGCCAATTAGAGATTTAGATTTTAGCTTATCTGTATTATAGTCATATTTACTAACTACAATGTTTGTTAGCACACTACAATTATCCTTGAGCTTAATTATTGACTCCGGGGTTTGTTGTGCTGTTTTGGTGCGCATGCCTGATTTTGTCGGGAAGCCTGATAAACAGTCGCGGACCCCCCCTGAACCATCGGTTCAAGGTCGATAGAAGCGACGGCATTGTGGTTAGTACTTCTCGCCAATATTTTCGCAGACAACGAAAAAACTTAAGTGTTACTCAGCAAAATAAACATGCGTTTGCTTTAAGCAGGCACATTGCTTTATTTTTACGTTTATCACGAGTTAAGAATGTCGCTATTTATCTGCCAACAGATGGAGAGCTTAGCCCATTATCTCTGTTATTGTCTCTACGACATAAAAAAATCAATTTCTTTCTTCCTGTTTTATCCCAGTTATCATTTCAAGGGCTTCAATTTGCAACGTACAATGATGAAACAATTTTTAAGCCTAATAAGTTTAATATTAATGAGCCAGTCGTAAATGCTCGGTCATTAAAAAGGGCTTCTGAGCTGGATATTATTTTTTTACCTTTGGTTGCTTATGACTTAAATGGTAATCGTATGGGTATGGGAGGAGGCTTTTATGATAGGGCATTGCAAATAAGGCAGCGCCGAAGACAGTGGAAGAAACCCATGTTAATCGGTTTGGCGCATACGGTTCAACAAGCAAAATTGATAGAAAGTGAGCAATGGGATGTCCCTTTAGACGGCATAGCGACAGAAAAAGGCATCCACCTTTTTAACCGTCAAACGTAGCTCATGAGCCGCGCTACTTTAAAAATAGTTGGTAAGCATTATTTTGGGTTTCATCCCAAAAAGGATATTCAAGAGATTTTAAAAATTCGTTAAATGCATTTTTATCTTGTTTTTCAACTTGAATGCCCATTAAAACACGACCAAATGCTGCGCCATGGTTACGATAATGGAATAAACTAATGTTCCAACGTTTGCCAACTCTATTCAAAAAATCAAGTAATGCACCCGGTTTTTCAGGAAATTCAAAACGAATCAGTTGTTCAGTTTCCAAAGTTACTTGAGCGTGCCCACCAACCATATAACGGACATGAAGTTTAGCAAGTTCATTGTCAGTCATATCGTGTACTTGATACTTTCCTTTGCTGAGTGAATGAATGATTTTATCTTTTTCTTCAATGCCTTTACTTAATTGCAACCCAACAAACACCATGGCATCGTCGTCATCTGAGTATCGATAATTAAATTCAGTGATATTACGTTTGCCTATAATTTTACAAAACTTTTGAAAGCTACCGGGTTGCTCGGGTATTTGAACGGCAATGATCGCTTCGCGTTGCTCGCCAAATTCAGAGCGTTCTGCAATATGGCGCAGGCGGTCAAAGTTCATATTGGCACCACTATTAATGGCAATCAGTGTTTGGCCTGTCATTTTATTGCTATCAACGTATTTTTTTAAGCCAGCAAGGCTTACCGCGCCAGCAGGCTCACAAATAGCACGCGTATTTTCAAAGGTATCTTTAATCGCTGCGCAAATTTGGTCTGTTGATACAGTGATCGTGTCATCGACAAGGTTTTTAATCATGGCAAATGTATTTTTACCGATCTGTTTGACGGCAACGCCATCAGCAAAAATACCGACTTCTTTAAGGATTACGCGTCGATTGGCTTTCATTGCAGCATCTAAACAGGCCGCATCCTCTGGCTCCACTCCAATGATTTTAATGTTCGGGCGAACCACTTTCATGAAATTTAAAATGCCCGCGAGTAATCCTCCACCACCAACAGGAACGAAAATAACGTCGATTGAATCAGGGTGCTGTTTGATGATTTCATGAGCAATAGTGCCTTGCCCAGCCATAACATCCTCGTCATCATAAGGGTGAACGAAAGTTAAATTTTGTTCTTTTGCAATAATTTGAGAGTGCTCATAAGCTTCATCAAAATTATCGCCATGTAAAATAACTTTGCCACCAAATGCCCTAACACCATTGACTTTAATATCAGGTGTGATGACGGGCATCACAATAGTTGCTGCAAGCTTTAAATGCGAGGCAGCCATAGCAATGCCTTGGGCGTGGTTACCCGCAGAGGCAGCAATGACGCCCGGTAAATCAGGGTTTTGTTGTTTTAGTTTATGCAGCTTATTAAATGCACCTCTAATTTTAAATGAATAAACCGGTTGTAAATCTTCTCGTTTGAGTAAAATATTATTGTCGAGCCGAGCAGATAGTGATTTTAACGGGTCGAGCGGTGTTTCTATTGCCACGTCATAAACTCGGGCTGTTAATACTTTCTCAATGAAGTTTTGTTGGGGCATAGGAAGACAATGAAGGTTAATAATAAAAGATAACTTGAGCTTAACTTCATAGCGACTGAATTCATACTAAAATGACAAAAAATGGGCATGGCATGGTATTATTCGAGCCATTATAAATAGATAGATTAAAATTATGACTGCAGATGAAAAAAAGAAGCAAGCAGCAATAGCCGCTTTAAAATATATAACGCCAGGGTGTATCTTAGGTGTGGGAACGGGTTCTACTGTGAATCATTTTATTGATGCCGTTGCTGAACATAAAAAAGGAATGGTTGAGGCCGCGGTTTCTAGTTCAGAAGTATCGACTCAGAGAATGAAAGATCACGGTATTCCTGTGATGGATTTAAATGCGGCTGGAGATTTATCAATTTACGTTGATGGCGCAGACGAATCTACACGGCATTTACATCTAATTAAAGGTGGCGGCGGTGCTTTAACCAGAGAAAAAATTGTTGCGGCCGCCAGTGAAAAATTTGTTTGTATTGCTGATGATACTAAATTGGTCGATTATTTAGGTGAATTTCCTTTGCCTGTTGAGGTCATACCAATGGCTCGTAGTCTAGTAGCAAGGCACTTAGTTAAGATGGGTGGGAACCCCGTTTGGCGCGAAGATTTTGTGACCGATAATGGCAATGTCATTTTAGACGTGCATAATTTAAAAATTATGGAGCCGTTAAAGTTTGAAGCAGAATTAAACCAATTGGCAGGCGTTGTTACCGTTGGTATTTTTGCTCATAGACCTGCCGATGTGTTGTTATTAGGGACTGATGATGGTGTAAAAGAAATTATTGCTTAAATAGCATAATAAGGTCGGCTAATTGTTTATTCTGGTACGGTAATGGTAAGCCCCAATGATTGCCAAACTTGCATACCACCACGGTAATAAAATAGCTTTTCAGCAGGGTAACCTAATTTCAGTAATCCACTAATGGCGCGAGGTGATTGGCCGCACCAAGGGCCGTTACACCATAAAATTAATTTTTTTGCGGCAGTGAAGTCCCAAGTATCATTTTTAAACTCGCCACCCATAAAGCCCATTTTTTCGATAAAACGTTCGAATGTGCTAATGTCACCACGTCGTTTACCACCTAAAGTACGCATGGCATCTACCAATGTAGGATCATCCGAATCAAGTTCAAATACTGTAAATGGGATATTGACTGATCCAGGTATTGTTCCACTTTTATACCAAGATGGTGTTCTGGAATCCATGAGAACACCCGTTTCGTCAAGAAGGTCTTGCTCCATAAAGGTAAACACTTCTAATTGGGCGACTGTCGTCACTCCTTCACCAGCACTCATGGGTTGAATGCAAAAAGGGGGGCATTTACGTGATGTTTTTGAAAAGCCGCCATCTAGAATATGATCTTGGTCTTGAATTCTTTGTATCCGTATCAATTTACCTTGGCTGACAACTTCGACATAGTCTTGACTGGCAGTGATTTTTACATCAAGAGAAAAAGCTGATGCGGAAAACAAAAGGAAGGCGAATAAAATTATAAAATGCTTCATGTGGTTTTTACCTAGTTTATTTCTTTTTACTTGTTTTTATGATTTGAGTACGTATCGCTTGAGGGTCATTATTTTTTTTATAAAAGTCATAGATTTCAATTTTTCCACTTGACGATAAGCGTTTGGCATATATATAAGAACCAATATAGTTGATTTTTAAGTGTTGAAAAAAAGCTTCAAATGCTAGCCCTATTGGGAGTCCGCCATCTGATGAAGTTGTTGTATTTATGGTAGGTGTTTTTTCTGTTTTTGCTTTAGTTTGATTATCGAGCGTTAAATGGCTAGCTTCACCCTCAAGTAATTGCAAATAAATATCTGTTGCTTGAGCGAAGCAGATATTTATACTTGCAAAAAATAGTAAGATATATCCTAAATTTTTTTTTATAAGAGTTATTGATGGCAGAAGCATTCAGCTGATGACCTTAAGTTATTATTTAGATGGTGACATGTTTTTATTATATAGTTACAAGCATTAGCGATTTTCCACCTAAAGTCAAGATGGAAAAATATAATGTGTTTTCGCGAATATTGTTAAAGTGACTTGTTTTTAATAAGGTTTATAGCCTGGATTGTTTATCAGGCAAAAAAAAACCTGCAAAAGCAGGTTTTTTTATTAACGTTAAAGCGTTGTGCTTAACGTTTAGAGAACTGAACCGCACGACGTGCTTTTCTAAGGCCAACTTTCTTACGTTCAACTTCACGAGCATCGCGAGTTACAAAGCCTGCTTGTCTTAGTGCAGGACGGAACGTTTCATCATACTCCATTAGTGCGCGTGTAATGCCTAAGCGAATGGCGCCTGCTTGTCCGCTTGGGCCGCCACCTTTGACTGTAATGTTAATGTCAAATTTAGACACTAAATCAACAGTTTCTAAAGGCTGTCTTACCACCATGCGAGAAGTTTCTCGACCAAAAAAGTCTTCTAACGACTTTTTATTAACGGTGATTGCACCAGCGCCAACTTTCATGAAAACACGAGCAGCTGAGCTTTTGCGTCTGCCAGTTCCGTAATATTGTTCAGTAGCCATAATTGCTCTCTTCTATACTTCTAGTATTTGTGGTTGTTGTGCTGTGTGCTCATGAGTAGCGCCAGCATATACTTTTAATTTTTTAAACATCGCTTTGCCTAAAGAATTTTTTGGCATCATACCACGAACTGCATTTTTAATAATGCGGTCAGGGTGCGTAGCGCGAAGCTTACCAAGGCTAATTGATTTTAAGTTACCAATAAAACCTGTGTGATGATAATAAATTTTATCTTCTTCTTTATTGCCAGTGACTTTAACTTTTTCAGCGTTAATCACCACAATGTAATCTCCCGTATCAACGTGAGGTGTATATTCTGGCTTATGCTTTCCGCGTAAACGACGAGCAATTTCAGTAGATAATCGACCTAACGTTTTGTCGGTAGCATCGATAAGAAACCAATCACGTTGGACTGTTTCAGCTTTGGCACTAAAGGTTTTCATAAAAATTCCTTAAAAATGGGTTCTACCCACTTGTGTTTCGAAAGGGCGCGAATACTAAACAATAAATGGAGTGATGACAAGAACAAATCTTGAATTATTGAATAAAAAAGTGACATTAATGTTTACTGTTATCTCTGCCTTGAGTTTTTACGGTTAACACCTACTTATAAGACCCTGTTTATTTTTTATTTGATGATATAGATTATGGATTACAAAGACTATTATAAGACCTTGGGGGTGGAAAAGACATCATCTGCTGAAGAAATAAAAAAATCCTATCGAAAACTTGCGCGAAAATATCACCCTGATATTAATCAAGAGCCTGGAGCTGAAGATAAGGTAAAAGAAGTTAACGAAGCTTATGAAGTGCTAAAGAATAAGGAAAAGCGTGCGGCTTATGACCAAATGGGCGCAGACTGGAATTCTGGTGGCGCGGGTGGTTGGAATGGAGGGAGAGGCTCTCAAGGTTTTAGTGGTAATGACTTTAATGATTTTTTTGAGTCGGTATTTCATCAGCAACATGGCGGCGGTGGTTTTGGGCATCAACGTCAAGCAAGAACACCCGCTAAAGGTGACGATAAAACTTTAAGTTTAGATATCACGGTAGAAGATGCTTTTCACGGTGGCGAGAAAGTGATTCAGTTGCCTGTTAAAAATGCAGTGAACCAATTTGGTGTGCCAGAATTTAAAAAAATAAAGGTGAGTATCCCTAAAGGGGCGACAACAGGAAAAAAAATTCGTCTATCGGGACAAGGCCATGAATCACCCGAAGGTGGTAAAGACGGTGACTTAATATTAGAACTGTCTATAAAAAACCACCCTCTTTATGAAGTGGATGGAAAAAATATTCTTTTAAAGTTGCCTTTAACGCCATGGGAAGCCGCTTTGGGCACCAAGGTTAATATTCCAACATTAGCTGGAAATGTGGATTTAAAGATTGCTAAAAATGCTAAGTCGGGACAAAAATTACGCTTAAAAGGAAGGGGTCTGCCAAGTAAGACGGGTGATGGCGATCAATTTGTTGAAATCATGATCCAAAACCCTCTATTGGAAAGTGAAGAAGAGTTTGCTTTGTATGAACAATTAAAAGTAAAGTTTAATTTTAACCCAAGGTCTTTCTAACACGTGAATCCGTTTTTTTTATTAGTGTTGGGCGTGTTTTTTAATGCGTCATTATTAGCCGCTTTACCATTTGCGATTGATGGGGAGCGCTTACCGAGCTTGGCTCCAATGCTTAAGCATGTAACTCCTGCAGTGGTTAATATATCGACACGTGGCAAACGAAGCGTTAAACGCTCCTTGTTTCAAAATCCCTTAATCCAACGTTTACTTAAATCACCTAGAATTGAGCAGGATGGTCTGACTAATAATTTAGGTTCTGGGGTTATTGTTGATGCAGATACGGGTTATATTTTAACCAATAACCATGTTATTGAAGGTGCGTTTGAAATTACGGTGACTTTAACGGATGGGCGTGAGTTATATGCTGAGGTGATTGGTCAGGATCCTGATACTGATATCGCGGTTATTAAGATTAAACCCGGTAATTTAAAGCAGTTAGATTTTGCGGATAGTGCGCGCCTACAAGTCGGTGATTTTGTTGTTGCTATAGGCAACCCTTTCGGTTTAGGTCAAACGGTGACATCGGGCATCGTGTCAGCCTTAGGTCGTTCTGGTTTAGGCATAGAGTCATATGAGGACTTTATTCAAACCGATGCGGCTATTAACTTAGGGAGCTCTGGTGGCGCTTTAGTTAATTTAAAAGGGGAATTAGTCGGTATTAATACGGCGATTTTAGGCGCAGGGACTAATAATAATGGCAATATTGGAATCGCCTTTGCGATACCCATTAATATGGTCAATGACATTATGCGTCAGCTTATTGATTTTGGTGAAGTTAAAAGAGGGCGTCTTGGTGTGCAAGCGCAGGATTTAACTCAAGCTTTAGCTGAGGCACTTAAAATTCATAAAGCTCAACGAGGTGTCGTTGTCACTCAGATAGAAATTGAATCCTCAGCTTATAGTGCAGGGTTAAAAATAGCAGATGTTATCATTCAAGCGAATGGGAGGCGCATTAAAACAACGTCAGACGTACATAATTTAGTTGGGTTATTGCGTATTAATCAAAGCGTTAATTTGAAAATATTACGCCAAGGAAAGCCAATGGCAGTATCCATTCAGATACAGGAGATCGTTTTGCCATCATTATTAGGTAAAACATTGCATCGTCGTTTATATGGTGTGGAGATAGAAGAGTCGAGCAAGCTAGATTTGCAGCAAGGGAAATTAAGGCAACTCCTTGTTAAAAATGTAGTAAAAGGCTCTCAGGCATGGTTGTTAGGTTTTCGTAAAGGAGATGAAATTGTTGGTATTAATCGACAAAGAATGGTTCGATTAGAGGATTTAAAACAAGCGTTTAAAATATCTAAAAAAACTATTTTGATCAGCGTCAAACGCGGCAATCAAGCGCTACATGTACAGATACATTAATTTTTTTATGCGTACGCATCTAAGATAGCGCCTTGTCTTTGAACAAGAAGAGAGGCACTTTCTGACGTTGGTGTGTTGTTATCTTCATAACGGTTAATGGCCGATTGATTGGCAGGATCAATAGTTTGATCTTTTTGTGACCGAAAGCCATTGTTTTGATTCACTTCATCTAATAACTCACCACGAAAAATAAATTCAGCAGGTTCTCTACTGGATGATTTATTGTCATTCAGATCAACTTCAAGGTTTTGAGATTTTTCGCCTTGGCGTAGTTTATTTGTATCAGTCGCAGACAAATAACTAGAAGAGCAAGTAGTGCAAGAGGTACCCGAAATGGCCATAATCAATACTATAATATAGGTTAATAAATCGGGCGTGAAAGTAAGTATAGATAAAAAATTGCATTTGTAAATAAATATTATTTAGTAAATAGTTCTAATTTTTAAAATATTGAACAACAATGACAAATTGTTGACTATACTAATTGGTGCTTTAACTGAAAAAAAATGTTAGCCAATAGTGCGCCTAAAATACTAGTTGTTGATGATATACCCGCAAATATTGTAGCTATGAATGCAATGTTAGATGGGTTAGATGCCGCTGTGGTCAATGCAAATTCGGGTGCTGAAGCATTATCTTATGTGTTGGATAGAGATTTCGCATTGATTCTGTTAGATATTCAGATGCCAGAAATGAATGGATATGAAGTTGCAGAGATTTTGCGCAATGAAAAAAGCACTAGCCATATTCCCATTATTTTTGTCACGGCTATTCACCGAGGTGAAGAAAATCAGCTTCGAGCCTATAAAACGGGTGCCGTTGATTTTATTGAAAAACCTATTAACCCGCCCATTCTATTATCTAAAGTTGAAGTTTTTTTAGGTTTGTATGCAGCTAAAGAAAAATTGAGGCAAGAAGAAAAAAACACAAAAGCAACATTAGAGTCAATATCTGACCCTATTTTGGTTGTCCGTGAAAATAGCATTGTTTATGCAAATGATTCAGCAAATTTATTCGCAGATACTATTTCGACGAGCCAAAACAAAACGGTAGAAAAGTTGAGTGATTTTTTTAGTTTTGATCAAAAAAGTTTAAAGATGATCAAAGATTTGATTCACTTATCAACTCATTCTAATGCCTCTATGGATGCTAATCATGAGCTTGTTTTTTCATTAGGGAGCAATAGAAAATTAATTTATGAGCTAAGAGTGACACCATTAATGGCATTTGATGAGAATGCAGAAATGGTCGTTTTGGTATTTCATGATATTAGTGAATCGCGTTCGTTATCTGACCGTTTGGCATACCAAGCTCAATATGACAGCCTAACTGGGTTAGTGAATCGGCGTTATTTTGATGTGGTTTATCGTTCCGCTATTAAGCGCGTTAAACGTTCAGACAAGGTGATTGCTTTAATCGTTATAGACTTAGATGGCTTTAAATCAATAAATGATTCTTTAGGCCATTTTTCAGGCGATATGGTTTTAAAAGAAGCGGCAAAACGCATTGAATCATGTTTGAGAGAGCAAGATGTTTTAGCACGCTTTGGCGGCGATGAGTTTTGTGTATTACTCGATAACGCCGATTCGATGGACGATGTTCTAATTCCTGCGGAACGTATTCTTAAAGCAATGAATGAAAAGTTCATCATAAATCGTGAGAGTCGTACTTTAGGTGCAAGTTTGGGTATTACAACCATCGACGCAGATGATCAACGCGACAGTGATGCCATTTTTAGTGATGCTGATTTAGCTATGTATCAAGCAAAAGCAGCAGGCAGAGGCTGTTATAGATTTTTTGAAGTGAATATGCGTGAAGTGATATATAAAAAACACGCATTACAAATGGCCTTAGAAAAAGCAGTTAGTGAGCAGCAGTTTGTATTATTTTATCAGCCACAAGTCGATGTTGAAACGTCAAAGTTAGTGGGTTTAGAGGCGTTAATACGTTGGCAGCACCCTGAAAAGGGGCTTGTTTCTCCCGTTGATTTTATCGATGCTTTAGAAGACTCTGATTACATGATAGAGGCAGGTCAGTGGGTTATTGAAGAAACATGCGAGCAATTAAATGAATGGCAGCAAAAAGGCATCCCCTTACCGTGTATTTCAGTCAATGTTTCACCCAAACAGTTTTTACAAAAGGACTTCCCTCAGTTAGTTAAGGAGCCTCTGATTAAGTCCATAATTTTTATCTAAGCCAAATTATTGTCAGCTAGGCATCGGATTGTAGTGTCATCTAGATACCACAAAATTCGATAACAACGCTGACGGTAATTTGGCAACGACTCGTAGGGAAGCCACATGGATGTGGTGAATGTCGATAATGCAGGAGCATTTATCGACCTAGCTATCAAGCCATTCTCTCCGTCGTTTCAACTTTTACTAAGGACTCGTCATTAGCTTCAAGTTGTGCCTAGGATAGAACGGCTTGATAGCTCGTAAAATTTTATGGACTTAATCAGAGGCTCCTTAAAGCTTGCTTAGATAAGTATCAGATTGATGCTTGTTATTTGGGGATAGAAATTACGGAAACTTTATTTATGAATTTAGATGCCGTGGTAGAGAATAATATTATGGCTCTTAGTGAAATGGGCTGTAAAATTTCTTTGGATGATTTTGGTACAGGATATTCCTCTTTAAGTTACCTTATTCATTTTCCAATTGACGTGCTAAAAATAGATCAGGTTTTTGTCCAAGGGTTATTGGTTAATAAGCAATACCAAGCGTTAGTGATGGCCATTATTAGCATGGCTCGGGGCTTTGATGATATGCAAATTATTGCAGAAGGCGTAGAAGATAAGTTACAGCTCAATGTACTAAATGACATGAACTGTGATTTGTATCAAGGTTATTTGTTCAGTAAACCGCTACTCAGCCATGACATTGAACCATTATTACTGAGAAAAATTCATTAACCTTGCTTAAGTAGTTGACGTAAATCAATAACGGCTGAGTTAGCTCGTGAAATATAAGAAGCCATCACCAAAGAATGGTTAGCAAATAAGCCAAAGCCACTGCCATTTAAAATCATCGGGCTCCACATCGCTTCTTGTGATGCTTCAAGTTCACGAATGATTTGTCGTAAACTGACGAGTGCATTCTTTTTGCTCAGTACTGAATGAAAATCAATTTCAATGGCTTTTAAATAATGCATTAAAGCCCAAGCTGAGCCACGCGCTTCATAAAAAACATCGTCAATATCAGACCAAGGTGTTTTTACTTCAAGTTGTTGACTTGTATTGGTCGATTGTTGGGCTGCACTATCACCCGCTAAGTCAGTGTTAATTCTCACTTGACCTGTACTGGCACTTAAGCGTTGTGAGAGGCTGCCAAGGCGTTTTTCAACTTGGCTTAACCAGTCACTGAGATTATCAGCACGGGCATAAAACTGAGCATCAGGTGACTCTTTATCCGTCAGCCGTGATGCGTAAGCATTAAGTGCATCAATACCTTTTTGATACTCGCCTTCTGTTGCTGGTAAAATCCAAGAATCAGAATTAAAATTGAATTGAGGTTGAGCCTTTAATAAATCTTTATCTTCAATTGACTGAGACTGAGATCGGCTAAAATCGTTACGCATGGCTAAGGATAAATCACGAGCCTGAACCAAAACCCCAAACTCCCAATTAGGGATGTTATCTAACCAAACGCTGGGGGGTAAAACATCATTAGTGAGATAACCGCCTGGTTTATTAAGTAAAACTTCCATCGTTTTAATCAATGTTTGCGTGGTTGCGGTACCAATCACAATATCAGATTGTTGTTGCATCACAGGCTTGATGCTAAAAGCTTCGGGTTCTTGGCTCCAATAGCTGCCTAATAGCCACAATAATAAGAAAGCAAATGGAATAAAGATAAAAATAATTTTAAATTTTAGTTGCTGATCTTTAAGCGCATCAAAGTAATCAGAAATCTTTTGTTTAATTGTATCGAGATCGATGTTAGCCATAGCTTGATTCATGTTTTTATTTGTGTGACATTAGTATACGAGACCTTACTGTGAAACAGAAACTTATAAGTCCTCTAACCTTCTAACCCTACGGCAACGGAATATCCGATGAAAACACGTAAAATCGCGCTTTATTTAATCTTACTGCCTATTGCCGTCATTGTGGTTGCAAGCAGTCTGTTTTTAGCCTTGTTTGATGCCAATGACTATAAACAAAATCTGGTTGATTATGTTAAAGAAAGTAGTGGCCGAACTTTAGTTTTCAATGGTGATGTTGAATTAATGCTCTATCCTGATTTTGGCATGAAGTTGGGCGGCATGCAGTTGTCTAATGCCCCGGGGTTTGGCTCAACCGCCATGCTTTCAGTCGATGAAGTGAGTGTTAGTGTTGATGTGAAATCAGTGTTAATGCTTGAACCTAAAGTAAGCCAGTTAATTTTGAGTGAACTGCATATTGACCTGCAAAAAAACAAACAAGGTGTGACTAACTGGGACGATTTAGTATCCAAAAAAACAAAACAAAATAATAAAAACCCAACCAAAACAGTCACAACAGACATTACTAAAAGTGATGGGAATAGCGAGTTTGAAATTGCTGGCGCTTTTGAAGGCATTAATATTAACAATGCAAAAATCTCTTGGAGAGATGAGACGACAGGAGAGTCATTTAGTATTGATGATTTAGACTTTACGACTGGAAAAATCACACCGACAGAACCCTTTCCTTTATCGCTTCAGTTAATAATGCAGAAGCAAAAAGAACTCAATGCGGTTATTAAACTCGACGCCGAAGTCTTTTTTGATCAAAAACATCAGCTTGTGAGTGTGCAGCAATTAAAGTTAAATTTAAAAGTACGTGGTGATTTAATGCCTGTTGAGCAAAGTAATATCACGTTAAGCGCCAGTGTTAAATTTGATTTAGGCAAGCAATTACTTAATGTGTCAGATCTATTATTACGAGCAAATACGCAAGGCGGGGTGATGCAATACACCGATGTAGAGCTGGCGGGACAATTAAATATGAATTTACTGAGTCAGCACTTACATATTGAGCATCTTATACTGAATGCAGATATACAAGATGACAGCATGCCTAAAGGGCAGTTAAAAACACAGCTTAAATCAGCGCAGTTTGATTTTTATATTAAGCAACGAAAAATTGATTTGGTGAAACTTCAGTTGGGTTTAAATGATATTTTGTTTAGTGGTGAGGTGCATGTACAAGATTATGCACAACCATCCATTAGTTTTAAGCTAAATGCACAAGAAATAGATCTAGATGAATTCTTAGGTCTAGCGAGCAAGCAAACTGAAGCATTAGAAAATAGTGACGTGCAGATAAGTGAGGATCTTGAAATAGCCTTACCCATGGAATTACTAAGAAATTTAGTTGTAGATGGGCAGATATCAATTGCGAACCTTAAAGTAATGAATATGCGTACCACCAATAATCAATTAACCATCAATGCTAAGAATGGATTAGTACAAATTAAGCCATTATCATTAAATATGTATGATGGTTCGTTTCGCCATAAAATGACGGTTGATGTGCGTACAGAAAAGCCTAAATACAGCATTAAAACTAATTTGGACAAGGTTCAAATTGGTGATTTATTAGTTGATTTTATGCAATTAGATAAAATTAGAGGGGCAGCGACAATGGCTATTGACGTTAGCACTCAGGGTTCATTTTTAAGCCATCTAAAGCAAAACTTAAATGGTGATATTTCTTTACGTTTCGCCGATGGAGCTTTAAAAGGGTTTAATTTACGTCACCTAGCAGATATAGCAAAAGCTAAAATATCAGGTGCGAAAAAACCATTAGAAAACATTCAAGAAACAGATTTTACTGAATTAACGTTGAGTGGAATAATGAAAAATGGTGTGTTTATAAGTGATGATTTAAGCCTCAAATCACCGCTCCTTCGTGTAACGGGCGAAGGCCAGGCGGACTTAAATGAAAGTCGAGTTGATTATACCGTAAATGCTAAAATCATTGGCTCACTAGAAGGCCAGACGGGTGAGGGTATAGAGGCATCAGGCATATTAATTCCTGTCAGAATTTACGGCCCTTTTGCAGCCCCTAAAACAGATATATTATTAGACAATATGTTAAGGCAACAAGCCGCCGATAAACTGGCAAAATCTAAAGCAATTTTAAAGGC